>CAZJWK010000144.1:0-5556 GCA_964549595.1 uncultured Sphingobacteriales bacterium | reverse complement strand
GCCCCATGTAAAACCACAGCACTAAATTTCCACAAAAAATGGGGTAGAACCATTTATCTTTTATTAGTCGGTGGTGCCCTAAATCAATTGCTTTGCCCGCAGACTAAGGAAGGTGAGAGCAACAGAAAATTTTTAATCAATGGGCTAAGGATGGATCACAATCAGAAAACTTAAATTATCGTAAATTACGCTTTTGGCCCTATTCATTGTTGTCTTTCAGGAATTGAATAAAACTTGCTTTTCATGGCTTATCCTATTTTGCCCAAATGTTACTTGGATTTGCCCGCTTTTTACCTTTTACGTAAAAGCGAATGGGGAATGAAAAAGTAGGATTGAATTTGACAACCGGGGTATCTTTCCGAATTAAGCGGTAATAGCCCATAAAATAATGTGCACCCGTATATTTGGGTTTATAACTAAAGTAAAAGGTTTTACCATTATCCTTTTTGTGAATAAACTTACTTAAACCATCTCTGGTTGGATTTAAAGACAGATACCTGTTTTCTTTAACGATTTTAAACTTATAAAAGCTATCGGGCATTCTTTTTTCATCGTGAAAAAGGGCAGATATATAATCTCCGGAATCCTCATGGATCAAAGTGTCAATATTAAGGGTATAAAAACCGGCTCTAACAGAATCATAAAGGTTCATCGGCCCGTAACTGCTTACCTTAAATTTAAAGGGCTCCTCTACCCTCACCGTATCAGATTCAGGTTCAACCATAATATCCCGATAATCTTCAGTCAGTTTTCCTGTTGTTTTAAATTTTTGGTAAAACCGGACCACAGTGTCATTCTCATATAGTGCTTTAATCCTTAATTTTCCTTTTTTATGATAGGACTTGTACATCCCTTGAACTTTACCATTTATTTTTTGTACGACCCGTTTTAATTTCCCGGTTTTCCGATAAATTTTTACCAACCCATTTTCTTTACCTCCTTCAAAAGGCGCTAAAAGTTTAAGCTGTCCATTTGGATAATATTTCCTAAGTGTATCCTCTATTTTTCCATCTTCATAATAAGCAACTTCTTTAAGCTTACCATTTTTGTGATATAATTTTCTTTCACCATTCAATTTACCATTTTGGTACTTCGCCTTCACTTTAAGCTGGCCGAATTCATAGTATTCCTTTTTAATCTGTTGATTGCAAGCAATAGCCAAAACAAGGAAGCTAAAAACGAAGTACGGAAAATTTTTTATCCTTTTTATATTCCAATTCATAGGAGTACTCAAAATTGAATTCGAATAGGTTGTGGATTAGACCTAATCCGTAAGGGGACTTTAAAATTCCTTCATGGCTAACAAAAAAATTAACCATTCAGTATGATTCATTTTCATTCGGGAAATCCCCGTTTTTCACATCCTCAATGTATTGCTGCACCGCTCCGGTTATTTCATCGTAAAGGTCGAGGTAGCGTCTCAGAAAACGGGGATTAAAATCTTTGCTCAACCCGAGCATATCATGTAATACAAGCACCTGTCCACTTACATGGGGTCCTGCACCAATACCAATAGTCGGAATATTAATGGATTCCGTCACCTTTTTAGCCAGTTGCGCCGGTATTTTTTCGAGTACAATACTAAAACAGCCGGCTTCCTCAAGTACCTTAGCATCCTTAAGTAATTTCTCGGCTTCTTCTTCTTCCGTTGCCCTGACCGAAAAAGTACCGAATTGGTATATCGATTGGGGTGTAAGCCCCAAATGCCCCATAACCGGAATCCCTGCGGAAATAATACGATCCAGTGATTCGCGTATCTCCTCCCCGCCTTCAATCTTTACGGCATGGGCTCCTGACTCCTTCATTATTCTGATGGAAGATTCCAAAGCAACGCGACTGCTTCCTTGATAAGAACCAAATGGTAAATCAACCACTATCAAGGCCCGATTCCTGCCATTCACAACCGAAGATGCATGATAAATCATCTGATCGAGGGTAATGGGTAAAGTGGTATGGTTGCCCGCCATGACATTGGAAGCCGAATCACCGACCAGAATGACATCCAAACCGGCCTTATCCAATATCCGCGCAAAAGTATAATCATATGCCGTTAGCATGGAAATGTGCTCATCGTTCTGGTACATATCCTGTAGGACATGTGTGGTTATTTTGCGGTAATCCCCTTTTTGCTGAACCATAAACCTGTTTTTTAAGGTTGGGAATTTAATATAATTTCACGAATTAGCGGTCAAATTGATCGTTTACGGTTACTCTCAAGACCCTGCCTGACTATATAGAGAAAAAGGGTATAAGCCATTTTCCTTTGGTTTTACCCATGGCATGTCAAAAATTAGCCCATTACGACAAATGGTCAGTCCGGGTAAGTTCTTAGACACATGCCATCATTCATTAAAGATTTTACGGCATGACCGACAATAGGCACCAATACATTGCCGTTTAAAGATTTATTAGTTTTGCCATTCATTAAAGAAGGCTTTATGAAAAAATTACTTGGAATAGGTGGTGCTTTTATGCTCCTTATCACATCAATTTCGGGTTGCGACAATACCGTAGATGTGAACGCCCCCTGGGAAGAAATAACCATTGTTTACGGGCTGTTGGATCCCCGTGATACCACCCACTACCTCAAGATTAATAAGGCTTTTTTAAATAAAAACAAAGATGCAGAAACCATCGCCAGGCGCAATCCCGATTCCCTTTATCACAATCACAACATCAGGGCCAGATTACAGGAAATTAACAACGGTCAGGTCCAAAAGTCCGTAGCCCTGGAAAAGGTACGCTTAAAAACGAAAGAACCGGGGCTTTTTCCTCATCCGGGTAATATGATGTACAAAGGAAAAATGGTGTTAAATCCTGAAAATCGGTACAAATTAGTCATTGATAGTTTGAAAGATCAGAATCAAGTCACTGCACAGACTCCTGTTTTGGGTAAACTGATTTTAAGATCCCCTACCTCGCAATTTCCCCGAGCACCAAACACATTTAGCTTTGCAGAAACAGGTGAAATTACTTTTGATGGAAGAACCGGTAAACATGCTTTTTTCTATAAGTTCCAAATGAACATGATCTACAAAAACATCAATAAAAATACCGGGAAAAGCTATTGGGATACTACCGAATGGGTGTTTTTCCCGGAAAAAAACACCAGGCAAACGGACCGCGAAGACTTTGAATATAGATTGCCGTCAGATCAGTTTTTCGAAATGGTAAGCAGCAGATTGGCAAGTGACAAAGCCATAAAAAGGCCCATCTCAGACCTGAAGGTTAAGTTGATTGTTACCGGTGGTGCTGAGGAAATTTTCAATTACCTTGAAGTCAATAAGCCTTCGACAAGCATTGTTCAGAAAAAACCGGAATACACCAACATTAACAATGGCAGGGGAATATTTTCCTCCCGGCGTAAAACAAAATACGATTTTCAATTTAGCGAGGGGACTAAAGACTCTCTTCAAAGAATTGACCAATTAAAATTCACTCCTTAACAAATCTTCTGCCTTTTTGTCATAGCCTTTAGAAATTTGTTCATTTTTGACAGGCAAAACCGGGGGCCGGGGTTTTGGCATTGCCATTGTACAGATAGGAATGAAGAATTTTTGAAAAACAAAAAAGATAACATCGTATGAGTAAGATTATCGGAATAGATTTAGGCACTACGAATTCTTGCGTATCGGTCATGGAAGGTAGTCAACCTAGTGTTATACAAAATAGCGAAGGCAAAAGAACTACCCCGTCCGTTATAGCATTCATGGAAAATGGTGAGATAAAAGTTGGTGATCCGGCTAAAAGGCAGGCCATCATTAACCCGGAACGCACAATAACTTCCATCAAGCGTTTCATGGGAAGGAAATATGATGAGGTAACCGAAGAACTCAAGCAATTTTCTTACCCCCTGAATAAAGGGAAAAACGATACCGTCCGGGTTAACATTGGCGAAAAGGAATACACACCACAGGAATTATCGGCCATGGTGGTTCAGAAAATGAAGAAGACAGCCGAGGACTACCTGGGTGAAGAAGTCAAAGAAGCCGTTATCACGGTTCCCGCTTATTTTGACGATTCGCAGCGTCAAGCTACTAAAGAAGCTGGGCAAATTGCCGGTTTGGAAGTAAAGCGAATCATTAATGAACCCACAGCAGCTTCTATTGCCTACGGGCTGGACAAGAAAGAAGAAGACCAAACCATTGCCGTTTTTGACTTAGGTGGCGGTACTTTCGACATCTCCATCCTTGAATTGGGTGATGGAGTTTTTGAAGTCAAAGCCACCAATGGTGATACTCATTTAGGTGGTGATGATTTTGACCGGGTAATCATTGATTGGTTAGCCGATCAATTTAAGGAAGAACACAATGTAGATCTTCGACAAGATAATATGGCCCTTCAAAGGTTGAAGGAAACGGCTGAAAAAACCAAAATTGAGCTTTCCACTGCCAACGAAAGTGAAATCAACTTACCGTACATTACTTCCATCGACAATGTACCCAAGCACTTGGTTACTAAAATTACCCGCTCCAAGTTTGAGCAACTAATAGACGACCTTGTAGAAAGAGCCATGGGGCCTACACGCAATGCTGTGGAACAATCAGGTAAAAAGCCCGGTGACATTAACCAGGTCATTCTGGTAGGGGGTTCCACAAGAATCCCGAAAGTACAGGAAAAGGTTAAGGAATTCTTTGGTAAGGATCCTCATAAGGGCGTTAACCCGGATGAGGTGGTAGCCTTAGGTGCTGCTATTCAAGGAGGCGTATTGGCAGGAGACGTAAAGGATGTCCTCTTATTGGACGTTACCCCATTGAGTCTTGGCATCGAAACCATGGGTGGCGTCATGACCAAATTAATAGAAGCCAATACCACCATTCCGACCAAGAAAACCGAAACTTTCTCCACAGCTGCTGACAACCAGACATCCGTTGAAATTAATGTCCTACAGGGTGAACGACCGATGGCTAAGGACAACAAGTCCATTGGCAAATTCATCCTGGATGGTATACCACCCGCGCCTCGTGGTACACCACAAATCGAGGTAACCTTTGACATTGACGCTAACGGGATCCTGAACGTAAGTGCTAAGGATCAAGCTACGGGCAAAGAACAAAGCATCCGAATTGAAGCTTCTTCCGGCCTCAGTGAAGATGAAATAGAAAAGATGAAGAAAGAGGCAGAAGAAAATGCAGAAAAGGACCGTCAGGAAAAAGAAAGGGTCGAGAAGCTTAACAATGCCGATAACCTGATTTTCTCCACCGATAAGCAATTGAATGACTACGGTGATAAGATACCCGAAGAAAAGAAGAAACCCATTCAGGATGCTTTGGAAAAGCTCCGGGAAGCCCACAAGAACGAAAACCTTGAAACCATTGATCAGGCCACCAATGAATTGAATGAAGCCTGGCAAGCAGCTTCCCAGGAAATGTACCAAGCTCAGCAACAAGATAGCGGTCAGGGCGAAGGTCAGGAACAAACCAGTGGGGAACAACAAGGTCAAGAGCAAAGTGGCAGCGATGAAAACGTTGAGGACGTTGACTACGAAGAGGTCAACGAAAATGATAAGAACAAAGATCAATAACCCTGATCATTTTCTTAGATCACTTAAAAGGG
>CAZJWK010000143.1:0-5652 GCA_964549595.1 uncultured Sphingobacteriales bacterium | reverse complement strand
AACCATAAAAATAAAACAGACTTTGAATGAATCCAAAGCACCTAGTGGATAGGCCGGAGCATATTGACCCCCCTTATCCGGCTTTGAAAATCGGGGTTTTTAAGGCCGACATTCCGGCTGATATTGACCCCCCCTCTAAAATTTCAGGGTTAGTATTTCGGAGCATTCTGACCCCCCGATGGTTGTTATTTTTCTGAGGTGGTAATATCCATAGTTAGCTATTGATTATCAGGCTATTTCGGAGTATACTGCCCCCTCTTTCCTGCTTTTTACTTTAGGGTTTCATCCCTAAAAAGATCGCCAATGGCAGGAAAAATTTTACCTATGAGCAAAGTCAAGCAAGTATTACGCTTACACCGGCAAGGTTATAGTAAGAAAAAGATCTACAAATGTGTAGATGCTGCTAAAAATACTGTCAAAGGTTATCTCGGTCAGGTCAAAGAACTTAATGAGCCTATTGATGAACTCCTAAAGCTTGAAGAGCATGAGCTGGAAAAGAAGCTGCATGCAGGCAATCCTGCCTATAAGGAAGATGAGCGTTATGAACAGCTAAAACCTCATCTGGAATACTATGCACAGGAACTGAATCGTACAGGTGTTACACGTAAACTCCTTTGGGAAGAATACCGTCAAACCTTTCCGAATGGCTACTCCTACACCCAATTCTGTCATCATCTCCAGCAGTACCGCAAGGCCACAAATCCTTCTATGGTGCTCACCCATAACCCTGGGGAGAAGTTGTTTGTGGATTTTGCAGGCAAAAAGCTCAGCTATATCAACCCTGAGACCGGAGAAGAAGTTGAGTGCGAGGTTTTGGTAGCTTGCATGCCTTACTCGGACTATGCCTTTGCCATGGCCATTGAAAGTCAGCAGGTGGAAGACTTCATTTATGCCCTTGTTTGCTGTCTACATGCTTTAGGAGGGGTGCCGGTGGTACTTGTACCGGATAACCTGAAATCGGCCATTGTAAAGGCTGATCGTTATGAGCCAGATGTCAATACCGCTCTGGATGATTTTGCCAATCATTATGGCATGAGTATCGTACCTGCGAGAGTGGCTAAGCCTAAAGATAAAGCCCTTGGGGAGAACCAGGTTCAGCTCATCTACAAACAGGTTTACGCCAGACTTCGTGATGAGCAATTCTTCAGCCTTGGTGAATTAAATAAGGCCATTAGGAAGAAAACTCACCGGCATAACCAAACCCGTATGCAGCTAAAGCCTTATTGCCGGGAAGAAGAGTTCTTAGCCGAAGAAAAGCCCCGCCTCATGCCCTTACCCCGGCAGGACTTTGAGTTGAAGCATTACAAGGAACTCAAGGCGGCTAAAAACAACCATATCCTCCTTTACCCGGAAAAACACTATTACAGTGTGCCTTACCAGTATATCGGAAGAAAAGTCAAGGTTGTCTACACCCGGTCACTGGTGCGTATCTTCTGTGACCAGGAACAAATCGCTGTGCATACAAGGAGTTTTAAGCCCGGCCAATACACTTTTGTCAAAGATCACTTGTGTTCCCAGCATCAGCATTACCTGGATCGCAGCCCCGAATATTACATCAGGCGGGCTTCAAAAACCCAGATTGCTTCTTTTTATGAACTGGTAAAACGCATCTTTAATCAAAACCGGGTTCCGGAGCAACTTTACCGCACCTGTGACGGTCTGTTCAGCCTTTATCGCAAAAACCAAACAGAAGTTTTTGAAAAGGCGTGCCGGATTGCTATCGACTGTGAACGCTATTCCTACAAGTTCATAAAAAACCTTTTGGAAAATAAGGCAAGTGAGGTGTGGCAAGATGCAGAACAGGGGGAAGGACAATCACAATCACTGCCAAAGCATGAAAATGTTAGAGGTGAAGACTATTACAAACAATCAAAACTAAATATCTGAATTTATGGACATTCAAACGCAGATGCAAAACCTCCGCCTCTACGGTATGAAACGTAGCTGGCAGGAATTACTCGAAACCAAAAAACATCATGAACTTACTCTCAGCGAAGGCCTTGAATTGCTCCTACAGGCCGAGGAGGAGGATAAGAAAAACAGGCGTTTTGAACGGTTAAGGAAAAACGCCAGGTTCCGCTATCAGGTATCTATTGAAGAACTTCAGTTTGACAGCTCGCGCGGGATGAACAAGGAACTTATAATGACCCTGGCTACCGGAGATTACATCCGGGATGGGCAGTCTATACTGATCACAGGAGCAACAGGATGCGGAAAAAGTTATCTTTCTTCGGCCTTAGGGCATCAGGCCTGTTGCCAGGGATATAAAGTGGCTTATTACAGCCTCCAGAAACTCCTGCAACAAACGAAGATGGCCAGACTTGAAGGTAAAATGATGAAATTCTTTGAAAAACTGGCTAAAACCGATTTGCTTATTCTCGATGATTTTGGTTTGTTTTACCTGGAGCAACAACACCGGATGGACCTCATGGAAATACTTGAAGATCGTCATAACAAGAAATCCACCATCATAGCCAGTCAGTTACCAGTAGAGAACTGGTATGAGATTATCGCAGAAGAAACCATTGCAGATGCTATATTAGACCGGTTTGTTCATACATCATACAGGTTCGAATTAAAAGGAGAAAGTCTCAGAAAAAACAAGTAATTTTGTCATACAATAGCGATCTTTAAAAGTAGGAAAGATGGGGGGGTCAGTTTACCGGAACGGGGGGTCAATATCACCGAAATATCCACCTAGTTCGGCTAAGTAACATAATCGGGGTTATTACAATAATTTTTCTCATTTATTGGGTTTTCACATTTATAACCGTTCAAGTTTTCGGATTAAAGGTTTTTCAGGAAAATCTAACCGAAACCTTTTACATGAGTGTTTTTGGAATTTTAGCATTGATGGGAGGTGCATTGGTACTCAACATTATGTTTAACCTGACAAGAATTGCGGAAAAACACAATAAAGACAATTTAACTTCAAAAAGTGGGAAAAAAGTTGGTTGGCTTCTATTATCAGTTTTTCCGGTTCTATTACTCATTCTTTTTGGTGGGGACTACTTGACATCAAAAAAGAAAGAAAACCGCTTAGTTAACTCGGCAAAATCAATAATTGAAACTAATAATAAGAAAAGCGACCACCTGGTTAACTATGAGTTTACTGAAGATTGGATAATCAAAACAAAAAATACCTTAGAAGTGCTTTCAAAAACCGATGAAAATTTTCCACATGTTTCCATTTTGGTAAAAGATTCGATTAACAAAGAGCCGGTTTTCCTCGGTTTCACAAACCAATACCACGGTAGTTTGAACGACACCATTAAACCCCTCAAAAAGGATTTTATCCGGGAAACGAATCAACAAGAGCGAAATTTCCTTAATGGAGTATTTGAAAAGGGAAAAAAGGACTATAGATACCGGTCTAATGATGGCCAGTATGAACTGTTTTATCCTTATTTCAAAGGGAACAAAAGAATTGTGATATATTTCTCAGAACACCAGAGATATGGAAAAATTGGAAGTAGGTAAAAAATAGGATGCCAATACGCGGCTATATGTCAGGGATGGCATTGTGCAAAGTTACCGGCTCATGGCTTTTGCTAAGGTTTGATACGCTAAGCTCCCCTTAATTGGCCACGGAAGCAATTAATTTTCTGTGAAAGTGCGCTTAATAAAATCCCTAAGCCCCTTCACGCCACCAAAATCCCCCCTGTAAGTCTGAAGTATTTTGGGGATCTGGTTGATCCGGTTCTTGGCGTCAAATGTTACCGTGGATTCCAGGTAAGCCTCGGTG
Source organism: uncultured Sphingobacteriales bacterium (assembly GCA_964549595.1). Taxonomy (GTDB): domain Bacteria; phylum Bacteroidota; class Bacteroidia; order CAILMK01; family CAYYUA01; genus CAZQQN01. The sequence continues at coordinate 1,907 of CAZJWK010000143.1, read as the reverse complement.
GCCAAATCTAATTGGTCATCAATCCGGGTTGCTTCATAGAATCGAATGGGTGGACAACTGGTTGCCCCGCAATTCAACGTAAAATGAATACGGGAATCCAAGGTTGTGGGCATGGCTTGTTTCACAAATTCTCCGGGAAAAAGTTGCGGCCAGTAGCCCAATCCCCACCAGGCTTTGCCTCTTCGCAGGATGCCATGTTCCATGTCATCCAGCCTTAATCCGATATCGCCTACTTGCCAACGATGGTACCGAAAATGCCGCCATTTCTGAAGCAAGGTCAAGTCCTCCAAAGTTTGGGCCCCTAACAAGTGGAGGTTGAAAGCATTGTAGAGATTGATCCAAAAGGTCAATTTTTCCGCATCCGATGGCAGCGCCTTTAACAAATCCTGCTCATCAGCAGCCTTTGCTTTCCGGATATATTCCTCTGTCGTGTTATGATGCTTGGCAGCTTTGAGGAATTCCTGGGAGTAAGTAAGCCAATCCATCATTGCTGGGTTTTGTAAACTTTGGTGTTTTCATGGAAGGCAAACCAGGCAAAGGCAAAATGGTCACCATGAATTACCGGAGGCAATTCCTCGCCTTCGAGCGGCCCTTCCACACACTGGCCCCGGATGTTCCAGATCGAACCGGTCTGCTGATCCTTGATCCCGGCTTCCGCTTTTTCAAAAGTTAAAACCCGGTCTCCCAATTCCCGGCTGTGAACTGTGGCAGAGCCAATTTTACGGGATTTTGCGATTTGCTTTTCATCCAGGGGGGATAAGGTGTTGCCTTTGAAAAAGATGACTATTTTTTTCCCTTCATGGCTGTCATTGAGGACTTCCTGTTCCCGGATCACTGAATAGGGGTAAGCTTTTGATTGGTTTTGACCCTTGATGGTCACAATACGCTCTTTAGGCGGTAGGGGACTGTTAACGGACTCCTCTATGAAGCGGGGTTGTTCGTTTTCATTTTCGTCATACCCCACATAGGGATTGGTCCCATAATCCCGGATTTCCCCGGTTTCAGTGGCTAAAACTTTTCCATCGGGATGGTTGGCCTCAAAATCCTCAAAGGCCAGCATGCTGGATGGATACAAGTTTAATTCGGCACCGGCCAGTTTGCCCACCAAAGCTTTACCGGATATTTGCTGCCACCAGCTTTCCGTCTGCCGGTCCCACATAACCAGGTCACTTTTCCTTAACATTCCCGAGACACCAAAGTCCAGCAAATAGGTTTTGCCTTCATAAGTAAGCTCTCGCTCAAAGACCATACCGGCATTGCATAAGGGGCAATAAGTAATGGTTAGGGGTTTGCCATCCACTTTGTCATTCACGATCTCATGGTGAATCAAGATGCTGACCGGATAAGCTTTTGCTTGATCCCCATTTTCCACGACAATGACGGGCTCATGCTCATGAAATTCATCCTTTGCTTTATTGAGATTCCAGAAAACCGGATCATCAATCGGGGGAATCTGGTCCCTTTTGAGCATGGTTTTGAACTCATCCAGGTCAACCAGTCTTTGGCTGGTATCGGTCTGCCATTGGGGGTCCAGGTTCTGTGCACTGGTTTTTGGGGATGGGTTCATGGTCATAAGGCTTGTCATTAAAATCAAGATGGAATTTCGTTTCAAGGGTTTCATTGTATTATGGAATTTATTTTGTCGGCAACGGCTGTGACCCTGTTACTAAGTATGGAAATCATCTCATAGTATTTTAACCTTTTTAGCATTGTTTCCATTCCTTTTTAAGCGGTTTGATTGCTTTGTTGTCAGAATGATGACACCTAAGCATAGTGACCGGGTGGGAGGTAACAAATTTCAAGAGGATTCAAATTTTTATTTCGGACCAAAGTAACATCTGGGATTTTGAATTAAAGGTTCTACAATGAATTTTATGGAAATGTTTTTGAGAAGTTTTGATCTAATA
>CAZJWK010000142.1:0-5878 GCA_964549595.1 uncultured Sphingobacteriales bacterium | reverse complement strand
CCCAAAAAGGTAAGCCTTTAGGTGCTTTGAATGGTACTGAAATCCCATCTGATATTCAGTTTGATTACTCAGAAGAAGCTTATAAAGGGGATTGGCATGAAGAAAAGGAAGAAGAAACAGTTCATTAAAAATGGTCTTTGAACTATGGCAGATTTATTAAAACGTACCAAATGTGTAATGGGTGTTTTTGATGACGATCATGTTTTTACGGAAGCCATCAAATCGGTTCGTAACAAAAACTACCATGTAAAAGATGCATTTACCCCATTTCCGGTCCACGGGTTGGAAAAGGCTATGGGGCTTAAGCCTACCCGGTTAGGTTATGTAGCCTTTATTTCTGGATTAACCGGTGGAACACTGGCTTTGCTAATGATGACTTACATGATGCATATGGATTGGCAGCTTAACATTGGTGGCAAGCCCACATTGCCATTACCTTCTTTTGTCCCTATTACATTTGAGTTAACCGTTCTGCTTTCCGCTTTGGGTTTGATTACTGCTTACCTCATTAGAAATTCGATGTTACCTGGATTTGAGCCAAAAATTTACCATCCGAGGGCCACACAGGACCGCTTTGTCTTTTTGGTAGAAAGCAATGGCGATGAAGAAGCACTAAAAGATTTATTGAAGAAATATGGGGCTGAAGAGGTGGTTGAAGAAGAGTACCTTGAACAAAAATCACCCATTCCCCTACCCATTAAAATGAAGTAGGAAAAAAGCAAATTAGATGGTCATGAAGAATAAAACAGTAACCATAAGCTTCATTATAATCCTGGCTTTGAATGCCTGCAGCTATAACCGGAGCCCGGGTAGCGGCAATTACGACCCCAACCACCCCGGTTATAGGTATACGCCTGCTTATGAAATGTATGTTTCCATCCCTTATGAACCATTATCCCAAGTAAAAGGAAAAAAGAATGCATTCAACAAACATGGGAAAAACCTTAGGAAACCACCCGAAAATTCCATAGCACGCGGACAGCTAAATTACCAATACCCTTTTCCGGATAATGTGAAAGGTTATGAGATGGCAGGCGACTCTTTGGAAAGTCCGTTTAAACCAACAGATGAAGTTTTATCAAGGGGAAAAGTCTTATACGAAAGGTATTGTGACCAGTGTCATGGTAAAAAAGGAAAAAGTGAAGGGCCTGTTATGGCTAATAGTAGTTATCCTCCTCCTCCCTTTGGTGAATTCAGTTCTGATTACATAGACACCATTGAAGTCGGAAGAATGTACCATACCATAACCTACGGTAAGGGAGCAATGGGAAGCCATGCTTCTCAAGTAACCCCGGAAGAGCGATGGAAAATGATCCATTACATTAAGGAGGTTTTGAATAATATCGAATAGGTCAATCAATAAAAATTCAAGGAATGACAGAGTTTTTCCAGTTTACTCAGCGGAGTAGAAAAATAACCCTGGGACTTGCAGGTTTAGGGGCCCTTTTTATTTTACTCGCAGCCCTTTTTGGAGTGGACAGCCACCGTATTTGGGGAAGTTTTGTGATGGCTAATTGGTATTTTTTGGCCATCGCATTAGGAGCCCTTGTCATTATTGCCATAAGCTACGTGTCCAAGTCGGGTTGGAATGTTATTCTGAAAAGGATCCTGGAGGCAATGAGTACCTATATACCCTGGGCTGCCCTTTTATTCGGGGTCCCTTTTCTTATTTATATGCTATTGGGCTACTGGGATGTCATTCATCAAAACATCTACCATTGGACCCATGGGCATTTGGATGAAGTGCTTCAAAGTAAAAAGCCTTACCTGAACGTACCATTTTTTGCAATCCGTATGGTAATCATTTTAGCGATCTGGGTGATTTTCACTCTGGTTTTAAGAAGGTATTCCCAGAAAGAAGATGAGGAAGGGGGGCTAAAATGGTTTAATAAATCAGTAAACTATTCCGCCGTGTTTATTGCCCTGTTTGCCATTACCGTTTCATTGGCAAGCTGGGATTGGGTGATGTCCCTGGAACCTCACTGGTTCAGTACCATTTTTGCTGTCTATGCTTTTGCAGGAGCATTTGTCAGTGGCTGGGCTGTTTTAACCCTCACCACAATCCAGCTTAAAAACCGGGGTTATTTATCTCATGTGACCGAAGAACACCTCCATGACCTTGGCAAATTCATGTTTGCCTTCAGTATATTCTGGACCTATATATGGCTTGGGGAATTTTTGCTGACCTGGTACGGAAACATCCCTGAATTTGTTCAACACTTTTATGTGAGGACGCAAGGTGGGTGGTATCCTATTTTTATCGCCAACCTTATTCTGAATTTCGTGCTTCCTTTTTTCCTATTAATGATGAGTTCGGCCAAAAGAAATCCCAAAATTTTAACCACTGTTGCAATCATTATTTTAATAGGCAGATTCGTGGATGTTTATCAATGGGTCTTACCTGGTGCTTTAGGAAAAAATCCCAGTCCGCATTTAGGGTTGCCTGAAATCGGGTTTATGCTCTTGTATGGCGGTATTTTCCTTTACACCATGAAAGCGGCCCTTGCCAAAACCAGTCTTATTCCGAAAAACCATCCCTTCCTGGAAGAAAGCCTTCACCATGAGGTGACTTAAAAGCTATAATGGTGAATAAACCAGCTTATTGAAGGAGCCTTGAATTAAGGGTTTAAATAAATAAGTTAGGTTGAAGTCCTCGGAAATCAGGGCTTAGGTATTCCAGGATCTTAATTCTCCATTTTGGTCAGTAAATTGACTTTTTGCTTTTCCGGCAAAGGGTTAAGGCTTTAAGCTTTTGGGCTAAAAGGGGGTACGTTAGAATCCTTCCAAAGGAGCTCTTATTGCTTTGCCCAAAAAACCCTTCACTCTTTTCTATGATAAGTGACCTGCATTTTGGCTATTTTCTCTTCAGGAAGCAATATTTCACCGGATTTGGGTTTAAAATCCTCCCAATTATTGCCATTAATGGTTACTGATTTTATTCGAATAGCCGAATCACCCCTAAAAGAAGAATAAAAGGTTTCTCCCCCTGAGGGATAAGCTAACCGGTAATGGAAGTTAACCGGCTCATCCTGCACCCAAAGATTCGTATACACATAATTGAACAGGCCATGCAAAGTCGCATGATAGGCTGTTTTCTTCTTAGAGGCCTTATCCCCGTCAGCCAGTTTTCCGTTGGGGTGAACTTTTAGGAAAGTTCCCCCATATTCCTTATCCAAAAAATGCTCATTCCAGAATTCAGCGCCTTTTTCGAACCGCTTCAAATATTGTTTTTTACCTGTAACACGGTAGAGGTATAATTGCGTCATATTCCCCTGAGCTTGTACCCGGTTGGGCGTAGCTTCTTCTTGTGTTTCCCTGTTTTCTAAGTTTAAAAGGTTATACCATCCTCCTGTAGCGTTATTAAATCCTATTTTACTAAGCGGTTTGGCCAAATTAAGCGCGTTTTCCCGGTAATCTTCCTGGTCTGTATATTGATAAGCTTTTAACATTGTTTTTATGGCTTCCAAGTTAGGGCCAATTTTCAAAACGTCCTGATGACCTACAGAAAGCTGCCAATCCTTGGAAAAATTTTCTAAAATCCAGGGGTATTCAGGATGCCGCATTTTCTTCCATCCTATATTCATTAACCGTTCCATTTCTTCTAAGTATTCGGGTTTTTTGGTAATCGAATAAATAGGGCCCAAAAATTCAGAAGCCATTTCCAACTGAGGCTTTAAAGTTTTTTTGTGGCTTTTGACGGATAACTTTTTGCTTAAAACCTTAAAATAACCGTTATGTTTTGAATCCCACCCATGAAGGTTGGCAATGCGATAGGTTTTATCCAGGTATTGTTTTACCCTTTGATTCCGGGTAACATTGAAATACATCAGTAAGCCACCAAGGGTATGAATTTGCGTGACAAGGGGCTTTTTCTTCTTTACCGGATTGCCCCGGTCATCCAGTTTATAAAACCATCCGCCGTTTTTTTTGTCCCATGCATTTTCCTTAAGGTACCTAAAAGTTTGATGGGCTTTCAATAAGTACTTAGGTTCAGCGGTTAAAAGGTACCCGGTGGAAAAAGCATACAATTGACGAGCTATCATCCCTGGGTATTGTTTAGAAAACTGGTAATGACTCCAATCCCTTTTTAAATAGGCATGGAAACCACCGTCCTTCTGATCGAATACCGCTTTTTGCCAGGGCTGAATAATATCATTCAGGGTTTGTTGTTTCCAGAATTCACCATCCTTTACCTTTTGGCCACTGGTAGAAAAAGTAAAAAGTAAAAGTAAAGATGTAAGCAAAGCATAAAGTAAAAATTCTTTTCCCATAGGCATATTTTTAACATTGAATTTAAATTTTCGGCGCAATGAAAATTTAAGCACTCTTTTTGTCTTGCAGTACGCTTTTTTGTCTTCATTTTATCTTTATTCCAAAAATTTTCGATGGATGGCTTCATTTCAATGATTCAGCTTTTCATGGACAAAAAAGGCTTAATCAGGCCCTAAACAGAATTTTTACCAGCACGATGTTCGTTTATTTAAAGGTAAAAAAAGGGTGCTAATAGGCCATTACACTCCATTCTTTAGCCTAAGAAAGGATACCCTTATCAAATAAATTTTTAACCAATTAAATAATAAATTTAAAGATAAGCAAATATGAAATTTTCTCTAAAATAAAAGAAACTCCAACATTAAGTAAAATTTAAAACCATTAGCATGTTTCAATGGGCTTAGTTCGGGTTAATCTGGGCTAAGGGAGAGTATTTCAGGCACCTTAAAATGAAAGTCTGCTAACCTTTTTAAGCCAATTGTTTACAAAGGTTATTCACCGGAAACCCTCTTTTCTTTTGACTGATTAGCCGTTTTCCTGGTTCGTTTGGTCAAGGGGAATAATATCTGCCCGGCAAAGTTTTCAGGCATTTCGTCATCACCCGGATAACCAATCTCAATTTCCCTTCCGCTATAAGGCTCTTCAGCCGTACCAAACAGGTAATCCCAAAGGCTTAAAGATAAGGCGAAGTTGATGCCATATTTTTTTCGTTCCGGTATATCCTTTACATGATGCCATTTGTGAAATTGGGGGTTATTAAAAATGTATTTGAGCGGTCCAAGCGGTACGTAAATGTTCGAGTGATTAAAATGCCCGATAGCCAAGGCAATGATGTGTACAAGGAAGAATTCCTGAATACCGAATCCGATCATCGCAAGCGGGATGTATTCGATCGTTCGATAGGCAATGGTTTCCATCCAATGAAACCGTAAATGCGTAGCAAAACCCAGCTCCTTGGCTGAATGGTGAACTTTGTGAAATTCCCAAAGGATGGGGACCCTGTGAAGCCAACGGTGGACATTCCATTGAATAAAATCCCGAATGACAAACATCAGGATTAATTGAGCCCAAACGGGCCAGGTATTGATATGAAAAGCAACCAAATTGGAAACGCCAAAAACCCCTAAAAAGTCATTAAACGCTTTCACAGCAACGTTAGATACGGCATTATAACCAATGAGTGAAAAAAGAAAGAAGTTGAAAAACATGTAAAAGGAATCCAGCCAGAAATCCCGCCATACAATTCCCCGTTTTTTATACCATGGCCTTACCACCTCAAGGAAGAAAAAGAACAGGGAAATGCCAATCAGCCAATAAAAATAATTATCCCAAGAAGGGGCGGTGATCTCCGTATAAAGGTAGTGCGCATAACCTTGGTACGATTCCTCAATGGTTTTTAGGTATTCTCCCCAATTCATTGGTTGAAAAGCTTTGATGAGTCACGAATTTATTTAACATCAAATGCACTCTTTAGGTTTGGGTTGGTTGGCATTATTAGCTCATCTCTTAAAACTGAATGTTACTCAGAAATTGCTGAGCCAAATAAAGGGACGGTACCATAAAAACAAAAGGAGTTGAAGTGTCCCGGCTATGGGTTTTTTTGGCG
>CAZJWK010000141.1:0-5908 GCA_964549595.1 uncultured Sphingobacteriales bacterium | reverse complement strand
GTAACGGCCAATACATCTTGATCCTTAAAAATGAGCATATGAAAGTTCAGCAAAGGTTTATGAAGGTGGAATAAAACAGTTGCTTAAAGATAGCTCATAGAAACTTGATTAACCTGATTTACTAAACCTCTTAATGAAAATTTTCACAATCCATTTATCATCACAAGATAGGTCCCCCCTTCTCCCGCCGCCGGGAGAAGAGTTAGGGATGAAGGTGAAAGCCATAACGAAAATTGTCTTTGAAGTAAGTTTTTTCCAATCCCGCTACTTCCGGCAAGATTTACAAAACCTAACCGATCTCTCAATTTCTGCTCTACAATAAATCATTGAGCTACATACCACTCAAGAAATTGTCAAGTACTTTTTTTGAATTGATCAAAGACTATTTGGATTTGATCAAAAGCTTTTTTGAATTGATCAACACAAAGCAGATGCTTATCCGCAAAATTGCAGAGTGATTCGATGAAAGTCGATTTTTAGTCGATGAGCAATGGAAAGAAATCGATTAAAACTTAAATGCAAGTTAAAGAAGTAAAAAATGGAAAGTAAAATACTCATAGGAGTAAAATATTGGACCAGTACCATACGGTCATGGTAACAGGAAAATAAACGTGAATATCATTTTTAAGGTTTGTTCCCCCGGTATTTTACTTTCCATATTCAATGTTGAAACCTAAAATTTTAAGCTTATGAATTATTTTCAGACACAATGGAAAGGAATGTTTAATCAAATTTTTAGTAGATTATCTCAAGCTTTCAGCCTTTTTAAAGGAAGTAGAGGTTTTCACTCTAAAATAGTAGCCAAAACAGCAATTATCTTTTTTTTATTCATTGCTGTTTTCATAAAACCATCCAATGCAACAACCTATACTGTTACCAATAACAATAACAGTGGTTCCGGTTCTTTAAGAGATGCAATTAGTAAACTCAGCAATGGAGACAACATTGACTTTAACCTTTCTGCGGGCAACGAAACCATCACAATTCAAAGCGCTTTAGATAATAACAATGTGGACAATGTTACAATAAATGGGGATAATTCCGCCGGTAGCGGAACAAATGTAACGGTAGAAGTTACTAATCCAAGTACCTCCAGTTATCCTGCTTTTGATTTGAATTCATATTCCTCCGGAGTTACCCTGAAAAACATGACAATAAGGGGTGGCAGTGTTTCCGGATCCGGTGGAACGATACAAGCTGGTTTTTTTTACTCCTTAAAATTAGTCAATTGTACCATTAAAGATGGAAGAGCCACTTCTAATAACGGTGGAGGTATATATTTTTATGCCTACGGAGGCGAGAAAAAGTTGGAAGTCATCAACTCTACATTTGAGAGCAACAAAGCTAAATTTGGCGGTGGTTTATATGCCAGGGATGGCGATGTAATAATAAAGAATTCTACTTTTAAGCAAAACAGCGTTCCTTCCGGTTCAAGTAATGGTGTTGGAGCTGGAGCTTTTTTTATAGAAGCTAACGCAAGGATAGACAACACCACATTTAAAAACAATGATAACCATGAAGATGCAGGAGGAGCAATAGGATGTAGTTCAAATTATGATCAAGACCTCATTATTACCAATTCTACTATTAACAATAATTCCTCCGAGTATGCAGGAGGTGGTATCTATTGGGTCAATAACAGTGCTGATCGAGGTGCTACCATTACCAATTGTACCATTTACAATAACGAAACAAAGTATTTTGGGGGTGGAATATACTTGAGTACCGGTACATATCATGTTACCAATGTTACCGTTGCTGAAAACAGCGTTACTTCCAGCACTTATAAAAATGAAAGAGAGGGATTGTATTTTAACGGGGATGACCTGTATATCCAAAACACCATCCTTGCCAATAACAATAAAGGAGACTTTTATAAAAGTAGTGGAACCGTACATGATAATGGCTATAATATTGTAGAATACACCAGTAACAGTTATACATTTAGTGCTACAGGCAACAAAACCGGCAATCAATCAAGCTTAAATGTTGCTACTTCCTTAGCTAATAACAGCACTGCTAAAGGTACTCAAACATTAAAATTAAAGTCAGGAAGTGTGGCTGTAGATGCCGGCAATAAGACAGATAATGGGGATATATCGGTTCCTTCAACGGACCAAAGGGGTTACGGTCACAATTCCACTCCTGACATAGGTAGTTATGAAAGGAATGGCTCTACTCCTTACGAATGGACGGGCTCATCAGGAAGTAGCTGGAATAATTCCGGAAACTGGAACCAAAGTTCAGTTCCCGGTAGTGGTGATATAGCCATTATTAAAGATGTATCGAATAGCCCTTCAATTTCAAGCAATCAAACAGTAAAATCTGTCACTGTTAACCATGGAGAAAGCCTGACAATTAGTAGTGGGAACACTCTAACCGTAGAAGAGGATATTCAAAATTACGGTTCCAGCGATATTGGGAACGGTAAGCTGAAGTTAAGTAGTAGTTCAGCGAATCACGCCATAAAAGGTAGTAGTAGAATAATTGTGGATGATCTGGAAATTGATAACACCAACAATATTAATATGGAAACAACAGTAGAAGTAGAAAATACTTTAACCTTAACGAACGGTATATTAAGGGTATCCGATAATGGAACTCACCCTTTCAATAACAACGAGCTAATAATAATTGATAATGCAACCGTGAGTCCAAGCGGTGGAACGAGCTCCGAATATGTGGATGGTACCGTCAAGAAAAAAGGGGATGATGCCTTTACTTTTCCCATAGGAGACGGCAGCACCTGGGCTCGACTGGAGATATCAGCCCCTTCGAATACTTCGGATGCTTTTGAGGCATCCTATGATAACAGTGGGTATGGTACCTATTCAACCGGATCTAACCTTAACAATGTCAGCACTAAAGAATACTGGACCTTAGACCGAACAAATGGCAGCTCAAGTGTTGACGTAACCCTTTATTGGGAAGACGGCAATGCGTCAGAAATTGATGACAAGTCTGATTTAACCGTTGCCCATTGGAAAAGCGGTAACAGTCAATGGGAAGATGAGGGTGGTAGTACCAATAGCGGTAGCAGTACCTCAGGTTCTGGTAGCATCACGGTAACCGGGGTCAGTAGCTTTAGCCCCTTTACTTTTGGTTCCGGCTCTTCAAGTAGTAATCCACTACCCGTTGAATTACTAAATTTCCGGGCAAAAGCAGCAGGCGATTATGTAAACCTTAAGTGGACAACTGCCTCCGAAACCAATAACAGCCAATTTATCGTCCAAAAGCGGGTCAATGATGATTGGATAAGCATAGGCCGAGTAAAAGGCCATGGCACAACCACCGAAAAACACCGGTACAGTTTTGTAGACCCGGAGTTTTTCAAAGGCCGAACCCACTACTACCGGCTAAAGCAGGTAAATTTTGACGGTAGCCATGAATACTCCGATATCAGAAGCGTTAGGGCTGATGAAGCGTTTACCGCTTCAGTTAACGTTTATCCCAATCCTGTCTCATATAAACTCACTTTTGAAGTAAAGGCAGACAATCAATCGGAGGCACAAGTGATCATTAGAAACATTTACGGACAGGAAATTTACCGGGACCAGGCAAGCCTTAGCAAGGGGGAAAACATCAATAACTTGCCGGTTAAGCAATTAAAAAACGGCCAATACATCCTGATCCTAAAAAATGACCAAATGAAAGTTCAGCAAAGGTTTATGAAGGTGGATTAAGCATTTATCATAATGGGTGTGGGGGTTTGGGTATTAAGGCTTACCCGAACCCTTTTCTTTATGAATTGGCAAGCATTGAAAGGTAATATGAAACAATTTCAGCGGATAAGAGGATCCTGTCGAAAACGGCAGGATGATTACTCGCAAAAAACTCGTTTAAAGCAAATATATGCTGGGTTAAAGCTTTTGCCCAAGGTGTACAAAAAGAATACTTTACCGGAATAAAAGGATCCAATATTAGCGAATTAAAGTAGTCCAAACTTCCCGCTTTCCCTGTCCTTGGGTATCTTATTAGTTTTACTTCTCTTAATTGACGTATTGTATGTAAAAAATAATTAATTACATAAAAAATTCGCAAATATTAATATAGAAAGTTTTATAAGACTGAAAGGCTACCAAAGAAATTAAAGAAAACTGGTCTCTGGAAGCAGCAAACACAAAAGCTTCTGATAATTTAGCCCTCATTTTTTAGTAAAACCTTGTCAGGAGAAGCCTGATGCTGAAATATTTGATATCATAAGGTACAAAATTATCGCTGACCATTTCTGGTGTTAAAAAATTTGCTTCGTTGTTTAAAGAGCTGATTTCATCCGATACGTTTTTACAATCCTGTAATTTTACTTTTTCAGAAGCTTAGCTATTAATGTTAATTCTCCGATTTTTTAGAACTACAACAGGCCGGTAGAAGAAAAATAGCTACTTTTTGAATGACTTATGCAAATCTGTAGAGGATTTCTAACTCTTGAAAGGTTTTATTTGAATTAATCCTGACCTGAAAATACGCCTCTTAAAGCGAATATTGCGGGGAACATGAGTATATATTATTTTGCACTTGGGACCACTATTCACGTGTATGAATGATTAAAACCAAATTAAAAGGGAAGCGATTGAAAAACTTTACAAAGTGTCATTTCTTGATTTGACTTGAGAATCTTCCTGTGAATTAACCATAGATTTGTGGCTGTGGTCAAATGTCAAATGGAGATTTAAACTTATTAGGGAAATTTTAATAATTCAATGTCAAACTTTTAATCTATGATCCCCATGGTCAGAATTCTTTTTAAGTTTATTAATCTTATTACAATAAGTAGTTTTTTGTTAGTATTTTTATTGGTATTTAAAGGGGCATCAGGGGATACCAATAACCCATCTGAGAAAATTAAGCAAGCAATAGGCTTGGTGGGTAGCGATATTGAGAAGGCCGATTCAATAAGTGAACAATTATTGCAGATGAAAGCTGTCAAGGAAGGGGACACACTTAGGTCAAAGGCCTATTTGCTACGGGGAATTGTTTGTTATAACAAAGAACAATACCGATTATCCAATTATTATTATCATCAATCACTAAAAACGCCTTATGCCCGGACTGATACGCAATTTTTGGCTGAATGTTGGAATAACCTGGCCGCTAATTATGAAAGTATTGAACAATACGATTCAGCCTATTATTACTACACCAAGTCCTTGACATTTAAACGCTATCTTGGAGATTCCCTAACAGTAGCTAATACTTTGATGAATTTGGCATCACTGGAAACCAAACTTGGCAATTATGCTGCATGTGATAGCTTAATTCGAATATCCTTGCCCATACTTCGTCAGTACAATGATACTTTGAGCATTGGGTATTCCTACCAAAACCTGGGTTATAACCAAACAGAGCAAAATAACCATAAAAAAGCGATAAAATATTATAAGGAAGCATTAGCTATTTTTGATAAGGTTGATTACTATTATGGTATAGCTGAAATTTATAAGAATTTGGCTTTGGAGTACCAGTACTCTGGCCGTTATAACATTGCCTTGAAAATGCTTGATTCCTTAAAAATCTACTTAAAAAAACATCCCAACCCTTCTCTGGATGTTGAAGAAAAATTAATAAGGATCAATAATTTATTGTTGTTAGGGAAACTGGCCAAGGCTCAAACCCTTGTAAGCCAAGTTCAGGATCAGCAACAAACCATGGCGAAATACGGGGTTTTGCAAAATTTTTACCTTCAAAAAATGACACTATTAGCTAAGCAGGGCAGAATGGAAGCGCATCAAAAACTAAAAAAGCGGTATTCGGAAAGGAAAGATTCTATAAGACATGCCCGGTTAAAGCAAAAAACTGCTCAATTAAGGGTACTTCACGAAGTTGATAAAAAGAATGCTTTATTAGCAAAGAAAGATCAAATCATTGACATCAAAAGTAGCAGGAATTATGAGTTAACTATTGCGCTTAT
>CAZJWK010000140.1:4035-6019 GCA_964549595.1 uncultured Sphingobacteriales bacterium | reverse complement strand
CCCAGGGAAATGGTCCAAAAAGATCCAACAGCCCAGGAGTTGCAAGCTGAATACAATTCGGTTATGTCACAGCAAATAGCAGATAGAAAAAAAGCCCGGCAAATACTTGAATATTTTAGAACCTTAGAAAAGTAATCACTATGAAACTCAGAAAAATCGCATTTTTAGGACTCCCTTTGATGACCGCACTCTTTTTTACAAACTGTAATAGTGGCGGTAACAAAGGCGGAAGCAACGGGGGAGGCGGAGGCGCCCTCTCCAAACAAGAAGCTGCCCAAAAAGTCTATGTAGCACCCGGAGAAAAGGATGAATACTATGGATTCTTCTCTGGGGGTTACAGTGGACAGCTAACGGTTTATGGCCTACCATCCGGAAGGTTATTCAAAGAAATTCCGGTTTTTAGTCAGGATCCCTCAAGCGGGTATGGTTACACGGAAGAAACCAAACCCATGCTGCAAACCACGGATGGCTTCATTCCGTGGGATGACATGCACCATACGCAGCTAAGCAGAGAAAACGGAAAATACGATGGTAAGTACGTTTTTGCCAATGGTCACAATACCCCCCGCATTGCGCGGGTAGACCTGAACACCTTTGAAACAACGGAAATTTTGGAAATCCCGAATATCCACGGGAACCATGCTTCTCCTTTTTCAACGGAGAATTCCGAGTACTTGCTTTCAGCAACCCGTTTTAGCCGTCCCGTACCCCAAAAGGATGTCCCCATTGAATCTTACAAAAAGAATTTCACGGGTCTCCTAACATTTGTTAAACCGGGTGAGGAAACCGGAGATATGAAGATGGCTTTCCAGATTAAAACACCGGGATATGCGTATGACCTTGGTATTGCCGGCAAAGACAAGTCCCATGGTTGGGCTTTCTTCACTACTTACAATACGGAAGAAGCCCACACAATGCTTGAGAAAAACGCTTCTCAGCGGGATAAAGACTATATTGCGGCAGTTAACTGGAAAAAAGCTGAGCAATACATTGAGGAAGGGAAATACAGCACCATTTCTTCCGAGTATTACCATAACGTAATGGATGAAAGTACCCATAAGGCAGAAGCTAACCGGGTTGAAAAAGAAATTAAAATGTTGGACCCGAGGGAATGCCCTGGTCTGATTTACTACCTGCCCACACCCAAATCCCCGCACGGTGTGGATGTTAATCCAACCGGTGATTACATAGTGGGTAGTGGTAAGCTTTCCCAAAACCTAACGGTTCATTCCTTCGATAAAATGAAAAAAGCCATTGAAAATGAGGAATATGCCAAGAAGATCGATGGCATTCCCGTCCTCAAATTTGAAGAAGTGTTAGGAGGAACCGTAAAGAAACCAGGCCTTGGTCCCTTGCATACCCAATTTGATGGAAGAGGCAATGCTTACACCAGTTTCTTCATTTCTTCGGAAATCGTGAAATGGGATGTCGAAACCCAAGAGGTACTGGACCGGGCTAAAACGTTTTACTCCATTGGTCACTTGATGATCCCGGGGGGCGGCTCCAAGAATCCCTATGGCGAGTACATGGTAGCCCTCAATAAGATTACCAAAGACCGCTATTTACCCACTGGCCCTGAATTAGCCCACTCGGCCCAACTCTATGATATTTCCGGTGATAAAATCCAAATCTTGTCCGATTTCCCAACCAAGGGAGAGCCACACTATGCCCAGGCTGTTCCAAGGGATGTCATTAATAGTAAAAAGACTTATGACCTGCAAAAAAATGAGCACCCGTATGCGACTAAAGAGGAAAAGAACGCAAAAGTGGAAAGGGATGGCAATGAGGTGCATGTGTACATGACTATGATCCGTAGCCATCTGACACCGGATAACATTGAGGGCATTAAAGTAGGGGATGAGGTTTACTTTCACCTGACTAACCTTGAACAATCCTGGGATGTGCCCCATGGTTTTGCCATTAAGGGGGCCAGCAATGCTGAACTCCTGGTTATGCCCGGTCAAACAGAAACCCTCAAGTGGGA
>CAZJWK010000140.1:0-3935 GCA_964549595.1 uncultured Sphingobacteriales bacterium | reverse complement strand
CTTTCTAATCTTAGCATTGTAGTGTTTTTGGCATTAATAAGCTGCACACCCGAGAAACAACCTATCAAATACGGGAAAGATAATTGTGAGTATTGCAACATGACCATCGTAGATAAGCAATATGGAAGTGAAATAGTCACTACCAAGGGCAAGGTTTACAAGTTCGATGCGGTTGAATGTATGATCAATTTCCTGAATGATGGAAAGGTTGACAAAAAAGATGTGGCCATGAAATTGGTCAATACGTATAATGAGCCGGGTAAATTATTGAAGGCTACCGAAAGTTATTACCTGCGCAGTCAAAACCTGCCAAGTCCAATGGGGCTTTTCATCACCCCTTTTACAGATAAAAACCAAGCTAAGAAGGTTCAAAACCAAAAAGGTGGTGAAATCTATACTTGGCAGTCACTAAAAGCAAATTTTGACCAATTTTCAAAGGATAGGCAAAAAGGTCAGCAATAATGGGAAAGGTGTTGTGCTATATTGCCCTTTTAATCCAGTGCTTAGCACTGAATTACCATGCGGAAAGCAAAACAATAGAAGTAGGTCAAGACTGCCAACAAACAACAATTACGAAAGGCTTGAATCAAGCAAAACCAGGTGATACAGTACTTGTCAGAAAAGGCTTATATAAAGAGGGAAACATTACTGTGGATACACCGCTTACCCTCCTTGGCCAGAACTATCCCATAGTAGACGGGGAAAATGACACCGAAATTTTTACCATTAATGCGGATCATGTTACCATCAAAGGTTTCCAGGTGCAAAATGTCGGCACAAGCTACACCGTAGACCGTGCCGGGATAAGGGTTAATCAACAGAAACATTGCACGGTTGCCAACAACAAATTGGTAAATACCTTTTTCGGCATCTACATGGAAAAATCGGACAGTTGCGTCATTCGGAATAATAAGGTTATCGGGGAGGCGGAAGATGAGGTTTCCTCCGGCAATGCCATTCACTTATGGTATTGCGAGTACAACTTGGTGGAAGGGAATTTAACCCGGAACCACAGAGACGGCATTTATTTTGAATTTGTAGAACACAGTACCATACGCAATAACCTGAGCAAAGATAACCTTCGTTATGGGCTGCATTTCATGTTTTCCCATTATGATGAATACCTCAACAATACATTCAAAAATAATGGAGCCGGGGTAGCCGTCATGTTTTCCAAACATATCCACATGAAAAGAAATTTATTCATCCATAACTGGGGGGATGCCGCTTATGGACTTTACCTAAAGGAAATTGATGATGGCCATATCAAGCATAACAAGTTTGTCAACAATACTTACGGAATTTATTTCGAGGGAAGTAACAAAATCAAGGTTAAACAAAACACCTTCCGGGACAATGGCTGGGCTATTGAAATGCTGGGCAGTTGCCTCAATAACAGTGTAAAACGAAACAATTTCATTGGCAACAATTTTGACATCTCTACCAATACCTCCTCAGCCCGTTCTAACATTTATGAAAATAACTTTTGGGATAAATACACAGGCTATGACTTAAATGACGATGGATATGGGGATATTCCCTATCGGCCGGTCAAGGTCTTTTCTTACGTTACCAATCAAACCCCTACTACTTTAATCTTATTGCGTAGTTTGTTCATTGATCTGATGAATTATGCGGAAAAAGTTTACCCTGTTTTTACCCCGGAGGAATTAAAAGACAAAAAACCATTGATGAAGGAGGTGGATATATTATGATGGAAGTAAAAGGATTGCAGAAAGCTTTTGGTAAAAACCACGTTTTGAAGGGGGTTGACTTATCCATAAAGCCTGGTAAAATTACAGCCATTTTGGGGCCTAATGCTTCCGGTAAAACGACCCTGATCAAATCCATGCTGGGATTGGTTATCCCTGATAAAGGATCAATTTTATGGGATGAGAAGCCGATCAATACCAAAAAACACTACCAGTACCGAAAGGATATTGGCTATTTATCCCAGATTGCCCGTTTCCCGGAAAATTTACGGGTGAAAGAATTGGTTGACATGCTGGATGACATCCGGGGCGATAAAGGCAAGCCAGGACCGCTGATTCAGCGATTTGACCTGGCTGATGCCATGAATACCAAACTGGGCCATTTATCGGGTGGCACCCGGCAGAAAGTCAATATCGTCACTTCCCTTATGTTTGACAGTCCTTTCCTGATCCTTGATGAACCAACCGTTGGGTTAGATCCGGTAGCCTTAATCCGGTTAAAGGATCTTATCAATGAAGAAAAGGAAAATGGTAAAACCATCTTATTGACTACCCACATCATGAATGTCGTAGAGGAGTTGGCTGATGAAATTGTATTCTTATTGGAAGGGACGATTTATTTCCAGGGTACCCTTAAGGAAATGAAGGAATTTCAGCATGAGGATAACCTGGAGCGGGCCATAGCCAGGATTCTTTTGAATACAGACAATGAAGACCAGCAGAGTAAATTAAACCATGAAGCGGTTTTAAGTCAGAAAGAGACCGATTAATGCAAATCATTTAATAATAAACTTCCCTTTTTAAACTTTGAATTACCTGGTTTAAATAGGAAGGTTAAAAATTAGCGCTGCCGGTTATTTTCAGGTTTTAAGGTTTTTCAAGTGAGTTTTGTCAACTTTTCCGGCAGCGCTATTTTTTACAAAGATGAGAAAAACATGTTAAAAGTCCTGAAGTACAGTTTCTACGATCAAATACGAAGCCGTTGGAGCTACATATACCTCGCATTTTACCTCTTAGTAGCTTTCGGCTTGCTGTATTTAAGCGGTCAGCTTACCCAGGCCATTGCCAGCCTAATGAAGATTGTGCTTATACTTAGTCCATTGGTAGGTACCATGTTTGGCATCATGCACTATTACAATTCGAGGGAATTCATAGAATTGCTTTTGGCGCAGCCTTTGAAACGGAAGACCGTTTTCCTTGGTCAATACCTGGGTTTAGCGGGGTCTTTGAGTATAAGCTTCCTTTTGGGTTTAGGCATCCCTTTTTTGGTCTACGGAATCCATGTTTCAGGTCAGATCTGGAATTTTGCTACCCTTTTATTGATCGGGGTATTCCTGACTTTCATTTTCACAGCCCTGGCATTCCTGATTGCTTTGGTGAATGCCAACCGGATTAAAGGCTTCGGCCTGGCTATTGTTTTATGGCTCTTTATGGCCGTTTTATACGATGGCTTGTTTCTGTTATCCCTTATTTATTTCGATGAGTACCCAACAGAAACCTTGGGCCTAAGCCTGACTTTATTAAACCCCATTGATCTTTCACGAATTTTAATGATGCTCAAGCTGGATATTTCCGCCTTAATGGGCTATACCGGTGCTGTTTTTCAAAACTTCTTTGGTACCTGGAAAGGAATGGTGTTTTCAATTTTTTCCCTGGCCATTTGGGTAGGCGTCCCGGTTTATTTTATTCAAAACGTAGCTAAGCGAAAAGATTTTTAAAATAAAAGCAATAGGATATCATGAAAAGGTTAAATAACATTTTGGCAATTTTGACCATTGGTCTAATGATCACGGGATGTGGAGATGGTCAATCGGAGAAGTCAACCAATGAAGATCAGTCAGCCCGGGAAAAAGCTCAACAGGACGATCAACAACAAACCACCCTTAAACATGATCCGATCAATACAGACACCCTTGATTTGGCCCTTAATGAAGGGAGAAAATGGGAGATAGATAGCCTTACTAAAGCACAAATGCTTAAGATCAGTAACCTCATTAAAGAGAAAGGCAGAAATTTAAGAAAACTGAAGGAAGGGCAATTTGATAAGTTGAAGGCTGATATTGAAAATGCCATTCAAAAAATGGAAGCCCATGATTCATTAAAGGGGCCCGCAAAGGAGAAGTTTCAAACCTTACTTAACCTGATTAAGCAAGAAACAAAAATCCTGGGGCAAGGGAAAAAGAAAGGCCAGGTCGCCCTTGTAAACCTCAGTGAATTGATGAA
>CAZJWK010000139.1:0-6059 GCA_964549595.1 uncultured Sphingobacteriales bacterium | reverse complement strand
GGCAAGGGAAAAAGAAAGGCCAGGTCGCCCTTGTAAACCTCAGTGAATTGATGAAGGTTTACCGGGAACATTTTGAATAAAAATTCCTCACTGACTGAATGGCATTGAGGTGAATGCTAAATCATTTGCCCCATTTAAAGGGTCGAATTCCGTTTCTAAGCCTTGTGTTTTTCCGATGCAGAAGAATTGAGAGCCCTTTTGACCGGGCATAAATTCAGAATAAACGAATTAAAATTCCCTCGTTTTCAAGCCCTTAGGAACAAGTTGGTCTTTTTACAATAAAGCCTCCGGGAGAGCCCCCGGAGGCCGTGCATTTAAGCCATTCTTTATTGTTTGATGATGCGCCTGGTTAAATGGTCATCACCTGTATTGATTTCTAATAAATAAAATCCTTTTTCCAAAGCCTCAACATCCATCTTAATGCCTTCGTTTTTGTACTGCTTTGCGGTTTGCTGCTTAACCAATTTACCCTGGGGGGAATAGAGGCTTAGCTGAAGGGTTTTTCTACTACTTAATTTAAGGTCGATATTCAATTCATTTTCTACGGGATTAGGTTTAACTGTAAGCTCCCGCCTTAATTCTCTTTCTTCTTGGCCTAATTCATAACCCACGGTAAATGACCTTCTTACTTGTAAACCAAAATTGGGATTGATTTGACCATTGGGCAGAGGAATCCTGGACCCATAACGAACCAATCTGGCCGTTCCATTTGATTCATTGTTCGCGAAATAGGATAAACCGTCTCCCACGCCCAATGGGCCGGTTCTTTTATCCTTAAGGATGAATTCATAGCAACCCCTGGGAAGGTTGAATGTGTCGTAGTGAACCTCATTGGGTTCAAAATCTGAGCGTTCGTAAAATACTTTTCCCCATTTACGTTTAATGATATAAGCGTTTTCTTCGGGATTGTCATTGGTTTTAAACCTCAACCGGAATTTGTTGGGATATTTCGGTACTGACTCGTATTGGGAAGCGGTTTTGTTATTGGCTTGGTATTCATCAGTATTTCCGTTTGGCTTGCTTACTGCTACTTCGAACCGGCTCTTGTTTTTATAGAGGGCACCATAATCTCCATGAGGAGGCAATGCAACAGTATCGGCTTCCATGAACCCGAGGTTCCCTTCCCATTTGTAGGTGGCTTTCTCAGAATCTTTACCACCATATTTAATCTTAGCACTTTTCAAAGGTTTGGCCCCTTGATTTTCAATGACTACAATGGGATTTCCACAAGCAGGGTTGAATCTTCCATGACTGGGGTTTTTATTCGGTGCTATGATTTGTTCGACCGCCACATTATGATCAAAATGCTTTTCACCATAAGTAATCACCTGGCCGTCTATTACCCATCTTGGGTCTGTAAAATTGCCGTCTATAGGTTCTAAAAAATTATGGGACTGCATTTTCATTCTCACTTTGAAAGAATCGCCAGGGGTTACTTTATCGGTGATTTCATGATCGTAAGGATAGGATTCCGTACCCGGGCACCAATTGGACCTTGATAATATCCATGTACCTGTTTGGGGATAAACCGGTGTCATGTCACAATCGTCTCGCCATACCTTTTGTTGGCCCACTTCATCCTGGTTTACCATTACCTTATACCATTTTCGACAGAATTCTGCACAATTTAAATTGGCATCACCAAACCCGTGTCCTTTAATGCTGACGCGTACTTTGGCTTCTTTTGCCTGATCGGGCATTTTAACTTGCTTGGGATAAAGCCTGTCATTATTAATGTCGGAGGTGTCAAAACCATAGTACCATCCCGTTGCCGGACTTTTATAAATGTTTTTGACAGAAACGGGATCCCGGGGTGGTGTCCCCTTGATCATAATGAATTTAAAGCGAATGGTAAAGCCATCCCTCGGGCCCCGGTAAAAAGCCCGGATCTTTTTGGTCCCCTCCATAAAATTCTGGTAATCCGTTACATCAAAATACCAGGGAAATGTCCAGCCTTGCTGGCGGTTCCCTGAATAAGGAGTTGCTGCTCTACCCATTTCTATGGCTTCGCCCTGAATCGTATCAATGGTATTATTCCTGGTGGTATTGGTTTGTATAAGATGGGAATCCACAACGTATTGGCTTTTATACAGGGAATCATTAATTTTTCCGTTTGTGTCGTACACATTGGTGTCAAAATCATAAACATATTGATCGGCTTGCCAGTCATAAAACCGGTTAATCTCCTCCTGGGGACTTTTATTGTAGGTTCTGATTTCCACCGAATCGGCCCGGGCTGAGTCAATTTTTTTTCCATTTTTATAAACATAATGAAAAACCGGTTTTTGACTTAATCTGACCGATTCCATTATGCGGCCATCTACTTTAAAATCAGGCAATAAAGTCTTTTTATTGGGATTGTCATTCATGATGGCAAATTTGGTCGTGTAATCCCACTCACTACAACCAAAACTGGGACAACCCAAAGTGGCCTTCATCCATACCCGCTGATAACTTTGGGCATTATCGGGAAAATCCACTTCTGTGAAATAGGGCCCGTAACCTGACCAATGAAGGGTATCCTTGGAGTAAACCACAACCGTATCTCCCGGAGCAGCAGTGGCATTTTGCCCTATGAACACTGAAACCATTCCGATTAGAGCAACCAGTAATCCTTTCTTCATAATGAACCTTTTTTTAATATTTAACTTCCATTTTAAACCCCGCTAAGTTAATGAAAATTTAACAATGCGGTCAGGCAAAGAAAATGATAATGTTTTAATTTCCTGAAAAAACTGAATTTTCCCCTAAAATTGAAGCGGTTAAAGCAATGGTTTAACAATTACTAAAAAATTATGGTAAGTAAGAATTTGGAGAATGAAGCGAGGGCGCTTGAATTGGATGCCACTACCCGTAATGAATTATTCAATCAAGTGCAAAAATATACGGAAAGGTATTTGGAAAATCTTTCGGAGGCGCCGGTTTATTACTACGATGAAAATCGGGCAGCCGGCTTATTAGACAAAACCTTTAGTGAAGAACCCCAATCTTTAGAAAACTTGCTGGAGTGGTACCGCCAATATGTGGAAATGGATGGCTTAAATGCGGCATCCGGTGGTCATTTGGCTTACATCCCAGGTGGCGGGGTTTATCCCGGCGCTCTGGGTGACTTTATTGCGGCAGTTACCAACCGTTATGCCGGGGTATTTTTTGCGAATCCCGGAGCAGTAAGGATCGAAAATATGCTAATCAGGTGGGTTAGGGATTTGGTTGGTTTCCCCGAAACCGCTGCCGGTAATCTGGCTTCCGGCGGTTCGATCGCTAACCTGATCGGTATTGTGACTGCCAGGGATGCGCACGGGTTGAAAGGAAAGGATTTTGAAAAAACAGTGGTTTACCTTTCCGGGCAAACCCATCATGCCGTACACAAATCCCTGAGAATTGCTGGTTTGGGTGAGGTTATTCAAAGGAACATTACCATGGATGAGCAATTCCGGATGGATGAAGAGGCCTTAAAAAATCAAATTAAAAGGGATAAACAAACCGGCTTGGTACCATGGATGGTTGTTGCATCGGCAGGAACCACAGATGCCGGCGCTATTGATCCACTGATTGAAATCGGGGACATTACCCACGAATATGGCCTTTGGTTACATGTGGACGCCGCTTATGGCGGTTTTTTCCTATTGTCCGAAACCGGACGCGAACAGGTAAAAGGACTGGATAAAGCGGATTCCATCGTAATGGATCCGCACAAAGGGTTATTTTTACCCTATGGCCTGGGCGTGGTTTTAGTGAAAAATGGGGAAAAACTTTACCAATCCCATTACTACCAGGCGGATTATATGCAGGATTCCCTGCAAGCTACCGAGGAACCTTCCCCTTCTGAACTTTCACCGGAATTGACCAAGCATTTCAGGGGCTTACGCATGTGGATGGCTCTCCAGGTATATGGTATTAGGCCTTTCCGGGCAGCCCTGGAAGAAAAACTTCAACTGGCCCGTTATTTTTATGATCGGTTGCTTGAGATGGCCGGTTTTGAGGTGAAAACCCAACCTGACTTATCGGTGGTACTTTTCCGCTATGTACCCGAAAACCATGATCCTGATGAATTTAATAAGCTGCTTATTCAACGGATTCAACGGTCCGGGAAAGTCTTTTTATCCTCTACCAAGGTAGGGGACCAATTTTATTTGCGCGTGGCCATTCTATCCTTTCGAACCCACAAATCCACTATTGATACGGCTTTGGAGGAATTAAAAAGGCACTCACAGGCCTTATTGACATCCCGTTAACCGAAAAGCTTTTTGAAAAACCCATTTTTGGTCTCCTTGGCCTTAAACCCGGCTTTCCGGACAACCTCCCTAACGGTATCCGGATCCACATCGCCTTTTATGGTCAGGATTTTATCCGGGTTATTGGTGTCCACATCCCAGGATTCTATTGATTTTAAGGCATCCAGGTAAGGTTTTACCTGTTCAATGCACCCTCCGCAATTTATATTGGTCTTGAATTGCATGGTTTTTTTGGAGAATAAGCCATTTAAGGCTTGAAAAGTTTCAACGTTGCCCGGCTTTTCAAACTAAAAAATTTTAACGGTCAGGGCTTCCCCTTTTTGCTTAAAAGCCCTGAACATCCCATTTGTATTAAACGTTCCGGTATAGTTACCGGCTTGATCCAGTCCGATGATACCCCCTTTTCCTCCCAAAGCTTTTAATTTATGATGTATGACGGTATCCGCAGCTTTTTTCAAGGGCATATCCCGGTATTTCATGTGAGCCCCGACATCGTAAGCCACTAAATTGCGTATAAAATATTCACCATGACCGGTTGCTGAAACCGCGCAACTGGTGTTGTCCGCATAAGTACCGGCCCCTATTAAGGGAGAATCCCCTACTCTTCCGTATTTTTTGTTGGTCATACCCCCGGTAGAGGTACCGGCGGCAAGATTACCTTTTTTATCCAAAGCTAACGCTCCAACGGTTCCTAAGGTTTTTTGCGGTATCCCATCTTTTCCTTTAATGGACTTTTCTTTTTTTAACACCTTTTGCAGGCTTTTATACCGCGAATGCGTCCAAAAATACGCAGAATCCTTCATGGTCAAGCCTTGCTCTTTAGCAAATTTTTCCGCCCCATCGCTTACCAGCATTACGTGTTTGGATTCCTCCATTACAGCCCTGGCTCCTTTAATTGGGTTTTTGATGTTAGTCACGGAGGCCATGGCACCCGCTTTCTTGTTGGCACCCCTCATCATGGAGGCATCCATTTCAATTTCTCCCTGGTGGGTGAGTACAGAACCTTTTCCGGCATTGAAGAAAGAATCATTTTCCATGGTTTTGATGGCTGCCTCCACGGCTTTTACCGCTTCCCCACCATTTTGAAGCACCTGGTAACCTTTGTTCAGGGCCGTTTTTAGCTTTTGCTTCCAGACCTTTTGCTCTTCTTCCGTCAGGTGCTCCCTTTTGATGTTCCCGGCACCGCCATGAATAACCATTGTGATCGGGCCTTTTTGACCCTCTCCTTTTTCAGGCTCCTGGCTTTCTTTTCCGTCTTTAGAAGATTGAGAGGGCTGACAAGCAAAAAATAGTACCGTTAAAGCGATAAAATAATAACGTATTTTCATAACCCACGAAGTTTTAAGCAAAAATACGGGGATTTGGCTAAAAAAGCCAAAAAGTGCTTCCCCTATAGGTTTTTTTAAGCTTAACAAATGCTTAATTAGGTATTGCTTCACAGGATTTGTAACCTTGAAGTAGCATTTGTATATGGGTAAGTAAAAGTTAATGCCATGCGGATTTTAATTTGGGTTATGATAAGCCTCATGCTGTTGGCCTTAAAATGTGATAAAGAAAGTGACCAAACCAATGATAATAACCATAAAGCCACCTTACCTCCTGCCACCCAAAGCGGGAAAAACACCTTTGGCTGCAAGGTGAATGGCGATGTATGGGTGCCGGAAGGAGGAAGTTTTGGCAATCCTGAACTTCATGCGGATTATTATCAGGATGAGTTTTTTGTGAGTGCTGAAAGAAAAATCAATGAAAAATATACAAGCAACTTTCACATAGACATAGATTCGGGATTTAATGGTAAAGGAGTGTATATATTGGCTTCTGAAG
>CAZJWK010000138.1:0-6149 GCA_964549595.1 uncultured Sphingobacteriales bacterium | reverse complement strand
TTTTTTGAGTTCTTATTGGTTCTTACAGATCCTTATGTGGACGCTTGGACCAATGAGGCGCCTGCATGGAAACTCCTGATCAATGGCGGTATGGCAGCCATTATTTTTCCCCTGCATTCTTTCTTTGAAAATTTGATGAAAAAGCGCCTTTATGGTAACATTCCAAACGGTGATTCGGGTAACGGTAACAAAGGCGGGGGGTCCTTGAAAACCTTTTTCCTGATTATTGGGCTTACCGGTATTTTAATGCTTAACACTGGCTTTGATAGCAAAACCGATTCCCTTCAAAAGGCCATCGAAACCCCAAAATAAGAAAACATTCGATATAAAGCCTTCAACCCGAATGGGTGGAAACTTTTTGATGGGTGAGATACTTTGAAATAAGATTAGCGATTCGACTAATAGGTTTATAATTTCATAGCATTTATTTTTCATAATTAAAAATATATCGTTTTGAAAAGGGTTGAAAGCTATGCAACCTATAATATTTTCCAACCATCTTTTTAAAAAATCAGAAAACCAAAAAATATGAAAAGCTTTTACCTTTTTACGTTTTTTTGCTTAATAATGCCTATTTACTTGATCGGGCAGGATTTTGCCCCAATTGGTGCAGAGTGGCATTACAGTGAAAAAATGGAACAAGGCGGAGCCCCCAATACCCAATACAGCCATTTTGAAAGCGTGAAAGATACGGTTTTAAAAGGGGATACAGCCCATAAGATCGCTGTTAAGTCGGTCAATATTATGGATACCATTCACCGCGAATCGGTTTTTGTTTACCAGGATAATGATACATTGTTCATGTATAGTGACCTAAGAGACCGGTTTATTACCTATTTCATTTTTAACCGGAATAAAGGCGATACATTGCATTTGGAGGTACCGGACCGGTTACTTTCCCAAAATCTGGATTCTTCCTATAACCAAGTAATCGATTCTGTGGTAAAGAATAAGTTTGATGGTGTTCAAAAGGAAATGTACCGTACTCAGGCGTTGGGAAAGGATACGGGTCAAACATACGATTTTGAAGGATGGTTTGCAGAGACCCTTGGTGGCTTTGATTACTTTTTCCCACGGGTGGTGCCCCATGTACCGGGTGGACCGGGACCTCTTCGCTGTTATTCAGACAAGGACATTTCCGTTAACTTTAGGTCATTCAATTGTACTTACTTAAGAAACGCAGGGCGGGAAGCGCACAAAAGGAAAATAATTGTCCGGGTTTATCCCAATCCTGCCTTTGACTTTGTCCGCTTTCAAACGCATGAATCCATTAAAAAAATAGTGCTGCGGGCTTCAACCGGAAAGTCAAGGTTAGCCAGCGACAATAAGAAA
Source organism: uncultured Sphingobacteriales bacterium (assembly GCA_964549595.1). Taxonomy (GTDB): domain Bacteria; phylum Bacteroidota; class Bacteroidia; order CAILMK01; family CAYYUA01; genus CAZQQN01. Next base: position 4,817 of record CAZJWK010000138.1, on the reverse strand, counting down.
ATCGACTTAGCAGGGCTAAAGCCGGGTCATTACGTAGCCACCATTCATTTTGAATCCGGGAAAAAGGTTCATAAGCCGGTTATTAAAGGGAAAAGATAAGGACCATTGAGGATGCATTTCCTTCATTTTCCTTTTTTACAGCATTAGGATTGTAACACTGACCGGGCAACCTAAATGATGGTATTTTTACTCTGTAAGGAACAGGAGGTTTTACTGGCGGGTAATTTTTAAATGGTAGCATATCTTTATAAGTTTGAATCTTAAGCCATAATCCTAAAAGATGATCGCCAATAAGAATTAACCCATGATTGGAAGTTTACGTCAGGCAATTCTGTTCATTGCTTTGTTTGCCTTCCTTACCTTTGCGAATTTGAATTTATTGGGGCAATTCTTTTTTAGTGATAATGACCAACTGGAGGAAAGGATCGAAAAAGCCCACCAAAAGCAAGCTCATGAAAAGGTTTATAAACTCTATGATACCTTATTAATGCATTATTCGCCAAAGCAGGATAAACAATCCTTCTTTTACATGGCAAATGCTTGTTTTGAAAAAGGTAAGCAACGAAGCCTTGAAACTTTATTCGATACGCTAAATCAATATGGTGGGTCAGTTTGGTCGGGTACCGAACTGAAACGGCTTCGATTGAAGTTTGACACCTTACAACGCAAACTTGCCAAAGCCGATAGTCTGATCGATGCCGGGGATTACAGTTTGGCCAGGATCACTTATTTTGATTTGAAATCGCGGTTTCCCCAATTTTCCAAAGTGCATTATGGTTTGGCCTTAACGGATTGGTACTCCGGCTATTATAAATCATGCAAGGAACATTTGGAAAAATGCATGACCCTTATTGCAAATTACCCTAATGCATGGCGCCTGTTAGGTAAATATCATTATCGGTATAAAGATTACTCAAAAGCCATTAAAGCTTACGATACCGCTATTAAATACCAGCCAAAAAATCCTGAAAATCATTTTTTAAAGGCCATAGCCTGCTTAAAGGTTGATTCCTCATCTTGTATCATTAAAAACATGGCTAAAGCAATCGACATTACGGATACTAACCCCGATTATTACCATTTAAAAGGAATAGGTCATAAGTTAAAGGATGAAAAATACAAGGCCTGGGAAAGCTATGACAAAGCAATAGCTTTGGATTCCAATCATTATAAAACATTAGGGGCTAAATATAATCTTTTTGGGTATTACGGGGATTATGGCTTAGCCATAGAAATGCTGGACCGCATGATTGACCTCAAACCCAATAAACCGGAACTTTATTATAAAAAAGGTTCAATGTACTATTATTGGGATGATTTTAATGATTCAGATGAATTTAATGAATCCCCTCAACGGGAAGCCATCAAATCGCTTACAAAAGCCATCGAACTGACAAAGGACTCTGCAAAATATTTTAGGCGGCGGGGCAAAGCACTTAAGAGTGTTGGAAGTTTGGATTCCGCATTGAAGGATTTTAACAAAGCCATTGCTTTGGATCCCTATAATTTAGCAAACTATGAAAGCATCCATTGGATTTATTTTACGGCACGTAATGAAAAAATGAAGGCTAAAAAACTCAGGGAGCGATGTTTTGATACTTTTTCCAACAAGTATAAACGATCCTACAAGGCGGCTGATGCTTACTTTAAGGCTGGAAAATGCCTTGATTTGTTGCCTTTTAATTACAAAAGCAATGCTTATTATAAAGAAGTGGTGGATAATTATAAAAAAGCGCTGAAAATTGATCCTGATAACCCGGATTATTTATCCGAACTGGGGATTAAGTATTCGCTGCTTGATAGTAACAGAAAAGTAATTAAGGTGATGAAGAAATTGCTTAAAATAGAAAAGAAGCCCCTTTATTACACCCATTTGGCTTCGGCCTATGAAGATTTGGGTAAGCCTGAAAAATCGGTTGAAGTCTACAATACCGCTATCGAAGCATTTCCCAGTCGTTGGAGGCTCTTTCGAAACCGGTCAGATTTGTATGAGGAAATGGGAAAAAAAGAATTGGCGAGAAAAGACCGGAAAAAGGTCGATGAGCTATTGGATAAATAAACACTCTATAAAGGTTTTTGGATAAAACACTCAATATTCTGCAAAGGCTTTAAATCATATTGATTCTTCCTTAAAATCAGGATAAAAAATCCTTCTGGTAAACCCTATAATTTAATTGTGGCTTTCAGAAGTATCCGGTCCTTCGCTATCCTGGTAGGGGTAAAAAATAAAATTTCCCCCTTTTTCACTGATCAGAAATACGCAGATGTGCGCTCTTGGATCTTTGTATATATTTTTAAAGGCTTCTTGTTTTTCTTGCTCAATGACTTGCGCTTCGACCATTTCTTCCATGGTAATGGCGCTAATGCTCCAGGTTCTGTTGAAGTCGTTTTTATCCAGTATCAGTTCCCCAATGCTAATAGGCACTTCGTGCGCAATGAAGATGGGGTATTGGGAAAGGTTATTATCCAGAATTTCATCTGCCACTTCTTTAATGGCTGTATTGTAAAAGCGTAGGTCCTGCTCAAGGCTGTCAATAATAGGGTGGGAAGGACGTTCTTCACTCATAGTAATAGTTATTTTTTTCGGGTTAAAAGTAACACATTTTCAACGTGAAATGTATGTGGAAACATATCTACAGGCTGAGCCACTTCCAACCGGTATTCCGCTTTCAACATGGCCAAATCTCTTGCCTGTGTAGAAGGGTTGCAACTGACATAAACAATTCTATCAGGCAAGGCTTTAAGAATGGTTTCAACCACTTTTGGATGCATACCTTCTCTTGGGGGATCCGTTATCAGGACATCAGGACCGGGGTAATTTTCAAGAAAATCTGGTTTAAGGATTTTCCGCATTTCCCCGGTAAAAAACCGGGCATTCTCAATGCCGTTAATGGAGGCATTTTCACAGGCAAATTCTATGGCTTCCGGTACGGTATCGATGCCAATCACTTGTTTTGCCTGACTTGCTAAAAAAAGCCCAATACTTCCAATCCCGGTATAAAGATCGTAAATCATTTCATCGTTCCGGATAGCAGCAAAATTCCTGATAACCTTGAATAATTGATGAGCTCCCTTCGAATTGGTTTGGTAAAAGGATTTAGGCCCCAGGCGAAGCTCCAGCCCTTCCACATATTCCCGGATGTAAGGTAAACCAGAGTAATGGTGAACGGGTAGATCAAAGAAAGTATCGTTGGCTTTGGTATTTATGACATAATGTAGCGAGGTAATATAAGGAAATTGTTGGTTCAGGAAATCCATGGTACTATGAATGGCTTCTTCATCATTCTTACCGAACATTACCGTGACCATTACATCTTCATCAACAGTAGTTCGGATTATCAGGGAACGGTACAGTCCCTCGTTGTTTAGGATATCGAAAAAACTATAGCCATTCTCTTCCGCAAATTGCTTCAGGGCCAGCCGGATCTCATTGGAAGGGGCTTTTTGCAGGTAACAATGCTTAATATCCAGCACTTTATCAAATCGCCCCGGGATATGTAAGCCGATGCCATTTCGGTCTTTAATAATTGCTCCGGAATTTTTTTCTTCATCAGTAATCCAGCGGTTATTGGTAAAGGCAAAATCCAGCCTGTTCCGGTAATATTTGGTATCAGGTGCCGGTAAAATATCTTGGAATCGGAAGTCTTCTACCTGGCCTAAACGGGTCAGGTTATCATAGACGTATTTTTGTTTCAGGTTGAGTTGTTCCTGATAGGTAATATGCTGCCATTTGCATCCTCCGCATAAGTCAAAATGTTCGCAAAAGGGTTCCGTTCGTTCCGGTGAATACTCGTGAAATTCAACCGGTTTGGCTTCGAGATAGCTTTTCCGCCGCTTGGTAATCCGGGCATCTATGAGATCGCCGGGAACAACGCCTTCTATAAAAATTACCAGGTTGTTTTGGCGAGCCACCCCTTTTCCTTTTTTGGCAATATCTTCCACCTTTAGATCCTCTATTACCTCATTCCGCTTGGGTAGACGCATAATGCTTCAGGAAATCAAAATCAGGAATCCCCTTGGTTAGAATTTCTTTGTTGATTGATCTTTTTTTTGTAAGCCAAAATCCGGTTAAGGGTCTTTTTAAAAGCTTTGGGCCCTTTGTAACCTCCTACCTTTTTAATTTCCCTTTTGGAGGGGAACAGAAAATAAGTAGATGGATAACCACTGTGTTGCCCGCTGGAGATGATTTGCAATAGCTTTCGACCATTCACCTGGTTACCATCTATGGTGTAGGTTTTATCTTCCTCGGGGTTAAATTTTATAGGAATGAAATTTTCTTCAATGATCTTAACAATTTCCTCATTGGAATAGGTGGTTTTATCCATTTTTTTACACCAACCGCACCAATCCGTATAAACATCTACCAGGATTACCTTCTGCGTTTCCAGGCCCTTTGGGTATCCTTTATTCCATCCATACCAATCCAACTTAGAGTTGTCGCTATTAAAACCCATTAACAAAGCGATGATCAGCAAGCTCCAAAGGGTATTTACTTTCCTCATAAAAAATTGTTTTTTCAATCATTTCTTTTAACAATTACAAAGCGACCCTGTTAGTTCCAAAAGTCGCAAAAGCTAACCAAATTAAAAGATTTTTTAGCATTATAAAAAAGGTTCTACCCCATTTCCCATATAAAATTTTAACCACAAAGCCCTTAAATTATTGAATAACAAATTATTAACCAAGCACTATAGTATCCTGCTTCAATGCTTTCTTAAATTTTATACCTGCGTTTACCTAATCAAGTGAAGCTTGGATTAGGGGGAGATTTTTGTGGAAATTTAGTGCTGTGGTTTTACATGGGGCCTTCGAGATTT
>CAZJWK010000137.1:0-6160 GCA_964549595.1 uncultured Sphingobacteriales bacterium | reverse complement strand
GAAGGCCCCATGTAAAACCACAGCACTAAATTTCCACAAAAAATGGGGTAGAACCGCGTTTATTAGGTTTTGATCAAGTTTGCTGAAAAAGGTTATTATTGTTAATTCTGTTAGAGGGAACAAAAATACTTTACTGGACAACGCAAGTCACCCCAGTTCAAATTTCACTTGGTTTTGATTGCAAAAAAATTTGAAGTCGCTCCCTAAGGAAATTATGTGCGTTAATTTGCTTAAACTGAGTTATCTGCATCTATCACCTTCCCAGCCACTTTTAGTAACCTGGACTTTATAAAAGTTTTGAATTTATCATTTAGCTACTGAGGGTTGGTTCTTTTGGAAATTAAGGGGATTGTAAATCCCCAACCTTTTTAGTTCGGGTTTACACATACTGTTGCAATAATGTGTATAAAGGAACCATAAAAAAGGGTCCTCATATTAGTGGATAAGAGAAAAATCTTTTCAATTCCAAATTCCGCTAATGGATGTTTCATAGGGATAGAAAGGGTTTAAAAAAAGTTAACCAATTAAACCACGGACAGCACTAAGTTATTACAAAAGACTCTATCATTCAAAGAGTGGTACATGAGCAATTTCTGTTCGAAGCCATGGTTGTGATACCAGAACCCTATAACTCTATAATATAGGAATAAAAATACCTCCAAAACAAAGGGTTCATACCGCAAGAAGAAAAATCCTTATCCAAATTTGAGTTGTTAAAAATAGCTTATCCCCTAAAGGAATAAAATCAAGGTTAAACAGAATTTAGGAAGGTTCGGGATAGGCAACCGCTATAAATCCTTTAAAATCCTTCAGCCGTTTACTACTTCCGCTTGAGTATACCCTGCAATCAAATTCGACCTTCAGCTTGTAAGTGGGTTCCCCATTTTCATTATTCTCATAAGGCTTAGCTTCTAAAATCCGGAAATAACTCTCATCGGGTTGTTGATTTCGGCCAGTTTTGTACAAAGTACCATTTTCATCCCGCCAAGTTATGTTTACAAAAGCCGGATCAACCCATGTGGTATCCCCTTTTACCCGGTACCGAAAATTACCGTTACACCCCTTAGAAAAGACGTCCACCCTTTGACAATAGTTAGCAGTACACCCTGATTGTCCTTCAGCCTCCAAGCAAACTTTGTACACCCCTGGGTCTTGAAAATCATAAGTAGGGTCCTTGGCTTTAGAAATCAGTAAACTGTCTGTATACCAGCGGTAACTGGCGGGCGTATCCAGGTTATTCACCTCAGATTGAAATATGACTTCCGTCTGATTGATTGGATTAACTGTAAAATTAGTTCTGCATTTTTGATCAGTAAGATCCACCTGCTTACTAATGGTACGGATGCACTCCCCGTTGTTGTAATTAATCCGGAGAGCCGTTTGATAATCTTCAGGGCCATCAACAGGATAATAGTGGGTTATATTTTTCTTTTTAGCACTACGGCTATCCCCGAAATCCCACATATAAGACCGGGGGGCGGGACCCTTTGGAATAGCATTGAATTTGACTTCATAAACAGGTGAAGGGTTATAGAAGGAGTGATCACCGGTTTGCAAGGCTTCGTCAAGGTTAAGCCGGCCCTCTGAATTCTTATGGGCCGGCAATTCAATTTTAAGGGATTCCGGACAATCTTTGCAACCGGTAGGACTGAAATGGCCGGTCAATCGGTATTGGTTGTTAGAATCACTCGTGAAATAAGTATACAAATAATAACCCGCTTCCCCAGCCTTCAGTGAATCAGACTTGCCTTCAATAGAACCTGACAGAAAAAAGACAGGATCATTAGCGTTTGGCTCAGGTAGTTCTTCTTGCTCACATCCGGCCAAGCCTGTTATTATTATCAATAATATTAAAATCCCGTATTTCATCATCATTGCCTTTTAATTCAATTGATACTGCAGAATTAGTTGGATACCCGAGTTATGGTAATTATCCCCCAAAGACCTTTCCTTTTCCCTTTTAACTGGTTGTAAGCCAAAGAGTCCTCTCAATTGGAACCTCAGGCGGTTATTGTAGTCATACCTATAACCCAGAATGGCTTCATATTGGAAGGATTTCAGGCCTTCGGGCCTAATCCATGCCTTATGGGCCGTTGATTTCTCCCCCGTTAAGGAAGAGGAATTGGTTGTTGTCAGTTGCCCTTTGGCGTTCATTAGCCACTTCCCTTTGATGCCCGCAGTTATTCCATGCGAGCCAACGATCCCATAATCTAAGTATACCGGTACCTGTAAGTAATGGATACTTTCAAGATCAAGCGTAGTGGCTTCCTCCTTGTAGCCAAAATCATAAGTACGCCGGATTACGGTTCGCTTATAATCCGGGGAGGGATCGTACAGGTAAAACAATTCACTATTAACGTACAGGTTATTAAAGAGATGCCACCGAACATAGGCTCCCAATACCGGCTGGGTTGAAAAGTTTTGAAAAGCATCGCCCGCGTTCTTCCTGGAAAGTTGCAACCCTCCGGCAAGCCCAATTTCAAAAGGTTCTGGAATTGACGGGTCAGAAATATTTAACGAGTCTTCCAATAGGCTGGCTTCTTTTGGTTTCAAACTGAAAGCGTTGAGTTTGCCGGGTATGCTGGGCAATTTGGATAACTTAACGACACCGGCAATAGCCGGTTGGGTATTTTCTTTTGAGGACTTTTCAGCCTTCTGGCTTTGGTTATTATCAGAATTTACCTTAGTCCTGTCTTGAGTGGTCTCACCATCATTGTTTTTGCCTGGTTCATCGTTAATGGTTTCGGCAGCCATTGGCCGGCTTGATTGTGCTTTTTCCTGGACAGGTTTATTCTTCAATTGCTCAACATCATTAGCACGCTCAGAAGGCTTTGACTTATCCTTGGTTGGCTTCGCAGTTTGATCCGATTTTTCAGCTCTTTCCAAAGGATTAGCAGCTTTTTGTTGGTTTTTTAACCTGTCTGAAGGGCTTGTATCCGCGGAAGATACAGGTTTATTTTCTTTTACCGTAGACCCATTGCCTTCAAATAGGGTACTTTGAAAAGCATAGTATCCTCCGGCTGATAAGGCCACTAAAAATGGCAGAATGAAAAGCCATGAAAAAAGCCTTCTCCTTCTTTCCCGCTTATTCAGAAGCTTTTCCATATCCCTCCAGGATTGCTCATCAAAATCAACCCTTTTATGCCCAAGTTTATCCCTGAAGAGTTTGTCTATATCATTCAGTTTCATAATAATAACTTTCTTTTGGTGAAGGGTTTTTCATACTTTCAAGCATTTCACCCAGCTTCTGACGGGCAAAATTCAAATGCCATTTCGAAGTCCCCTCGGAAATTCCCATTTGAGCACATATTTCTTTATGGCTATAGCCGTCAATGGCATACAGATTAAAAACCTTCCTGCTTTTGGCTGGTAAGGATTTAAGCATTTTTTCCAAATCGTCTGAGGAAAAAATATCCAAAGCTTCGTTTAAAGAAGCACCTTTTTCTTCCCCCTCCTGAATTAAATTGTCGCAATCAATGGTTTGGGGTTTTTTGCGATCCTTCCGATAAGCATCAATGATTGTGTTTATTGTGATTCTTTTACACCAAGCTTCAAAAGGTATTTCCGGGTTGTATTTTGAAAGGTTGTCCAGGATTTTCAGAAATCCCTCATTGAGGACAGCTCTGGCATCCTCTTCATTCCTTTCATAGCGCATACATACCGGTAAAAGAAAGGAATAGCAGTAGCGGTAAAGCTCGTACTGCGCTTTCCTTTTTCCTTTATGGCAACGCTCGATTAGCGATTGAATGTTTATACTGTCGGCCATATTTTGAATGGCTAATGTGCTAATTTTATTGATTGACTGATTCCTAACATCACCCCTCTTTTCACTATATTCTGGTACTGATCAAGCATGGGTTATTGTTTTATAATTCGCCTGTAAATTACTGAATTACCTGTTTTTAGCCTAAGCAAGTAAATTCCTTCGGGATAATCATGCATATCCAATCTTTTGTAAAACGGTTTTGGCCGGGAATTAATGACCTCTCGATAAAGTGTCTTACCCTGAAGGGTATTTAGCGTTAATTCAAAGCTACCTCCTCTTTTTTTAGGAAAGGTTATTCCTAAATGATCGTCAACAGGGTTTGGGAAGACCTTCAATTCAGCAACCCGGGGCTTTTGAACATATAAAAGTTCGCTGGCCCTTGTAATGGAATCTTTTCTGACCTTGTAATTGATTTCACTACCACTTAAATCCTCCTCCGTAAGTTCAATTTCTTCGGTCTGACAAGGTTTGCCAGGAATTTCCACCCTTAATTTGTAAGTTCCTAAAGCCAGGTTCGGGAATTCATAAAAGCCCGATTTGTCCGTCTCTTTAAAGCCCACTGGCTCGTCATTGGCATTAAAAAGGGTTACTTGTACTTCGCGTGCGGGGTTGGCTGACCTTGTTATTTTACCGGTATCTCCCTGAACCACATATCCACTGATAAATCCCGGCCCCTGAGGGGTATTGATATCGGTTAAATGAATGGAAGTATTAAAAACACTTCCTGAAAGCAATGAGATTGAATCCCCTTTCGGCCAGGTTGCTGCACTCACATTTCCGCTATCGCGCTTGAAGTAAGTAGGTAGGTAATCCCCATAATTCGGATCCTGGGATGTTAACTTAGCCCTTAAAAGGTAATTGGTGAAATTTAACGATGTAAATATATAATTGCCCTTGTTATCGACAGTAGTGGAGTCTGCTATTTTGAACTGATTTTTTTGGCCCATTCTGTCAGCCTCATAAAGATAAACCATGGCATTTTTATCAACGGGTTGATCTTTTTTCACAGAACCCGTTAACGTTAAAGTATTGAAAGGACAAGCATCCAAACGAAAATCTAACCGCTTGAAAGTGTCTGTAAAGATAGATTGGGTATCAGCAATATATTGATTTCTACAGTTGGTAATACTGGCTTTAACCGTTCCGCTTGTAAACCTTGGAACACTAAATGTATCAAAAAAGGAGCCGCTGGAACTGGTAGTTACCGTATCCGCCCTTCCTCCTAAAGAGTCGCTTATTTCCAAAATTACACGCTTATTGTCTACGTCATAATTTGGATCGTTTGAAGATAACTCACCTTCTACTAAAATAATCAAATTCTGACCACCTACATTTAAAAACCCCAATACCAAAAGAAAAGTCGTAAGTAATAACCTTATTTTTTGCATACCATCAAGGTCCAAAATTTTACCATTACAAGACAAATTCAATAACGTACACGTAAATTTAAGGAAATGGGTTGGGTTAGGTCAATAAAAAAATTCATTTTAATTTTAAATCCTTTTTTGGACTGGTTTTAGAGGGTTAGCCTATGAATTAGTTTATAAAAAGGGCTTCCGTGTAGAGCCCCTGGTTACCCGGTAATTCTCCCACGGAGACCAAAAAGCGGCTTTACCCGCCAGCTGGCAGATTCCTCCTATTACTTTTTTGTTAAGCAACAAAGCTGTGTTTGATTTTTGGTTGATTTAGTGGAATGGCTACTTCTACCAATTTACTGGGGCGTTCTCCCCCAGCGGATTTGATTTACGCAAACCATATGATTCCTGGAGTTTCCCCAAAATTTAGTCGAAATTCGAGGATGGCTGGAAATTTTCTTTTGGTGGTAGTTTTGGCTGGTCAGTTTACTCAGGTGTGCCACGATTATCAGGGCAAGAAGTAACCAATGGAATAAAGAAACTCGTGGCACACCTAATTTTTTCTTTACCTCTCTTGAACTTTAGGAAACCCTTTTTAGTTTTTGCTTAGCTCAAGTGTTTAGGAAGTATGTTAGCACCTGATTGGCAACCATTATAGAGAAGCCCTGAGTTATTCAGGATGCCTTTTGTTGGAAGGTCAGGTTTCCAGGCCTTTGTTGCTAAATCGATTTATCGCGTAATTTTTGTGCGGATGAATGATGTCCGTGGGCACTTGTTAGGATCTTGTTCAGATGAAGGGCAAGCCATTTTTTCCCTTTGGGCGTTTCGTGTTTAAAAAATTGATCATGCTCATTCTCAGTCTCGAGATAAATCATACAGTCCATATACTGCCGGGACCCCCCTCCCCCACGGCTCGGTCCTGTCGAGCGCTTTCTCAATTTTTCATCGTACCTGACGCTCTTAATATCTTGAATATTGTAGGTCCGCTTCCCTTTGGATAAAAAATCGAATGGCTGTTGCTCCGTCAACGTAAGCTGGT
>CAZJWK010000136.1:0-6267 GCA_964549595.1 uncultured Sphingobacteriales bacterium | reverse complement strand
TTTTTGGGCCTTTTGAATATCCATAACCAATTTTTGAACGAAGGTAAGGATATTGAGCGCAACTTACCCGGGTTCCTTCAACCTTCTAACCAATCCTTAAAAGCCTTGGACCGTTCTACGCTCACAATCACCAAATCCCCGTAAGGCGGATTCAAATCGATTTTAACACGGCCTTTCGAGTATTGGTGCATCCCCTGGATCGCTTCAAACTGAATCAGTAATTGGCGGTTAATGCGAAAAAATTGCTCTGGGTTTAGCATGCTTTCCAGCTGGTCCAGGGAATAATCAATAGGAAGCTCGGTCCCGTCAAATAGTCTGAGAAAAACCATTTTATTCTGGGCAAAACAATAGGCTATCCGACTCACCGGAATGGATTTTAATTTATCACCCACATATACCAGCAGGCGTTTTTTATAATCCGCCCCCTGTCCTTGAAAGCTTGTGAGTAGGGTTTGCAATTGCTCCTGGACCTTTTGGGTCTGCTCATACAACTTTTTGTACTGATCAAGGCTTCTTTGCAGCTCCGCTTTTTTAATGGGCTTAAGGAGGTAATCGATACTGTTAACCTTAAAAGCATCAATGGCATATTGGTCGTAAGCTGTGGTAAAAATGACCGGAATATCCATCTTAACGTGGTCGAATATTTCAAAACCGGAGCCATCCGAAAGGTGAATGTCCAGGAATAAAAGGTCCGGCTTATGATCCTGTAGCCATTCGATGGTATGATTGACAGAATCCAGCGTAGCCATCACCTCAGTTTCAGGCTCAAGGCGTTTCAGGAGTCTTTCAAGCCGTTCGGCTGCCAGTTCTTCATCTTCAACAATCAAAACTTGCATAAGCTAAGCTTTTTGAATTAAGGGAATATAAGCCAGAAACCGGCTATCCTGGTTGTGAAATACCGGCTGAAAGTCGGTGACAAAGCTGAATCGTTCTTGCAGGTTTTGGAGACCAATACCGGTAGAGGAATGCTTATCTGTTCTTTCGCGAATATTATTCTCCATTACCATGTATTGCGGATTTGCACGTTTTAACGTAACCGTTAAAGGGGCATCCTTACCGATGGCATTGTGCTTAACCGCATTCTCCATCAGAATTTGAAAGGTTAGTGGCGGGATATAAGCATTCAGCGCCTTTTCATCTAATTCCTGATTAAACTTTAAGTTGTCCCCGTGACGAGTTTGTTGAAGGAATATATAGGCCTCCAGCGCTTTTAAATCCTTTTGAACGGTCACTAAGGGCTGTTCACCCGTATCCAGGACATAGCGGTAAACCTCTGAAAGTTGCTCAATAAAGTCCTCAGCTTTATCCGGGTCCTTATGCACAAGGGAGGAAAGCACATTCAGGCTATTGAATAAGAAATGAGGGCGAATTTGATTCCGTAATACCTCATACCGGGCTTGCAGATTTTCCCGCTGGAGCTTTTCAGCTTCCAACTGAGTCTGGTTCCACCTTCGAAAGAAGTCTATTCCTTCTACGATAGAAACAGCCACTATGGTTATGACAATCGCTATAAAAACATTCCAGAAAAGCGGTTCAACACCCAGACTGGCAATGGAAGTGAATTTAGCCAGTAAGGTAAACATGAGCGTCATGACTATTCCCGAAAAAAGGATACAAAAAACAGCCTCGGTCATTATGCGCTTAACCCAATATTGATCCCAGGGCATCCGGAGATTCAAATACCGGATGATGTAGGTATTACCGGCAAAAAGCAGTAAAGTCACCATTAAAGAAAACAACAGGCTAATAAATGTCTTAGGCCATTGCCAATTTCCCCAAAAATCCAATTCGGGGTTCGCGAGAGCTTCTCTTACAGACAAGAAAACAACTGGTATAACCGAAATCAGAACAATAGCAATCAGTTGCTTTTGACTCAGCTTAAAGTCCATATGAGCATCATATATGAATTAATAACAATTTTACAACCTTTCTCAGGAATGCGGTAAGCAAGGTATTTTTCCTTCACTCTTAAAAAATATGGGCTATTCGATCATCCACAGATGACAATGACAGGGGTGCCGGAAAGAAGTTTTCAAAAAAGCCCTCAACCGGCAACCCTGCCAATTTTTCCACTTTTAAAACTGGATACGGTATTGAACAACCGGTAAAATACCTGTTTGGTAAATGGTTTCCATTTCACCGGTAGAAGCATTGAAGTTTCTCCTAAGCGGATTCTGGCGATCTGTTATGTTTTGCACGTCCAGCGCAAATTCCTGTGTTACGTTTTCCCCATTGATTTTTAAAGCCGCACGAAGGTCAGCCCTGAAGAAATCTTTGAATTGCTTACTAAAAGCCTCGTCTTCTTTAAAAACGGCCTCACCTTCTTTACGGGAAGCTTGTAGATTAATGGGAGTATAACGTTTTCCACCGGCATAAGTCACCTTACCATCAAAAACAAGATAGGTTTTGGTATTCTTATCCGATTTGTCGGCCCAGAGCTCGATTTCTTTACCCATAACCATGTTCGTCAGGAAATTACCATCATTAGCTGTTGAGCGCTGGACCCCATCACTGCCTTCATATCGGGACTCGTAAAAACTTCCGGTTATCAGGTAGTAAAAGCCCTCATCCATGAACTTTTCAAAGGTTACGTCAAGGCCCATATTGGTACCACTTCCTCCGGTCGTTAGATTTCCGGGGCTTTGTTCATTGCTACCATAATTCAGAATAGAATAGGAGGTTCCACCGGGCTCTACAATAGCTTGTGAAATATCCTGGTAATAAGCTTCAGCTTTTAGCCTCAAGGTTGGCGAAAATTGACGCTCATACCCTACAACGGCATGATTGGCCTGAATGAAGCCTAAATCCTCATTGGTTTTACGGAAAACCCCTTTTTCGACCTCATTCTTTTGAAAGTGCAGGTTCAAAGGAGCTTTTTTGCTGTGACGGCCAAATCCTAAGCTAAAGGTGTTGGGGCCTGCCTGGTATTCTGCGCCAAAACGGGGCTCAAAGGAAAACTGCTCGTTAAGCGTTAGCCAGGTGCCATGTAAGCCGGTATTCAAAGTCAGCTTTTCATTCACCTTGTATTGCCAGCTGGCATAGGGTTGGATGAGATTGGTATTTCCATCAAATTCCGTAAGCTTGCGGTAACGGTCTTCGCCATCCATTAAAACACTATCCACCACGTCCAGCATGTAATGATTACCGGTAGCCCCCACTTCAATCGAATGACGGCTATTGAACTTATGGTTGAGGTTAAAACTGCTGAACACCTTATCCTTGACAAAATTGCGCTCAAAAACCAGCTTTTCCTTTTGTTGGTCCTTACCAAAAACCGAGTCAGTCTGAGTTGTATTGCGCTGATGGGTGCCGGCCAATGTCAGGTTAGCAACCGTTTTATCACCCAATAACCATTGCTTTTTAACCCCTAAAATCCCTTTGCGGTTTTTGTCCAGGATGTCAAATTGATTATCCGTGTAGAGGTTATCCTCAGAATTACCGGAAGTGTTTGAAGAAAACTTGATGCGATTTTGGCCGCCTAAACCAAAAACGGAAAAATGACCCCCATCTTCTTCCGGAAAATGGAGCTTAAAGTTCAAGTCCTGGTATTTAGGAATGGCGGTACCTGTTCCAAAATTAAAGCCCAATTCCTTAAGGATACTCAGCATGGAATAGCGGTAGTTAACCATATAGGAAGCACCGGATTCCTTATCAATAGGGCCTTCAATACCGCCTTCAAAACCATTAAAGCCCACCTGGCCAAGGAATTCATGCTCTTCGTTATTGCCCCTTCTCATTTGCAGGTCAAACACGCCTGAGTAAGCATCCCCGTATTGGGCCGGAAAAGCACTGGTAAAAAAGTCAGATTGAGAAAGCGTATTGTTATTCAACATACTCACCGGGCCACCGGTAGCCCCGAAACCCCCAAAATGATTAGGATTGGGGATGTCAACACCCTCAAGCCGCCACTGTAAACCGATGGGAGCATTTCCCCGAATTACGATGTCATTCACAGAGCCATCAGTCCCCTGAACACCAGCAAAATTGGAGGCCATTCGGCCCACGTCATTACGTGAACCAGCAAAACGCTCGCTTTCTTCTACCGTAAAGCTCCGGGAGCTTACGGTGGCCATGTCATTGTTGGTTTCCATTTTGTCCTTATCCGCTTCAATTTCTACAGCCTCCTTTTCAATCACCTTTTCTTCCATTCCCAGGTCTAAAACCTTTTCCTTACCGGCCTTGACTTCAAGATTGGGAATCGTTCTAGATTGGTAACCAATATAACTGATTTTCAACGTATGACGTCCAACCGGTACTTCTTTAAGCACAAATTCTCCTTTCTCATTAGTAGAAGTCCCATGCGGGGTCTTCATGCTCACAACCACCACATTTGCATTGGTTAAGGGTCGTTGCGTCTGCTTGTCATATACCTTACCTCGAATGGTTTGCTGAATGTCCTGACCCTTTAAAGGAAAAATCCCTATCATGCCAATCAGGATAACGAGTAGTAAATTGAATTTTTTTAGGCTCATCATAATTGCTTTTTTTGGTTCGAAATCTGGTTGCAAAGGAGGCATTGCCAACCATTTCGCTACGAACACAAAATGATGAGCCGGAAAATGATGGTGATGAGCCGGATGGAGGTATTCATCCCTTTTCGATCACAATATTTCGCTCGAGAGGATTGAGGGGGTTTATGCGGAATGAATCAACTTTAGGGATCAGCCGGAAGCATTGCCTAATACCGTCATTTTCCCGGCATCCACCTTTAAATGAAGGGTCTGGCCTACAGTAAGGGAGGTAGCTTTTCCAGTAGTAAAAAGCACCTTTTCATTACCGATACAAACATTCACCTGACGGTAAGCCCCGAAATAAAAAACGTAATCAATGGTTCCCTCTGCAAAATGGGCTTGAGCTTCTTCGCTCCAATAAATATCTTCCGGGCGTATCAATAAAGTTACACTTTGGTCAGCCGAAAGAGTAGTTTCGCAAGGAATAAAACCCATGTCAGTTTGAAAGCCCCCGGTTTTCACTACTGCAGGAATAACATTTACTTTTCCGAAAAAACTCGCTACGTAAACGGATTCCGGATGGGTGTAAATGGTTTCCGGTTCCCCGATTTGTTGTATTTTGCCTGCTTTCAAAACCGCTATCCTGTCTGCTGTAGAAAGCGCATCCCGTGTATCGTGTGTTACAAAAATACCGGTTGTATTGGTTTCCTTGATAATCTTTCGCACATCTTCTCGTACCTGGTCTTTCATAATATCATCCAGGTTGCTAAAGGGCTCATCCAGTAAAACAATGCTAGGTTTTGGAGCCAAAGCACGGGCCAAAGCCGTCCTTTGTTGTTGTCCGCCCGAAAGTTGATGGGGATATTTATTTTCGTAGCCCTCCAAGATAATAGTTGTGCCACGAGTTTCCTTTATTGGATGGTTATTCTTTGCTCAAACACCCGTGGCACAACTGGGCAATCACTTGGCAACCGATATTCTTGATTCAGCTGTGTAATACTTTTTCTTCATCAAGTTTTTTAAATTTAAACCTTTAAATGATTCAAAATGTCCATAAAACCTGAGGCATTTTACCATATTTATAACCGGGGCGTTAATCGGAGTCCGGTTTTCTTTTCTCATGAAAATTATTACTACTTTCTGCGAAAGGTTAACTTATTCATTAAACCCCACTGCCATATCTTAGCATGGTGTCTCATGCCGGATCATTTCCATTTTCTCATTTATACCAATAAAAGCAGCAGCGAATCGGTAAAGAAAAATACTGCAAATACCAGTAACTTAATGGAATGATTCAGGAAACTTTTAAGCTCTTATACCAGGGGTATTAATCTAAAAGAAAAAAGGACTGGTTCCTTATTCGCCTAAAATACTAAGAAAAAACTATTAGATACAGATACCCAACAACCATTCATTTGCTTTCACTACATTCATCAAAATCCCCTTAAGGCAGGTTTGGTTAATAGGTTAGCGGCTTGGCCGTTTTTTTCTTTCCGCGATTATGCAGGTTTGCGTAATGGTCAATTGTGTGATAAAAATTTATGCCGTAAACTTATTGATTTTGATGAGAGGCGCTTTTACCAACAGTCATACGAAGTGATTAAAGACCAAGCGATTGATAAATTGTTTGATTAAAAACCGCAGTTGTACCACGAGTTTCTTTACTCGGTTGATTGCTTATTGCCGAGATACTCGTGGCACAATTGGAAAGCCTCCTTACCCGGATGGTTGTTCTTTACCATGGCACTCCGGGCACAACCGGACGAACTTTATTTATTCAACTTCGGGTTGTTCTTATGCCTTTCCAGGTCCCGGT
>CAZJWK010000135.1:0-6318 GCA_964549595.1 uncultured Sphingobacteriales bacterium | reverse complement strand
ACTCCTTTGGTTTAAAGGGGTTTTGCCACAAGTGATGGTAGGCCAAATAAAATTCCTTCCAAAGCAAGCTTTCTCACCATCAACAGTACCCACGGAATCGCAAAATCGGAAAACGGTGTCCTTCACCAAATCATATTCTTGTTCAACAGGACCATAGGTTAATTGGGAAGGCGGGGTTTTACTTTTACCCACCAAAGCACCCCTTGGGACTTTTTGAATGGTTCCCCCATATTGGGTAATTTGCCTTTGACCACCATTAACGGGGCTTATAGGCAAACTTAAAGAATCCCCGATTTTCTTAACACAGAACCTTTCCTGTTTTTCGGTTTCAGTAAGGGGATCCAATGTATCCGGATCAAGTACATTGAACCGAAAATCAAGGGAATTAATCCTTTTGTAATCCTCGTAATAGTGGGTATCAATGCAATTACCACTTTTGATCCACACCCCAACATCTTTACAACCCGCAGTTCGGTACCGGAAACGATTAGGACCGGCACGGATCAAGGGAGCATTCCATACTTGAGCCGGTATCCAATTAAAGGTACTCCTGTTCACATTGATGGCCGTATCAAAAGCACCATCGTTGTCCGTATCAAAAGAGTCGATACAATTTTTGGTACCTTGATTAAAAGATTCGCCAAAATAGTGGTTAAACCCACCGGTATCAAATATGACACCGTAATCCTGCCCGCTACTCTGGCAACTTGTGTAAGGCACTGTTTCATCAAAAACCAGTTCCTGCACCTCAAACTGGCACTTAGGACCGTTTATAATAAAGCCCCTTCTGGGGAATAAATCAGGGGAGCTGGGTTGATAAGGCGGTAACTGCCGTTGGGTGGCAAAGTTCATTTGTTCAATATTGAAAGTATCACCGGCCAGGATGGCATAGGATTTCACATGATAGGAAGCCTGGAGGGATTTACCAAAAATATTGTTCCTAAAGGAATTGTCATCATCCAGAACAACCCAGGCTTGTTTATAATCCTTTACTTCATACCGCTTGGAAGGTATCCGGCTATTACCGCTGAATAGCATGACGGGTTTACCATCCTCCTGGCCTAAAACCCTTGCCGCCCATTTAGTACTATCTTGTGCGGTGTATAGAGAATCGAGCAAGAAAGAATCTTTTGTACCACCATAGCTATTGGAAAGCACTTTAGTACGGCGCTGATGGAAAAATTCCCTGTCCCAATCAGCCCTTGGTGGTTCCATATGAATTCGCTCATTATCAGTATGGGTGCAATTCGTAACGGTATCTTCTACCATTAAGGTTGCCGTAAAACACCCGGTGCTGTCATAAAAGTGATACGGGGCTTTAGCAGTGGAAAAATTGCAAAGTCTACCTGATTGGGTTGTATCACCACCATAAATGGTGAATATCACAGAGTCCCCTTGTGAAACGTTGGGGTCCCAAATCCGTAATACGGGCCCTTTATTGGGATGGTATTTGACATCAAAATGCTCCCCATAAAAATCAAAAAGGGTGTCGGACTGAATAGGCTTATTGATATACCGGATATCTGACCGGGCATTGTAAACCGTGTCATTATAATCGGTTGGTAAAAACCGCTCTAACCGTATCTTAACCTGGTTGCCGGAAAAATTAGGGACTACCACAGTATCCCTAACCTGCCGGTAAAGGTATTTCTGCTGGGAAGCCCAGGCTGAATGGGTCGTACAGCCCTCTCCTTTCGGATCCGCAAATTGCCAGACATAATTCATGCTATCACTGCCCCAGGGACTCAAATCATCATCTTTATCTTCGTCCACTGTAGTGTCGACAACAGTAAATTGATCAAATCCCCTATCTTTATAATACTGAACCAGGGCTTTGTGATTTTCCCTGAATTGTTGGACACTGGTATCCTTCACAAATATGGGGGCGTCATTATCCGTAGGAACAGGACTTGGTGCTTTAAAGCCTTTGTAATAATCATTGGCAAGAAAAGTATCACCACTCGGAGAAATAGAATCCACCACATAAAATGTATCCAGGCCATTCGGGGCAACAGAATCAATTTTGAAAGGCGTATTGGGATCAATCCGTTTTACCCGGTTACTCCCCTCTTCATTCCTTACAAGGCGAAATTTTTTAGAATTGTTGGTAAACCTTACCAAATTCGGGGCATGACAATCCGGATCATATAAGTCCGAATCATGCATATTTCTGGCAGATAAAGCACCGCTTTCAGGCTCGTAAACGGTGCTATCACCTGCCCTAAAGTTCACCAAAAACCGGTAAGGGGGCTTTTCAGGTTTTTTGGTAGTATCCCAAACTATATAAGCTTTACCATTGTGAAACTTCACATCAATAAAAGTATCATTGTGGTTATTGGTCTTATAATCTTTATTGTAAGCAAGTTGAAGACTGGTATCTATAAAATCTACCTCTACTGAACTTTTTTGAATGGCATCAATTAAATCAAACTCCTGAAAAACAAAGGAATCCCGCGCTACCCAGTTTGAATCCGGGCGATGGTAAAAAGTATCTGAAGTAACGTCAAATGTTTGAAGGCTGTAAGGAAGGGGTTCACTGGGTTTCCAGTATTCCGTTATACCTGTAAACCCTCCGGTATTACTCCTTCTTACATAAGGTATAGAATCAATTTCCAGGCAGCCTTTTCCCCGGGCATTTAAAAATCGGGATTTAAAAATCGGGCGATCTTTAGGCTTCACAATGGTATTGGGCGGCGCCACCATAGGAGAAGTGTTAATAATGGCCTCGGGGCCGGTAACGGCAGCCTGGCTGTAGTAAAGGGTATCTCTTACACAACGGCCCGGGATTTCAGTAATCCTTAAGGAGATGTCTTTTACACCCACACTTGGGTATTGGTGACTACCACTCCATTGATTTTGTACAATGGGAAGAGGAGGGGGTGGGTGACGGAAATTCCATGTATTGGCAAAGGCATTCTCCCGTACTGAATGTTTGAAACGGATACTGGGATCACTAAAGCAAGCCGTGTCAATAAAGGGTGTGGTGTCCATGAAGAATCTAATATTCCTGGCTCCCGCTTGAAACTTAAATGTATCCGAACAACCCAGAGTATCCCTCATAATCACCGTAGGAAAAAATTCGCCATCTTCTTTGTAAGTGTAGGTAACATCGCTCCATCCATTGGGGTCCCCTGGCGAAGCCCAAAGGTTACTGGCTTCATAATCCTGCCGAAAACCCTTTTGAAACAGGGTATTATCGTAATACTCCGTAGTATCCATTTTACTACTATCCGCCATTATATAAGTCAAACTCTCAAACCTACCGGAATCGTTTGTATTGTTAACAATCCTCATAGGCGTTTCCGGGCAACCAGGCTGGCCTTCGGGAAACTGAACAGAAAATCTGGGATTTAAAGGTTCTAACACTTCTACGTGAGACCGCTTTTCCTCTAAATCGGTGCAGCCATTGGTATCAGTGACCTGTAAAATTTGTGTAAATTCCCTGGAATTTTTGTACTGATGGCAATCGATAGCACTACCTGTATCTTTTGTTCCATCCCCCCAGGTAAAGGTGCTTTGTTTAATGGGTGCCCCGCTTTGAGCCCGTTGGGTATTTAAGTTTACACAAAATTTATTTCCTTCAAAACATTGCTTAAGCACCCCCTGAACAGTAAAATCAGCGCTGGGGTTATCGAATATTTGAATCTTATTGGCATTGGCCAGTTCCAATTTACACAGGGAATCCCCATTGGGACCGTAAACCACAACAGAAGGATTATAATCTCCCGGGTTTTGATAAGTATGGGTTTGGGCAGAATCTATATCCCTTAAAGTATCTCCGGACCCTGTCCAATCCCATTTAAGATCCGTATACCCTGACGGTAAATTTTTGACTTTAAAGCTAATGGGTGAAGGAACACAACCATTGGCAGAACCATCTACTTCCAATTGAGCATTTGGACACTGCGCATAACCGGAACTTCCCTGAAAAAGAAAACCCAGTAATAGCAAAAGAGCAAAACGCGAGCAAATTGTTTTTCCTATTTGTTTATAACCTTTCATAACCAACATTTTATTAATTTTCAAAACTAAAATAAACATCAAATTTAGTGAAGCATTCACCTTTAAAAGTGAAGAAAACTTGTTAATCATTTCCGTAACGTTTTATGATTCAATATTTTATGTAAGCAACTTTTTTGTTACCTTTCTTTCAGCAGACGGATCCTCCCGCTTTTCGACTGCATCTCATCCTGCGCTGGGAAACGGTATTTAAGCACATACTGGTATCTGCCTGCATCACATACTTTTCCACTGTTTTGCATCTTTCCGTTCCAAAAGTTTTTTGGATCCCTGGTTTCAAAAACCTGATTACCCTCCTTATCCTTGATCATTAAGTAAAATTGGGCTACTTTGTCCAGGTTCTTAATGACAAATTGGTCATTATAACCGTCACCATTAGGAGTAAAAGTATTGGGAATCTCGATTTCCGGCCTGGGCTTAATGTCAATTGTTTTTTCCATAGTATCTGAACAACCAGTTTGGGAACCGGCTATTAATAGAACCCGGTATTCTCCTTTACGGCTATAGCTATGAACAGGTTGCCTTTTATTATCCCAATGCTTACCATCGCCAAAATACCATTCAAATTGGCTTGCTCCCTTACTAAGGTTTTCAAAAAAGACTTTGCGGTAGCCTTTTAGGGTATAATCAAAATCGGCTTTTGGTTTGGCATTTACCTCCACGGTTTTGGTCAATTCTTTAAAATGGTCAGAAAATTTCTGGTTGGCTAACTTGAATGAAATGTTATGGCTTCCGGTAGAGGCCCAACTGATTTGTGTTTTTTTCTGAATGGGTTTATAACCGGCTCCCTCTTTTTTAATCCAAGCCTTATGATGAGGTTCAAAACCTACTTTTGAAATGGTTAAGGTTTCATTAGGGCAAATGGCTTTTTTGGCCACCAGCACAGTGGGTCCGTCAGATTGAGTTGGGGTATTGGAAAATAACACTTTGGGAAGGGCCTTATCATGGGCCTCTCTGCCTTCCTTGTCTTGTTCATCAGAATTTTGGATTCCCTTAACGTTTTCGCCTTGTTTCGTTTCAGGATACTTACCAGTATTAGCAATGCCTGAATTGGTCTTTTTCTCTGAAGCACTTTTATTTGTTCCGGATTCCGGCTCCGCGGATTGGTTTTCCACAGGTTCAGATTTTGGCTTATCAGATAATTGATTGGCCTCTCGACCCCTTTCATTAGAAACATCTTTTTCCTGCTCAGGATTTTGCCCAATATTCAAATCCGGGTTAGCTTTATCTGGTTCATTAGTTTCCTGAGGTGCATGGGTTTCAGGATTATTACTATTTTGAGTATTTGAATCCCCGGATTCAAAATAATAAAATGCACCAGAACCTATTACCAATGCAGTAACGGAACCTATAAACCACCCTTTAAGTCCCGAGAAAGCCCCTTTAAAAGCACTACTTGCAGCATTTCCTGCTGAGGATCCTGAAGAAGCGCTTTCAGAGCCCTGGGAGGATAGGGACTCTTTCTGCTGAATGCCCTTCCATATACTTTCCATTTCTGAAGGATCATAGGGGGCTTCCCAATGCTCAAAACTTTTTTGGTAAAGTTTATCTATGTTAAAAGGATCTTTTTTCATGGATTTACTTTCTTTTTAATACTCTGTACCAGATTTTTTTGGAGAATATTCCGGGAAAAATTGACTCAATTTTTCTTTTAAGATGCCGCGAGCTTTGGCTAATTGGGATTTTGAAGTCCCTTCATTAATGCCAAATTGTTCGGCGATTTCTTTATGAGAATACCCTTCAATGACATACAAGTTAAAAATAGTCCGGTAGCCTTCTGGTAATTGCTGAATAGCACTCAATAAGGTTTTTTGATCCAGGTTTTGATACGCTTCGGCAGGTATGGATGGTTCATCCGCTTTATCAATATCTACAGCCATCGGCTGATTTACTTTTTTTCTATACCTGTCAATAGCGGTATTAATAACGATGGTTTTCATCCATCCTTCCAAAGAACCTGTGTCCTTAAAGGCCTTTATGTTGTTAAAAATTTTCACAAAACTTGCTTGTAAAATGTCTTTTGCTTCTTCTCTTTCATTGGCGTAACGAAGGCAGATGGCTAACAATAGCCCAAAATACTTTTCATAAACCTTCTTCTGAGCCAACTGCTCTCCCCGTTGACACCCCTTAACAAGGTCTTTAATATCCGATCCTTCGCCTTTCGACATGAATAAACAATTTCATAGTAAACCTACGAAAATAACATTAAAGGGGTTGCCTACGGCAAAAATTTTTTTTAAACTCCTTTTAAGGCTTTGGCAATGCTTCGATCATATATTTTTTGGCTTTTTAAACCTT
>CAZJWK010000134.1:0-6331 GCA_964549595.1 uncultured Sphingobacteriales bacterium | reverse complement strand
TTGGCTTTGTAAAAAGTTTTTTGCCCGGCATAAACAAAAGAATCACACCCTACCGCCGTAGTATTGAAAAACAGCTCACCATTGGCTTTTTTAAGTAAAAATTCAGTGGTATAGCCCCCTTTTGACGAGCAATGTTTCATGGTTTTCACCCATTTCATTTGGGAATTTTGAGGACTCCAGAGTCCTATAAAACCATCCATAATTATCCGGCTATCCTGGTTGGAAGGATCATCCGATTCCTTTAGTTTGGTGTTGCTATTGATATTTAAGTCCGCTCCGTAAGAACCGGCAATAAACAAATTTTGGCTGTCATAGTAAAGTATATCCGATAAAAGGTCTTTTCCTTTCCCCTGAAAATGCTGAACAAGCCCGCTACTTTGGGAAATGGAGAAAACAGGGATCAGTAACAATGTCAGTGTTTTGGTAAGTGGGATCAATAAAAATCTCATACAATTTTTCGTTTAATTTTCAACAAAATCAAAGGGGGCGTATCAAAAAGCTTTAAAAGGCCTTCTCTTCAGTGTAACTCAAGTAAAATTTTTTGAAAATCAATAATTTACATTTTTAGGTTTGGATACAACCCCTCTGTAAATAAGTTAATTCCCTAAATAGGTTCCGCCCGTCCATGTCACTCCTCTACTGCCGTACTTATCCATTTCCTTGATGGTATAATCAGTAGCCCCCTCGACAAGTAAGTCACCTTTTTGGAGAATGTCATACAATCCATCTGCCCTTAAATAGACACTAAAACAACTTACGCATTCTACATCACAACCACCACAATGCTCGGTTGGTCCACCCTTATAATCTTCATCTTTTAAGCAATCAGTATCACAAGGAAATTCACACCCGGCTCCATCTTGGTCGGCCATCGCATGGCAGCCTTTTTCATCGCCTTCAAGGTTTTGATAAGGCATCTTTAAAAGATAAACAGACTCCATCCCCCTGGTTTTGTTAGATGAAGGCTGGAGTGGCTGCGCATTGACGTTAATGAAAAACAACGATAAAATCAGAGCGAGAGAGATTTCTTAATACACATAGTACTAAACTTTTTGGGGTTTGACATTTCGAATGTAATATTTATTCATAAAATGACAAAAAATGGGAAAAGTTTTTATTTAGCCATACCCTAAATTATGCCCTGTAAAAAACTGAAGCTTTCCCTTCTTTGGCATTGGTTAGGGTTAATCCGGAATTAGAAAATCACCATGAATGGCATTCAAAGATCCGACTTAATGGACTGATTTTCTTTGCCGTTTATGATTTTAATAGGTGCACGACATTTTTCCGTGTAAAAATCTTGGAAAAAATTTTTTGGAAATAGGCGGCTAAGCAATGCTGATAAGGCTCCCCGGTTACTTAATTCAATTTTTTGGCAAGTACCTTTTATTGTATCCCTTAGAGGGGATAATAGGAAGGATCGATAATAAGTCCGGCCACAAACGTAGCTTGAAATATTAAAAAAGCGCCTAATTCAAAAATTTTTCAAGCCACGGGTATGAAACCCGTAGCTTAAGCGGAATTTTGTCATGTACCCATTTTAATCGGGAAAATTTCGTCCATTTCAAATTACTTTAACCCGGAATTAATTATTTCAAACACTTCTTCTCGGAGTTTTTCGGCTGTTTTCTCTCCCGGCCTAACTGGCTCATGAATTTTAATGGTTATCAATCCCGGCCCTCCCTTGGCTTTATAAGGATCAATCACCCGGTTACTACCCAAAATAGTAAGCGGTTGGATGGGTACCCCGTTTTGGACGGCCATTATAAAGGCCCCTGACTTGAAGGGCTTCAAGACTTCCCGAGCGTCATGAATGCCCCCTTCCGGAAAAATAACAATGCTTTGGCCGGCCCTTAACCTTTCCTGCGCTTTTTTAAAACTGGCGGAAGCCTTTCGGGGATCGTTGCGATTAACGGCAATATCAAGGGTTTTAAAAAATGTTCCGAACAAGGGATACTGACCCAGTTCATATTTTCCAAGAAAGGCATAAGGGCCCTGAAAAGCCGCCAAAAGCACTAAGATGTCTATATCCGAAAAATGGTTACTGCAAAGTATGACCGGACCCTTCTTGGCAAAAAGGGAAGCGCCCGCTTGTTTTATCCGGATCCCGTTAATGCGTAAGTAAAATTTAGTCAACTTGTGCCTTAACCAATAAGCTTTTCGATGCCGGTGAGGTTTGGCAATTAAGTACCGAAAAACCGGATAAAAGCCAATAAATAATAACCCAAGGGCTATGTAAAAATAATACCACCATAACCATTGAAAAGCACCTTTTAAATGTTTGCCGACTTGTGTGCCCATTTACTTGTCTAAGCCCTACAAAAATTTGAATTTGACCATACTGCCTGACAAACCACTCCTCAAAACTCATCCCTAAACTTTTATTTTGATCCCTTAACCCAACTTTCCTTACCCAATTCTTTCGGAATCGGGGCTTAATTCGGAAATTTGCAAAGGTGATCAGCCAGGTTTAATCAACAAATCTAAGGCAACATTCCAGCGAATTCGTAAAAATAGGCATTAAGGCTATTTAAAAGGAAGCTTGGCCGTTTCCGAGCCAGCTTCTAAATTGCTACTTCAATAAAAAAATGATTCTTGAATCATGGAAAAATCCGATACTGTTGTCAGCGGGATACGCTCCACCGGTTTCCTTCATCTGGGGAATTACTTCGGGGCTGTTAAGCACTTCCTGGAAATGCAGGAAAATTACCCCTGTTTTTTCTTCATAGCGGATCTGCATTCCTTAACAACCCATCCCGCTCCGGAGCAATTCTTTGAAAGTACTAAGCAGGTACTGGCTGAATACCTGGCATGCGGCCTGGACCCCGAAAAGGCTGTGATTTACCGGCAAAGTGACATCAAAGAGATCACGGAGCTTTACCTTTATTTCAATATGATCGCTTACCTGGGAGAATTGGAAAGGGTTCCGACCTTTAAGGAAAAAGCACGTCAACAACCCGATAATGTCAATGCGGGATTGCTTACTTACCCTACTTTGATGGCTGCTGACATATTGATCCATAAAGGAGAAAAGGTGCCGGTCGGAAGAGACCAGGAACAAAACCTGGAAATGGCACGCAAGTTTGCCAGGCGGTTCAATCACCTCTACCAAAAGGAAGTTTTCCCTGACCCTGAGCCTTTTAGGGAAGGTCAGGAAGCATTGGTGAAAATACCAGGGCTTGATGGTTCCGGAAAAATGGGAAAAACGGAAGGAGAAAACAATGCCATTTTCCTGAATGACGATCCGGAAATCATCCGAAAGAAGGTAATGGGAGCTGTAACCGATTCCGGGCCTACAGAGCCCAATCAGGAAAAGTCTGAATCCGTTCAAAACCTTTTTACCCTGCTTTATCACCTATCGGGCCAGGAAACCTATGATTATTATAACGAGGCTTATAACAATTGCACTATTCGCTACGGGGAAGTGAAGAAACAATTGGCTCAGGACATTATTGATTTTACCGATCCGTTGAGGGAGCGTATCCGGGAAATATTGGATGATAACGAATACCTGAGGAAAGTGGCTACCCAGGGCGCTGAAAAAGCCAGAGAAAGTGCTCGTAAAACTTTGGGCGAGGTCAGGGAATCCATAGGCCACAAATCTTTCTAAAAGGTTGAGAATACCGAAAAAGCATGACTGATAAAAAGGATCCGAAACCTGATTTTAAACACATTGCCATTGCAGGGAACATAGGCTCCGGAAAAACCACACTGGCCCAATTATTGGCCAAGCATTACCGTTGGGAGCCCCAATTCGAAGAGGTTGAAAGCAATCCCTACATCAATGATTTTTATTCCGACATGCAGCGGTGGTCTTTTCACATGCAGATCTATTACCTGAACCGGCGTTTTCAGCAAATCATGAAAATTCGGGGTGGTGAAAAGAGCGTCATACAAGACCGAACCATTTATGAGGACGCATACATTTTCGCGCCTAACCTTCATGCCATGGGCTTGATGAGTAAACGGGACTTTGAGAATTACCAAAACCTCTTCCACACCCTTAACCAATTTATTGAGTCCCCTGATTTACTCATTTATCTACGGGCAGGGATCCCTACTTTGGTCAATCAAATTCAGAAAAGGGGAAGGGAATTTGAAGATTCCATCCGGTTGGATTACCTGAAAAGACTCAATGAACGATACGAAGAATGGATAACGGGGTATGAGGGAAACCGCTTACTGGTAATCAATGTGGATGAAAACGACTTTACCAGAAACCAGGAAAACCTTGGGGATATTATTAACCGGATCGAAGCGGAACGGTCAGGTTTTTTGTGACCATTTGACCAAGTTGTTTGCTTTTACCCAATTTTGGAAAATTAGAAAAACCCATGGCATTCAATCAAAACCTTTTTACAGCGGTTGAGGAAACCCTCCGGCCGATTTTCGGAAATCATTTAAAGGTTCAAGACTTTAAGCCCGTTGGCGGAGGTTGCATAAACAACGGTGGCCGGCTGTTAACCCAGGCAGGTAACTTTTTCATCAAGTATAATGATGAACAATTTGAGGGGATGTTCGATGTAGAGGCCAAAGGATTAAGATTGCTCAAAGCGGCTGAAGCAATTCATATCCCGGAAGTTTATTGTACCGGACGAACGCAGGATGGGATGATCTTCATTGTCCTGGAATGGATCGAAAGCAAGCGGAGAAAAAACGACTTCTGGCAAACCTTTGGAGCGCAGCTGGCCAATATGCACCGGGTTAGCAACGATACCTTCGGCCTCGATACGGATAATTACATTGGGTCCCTTCCTCAATACAACAACAAGCACCGCAATTGGCCGGATTTTTTCCGGGAAGAACGGATTGAGCCCCAGATAGCCATCGGCCGTGATAATGGCAAACTATCGAATTCCATTATTGAGCAAATTCGGAATATTTACCCCAAATTGCCTGATATTTTCCCGGAAGAGCAGCCTGCATTGTTGCATGGCGACCTTTGGGGTGGGAATTTTATGGTGGATCAAGAAGGCGAACCGGCATTGATCGATCCCGCTGTTTATTACGGGCACCGGGAAATGGAATTAGCCTTTACCCAGATGTTCGGAGGATTTAACCGGGAATTTTATGAGGCTTACGATCACCATTTTCCGTTAGAAAAAGGTTTCGATGACAGAAAGGCCCTTTATAACCTTTACCCGGTTTTGGTTCACGTAAATTTGTTTGGAGGCGCTTATTTGCATGAGCTTCAGGAAATAATTAGCCGTTTCCAGTAGGCAGACTAATGACCCTTTTGGTGAAACCCTACAAGAAAGGAATTTTTACAATGGCATTGGCAAAAAAAGAGGAATAAAATAAATTGCAATAAAAGGCGTTTGAAACCCACATGATTGTGAAATTGATAAAATGTTCTTTGATCAGCCTTGTTGGGGTAATGCTTCTTAGCGGAAATGCAAAGGCGCAGGAAGGAAGTTATATAGCCTTAAGCGGTACGGGACAACTCACCAAACTTAATAATAGCGAAGATTATGCCAGGCGCACTTCAATTCTTGTCCCCGAGAACACTTATAATCCAGCTTTTGCCTTACGCTATACCTACATTTATAATCCGAACTACGGCCTGGAAACCGGCCTCATTTATTCCATCCAGGGGCAAAAGTATTCAGGAACTTTCAGAGATTCCCTGAACTTTAGCTATCGATCCGAAGTCACCATGGATTATTTACGAATCCCCTTAAAATTTCAGTTTAACTCCTCCCTTGGCTCTGAAATAAAAAACGTCTACATGACGATCGGCACCGGCATCAGCATCGATGTGCTGATGAATGTAAAAGCCAATACAGACCCTGGTTACAATACCAATGGCCTGTCTATTGATTACCGGGAACTTTATAAACCGGTCAGCGCCTCTTTCGTTGCTGATGCTTTACTAAACATCAGGTTAACCGATAAATGGTGGATCAAAACCGGCATAAACCTAAGTTTTGGTTTGGGAGATGTGGAAAACAAAGGTTTTGATTACCCTGACAATGCGCCCTTGGAATGGTATTTCCCATTAAGCACTAAAAAGGTTAAAAAGACCAACGTTCAAGCCCGGGATAGGACAAGGCACAGTGTTTTTGGTGTAGAGTTGGGTCTGGCCTATCGTTTTGGGGGAAAGAAGTAGCCTCTTTTTTTAAGTCCTTCCGAAGTTTACCCGGTTTTGCCCATTTTACTTATGACTTAAGCCAAAAAAGGGATTGGTTTTCCAGAATAGGGTTATATTCAACCGCTATTTTGGGTTTATGTTTATAAAAATATAGATTTGGGTTTAAACCCAAGGTCAATTCATAACCGTGCGATTTTGCCTTCAACTCACATGCAGCCCGCCTCAATGTTTGCCTTTGAA
>CAZJWK010000133.1:0-6356 GCA_964549595.1 uncultured Sphingobacteriales bacterium | reverse complement strand
ATTGGTTTCCCCTTTATTGCTTGCAAATACTTTCGGATAAGCTTTTTGCCCTACCAACCTTTGACTTGGTGTCGTTACTTCTGCCTTCAGATTCGTTAGCCCGCTGTCAAGGACCTTAAATCCCTTGTCCAGCCTGGTGCTGCTTCCGGATTTTTCCGCTACAACATCATATTGGCCAGGTGGCTTATCCCTTAAATCAAAATGTGCCCTGCCTTCAGTGGAGCTAACGATGCCTTGCTGTATAGGTTTAATGGTGTTTGCCCCATTTTGACTTAAAAGCTTAAATTTCGTTTTATCATTAAAATCAAATCCATAAATGTTCAACACAACCATTCCTTTGTTACTGCCGTCTGTTGGAGTGATTTGCTGAATACTGAATTTTTTACTTTCCGCAATGATTGAATACGGTTCAAAAGCATTGTTATTAGGGTTGTTATTGCTTCTGGTCATGATAAAATCCCTGCGAGCGGAATCCTGTGAGGGAATGATAATGTTTTGATTGGCTTGATAGGGATTGCCGTGCTTGTGGTTGTGATCCCGGCTATCCGGTATAGCTCCGGTTTTCGTGTATAGCTCCGTATTAATGTAGTCCTTATCCGGCCTGAGCTTAAGGTAAATGCCGGTATCTTTTCCGACATCCATTTGGTAATAAGCCGGTTTGGAACGATTGCCTTGATTGACGTACTCATCCTGTCGTTTTTGGTCTACTTTCAGGGTATCGAGGAAACTAACCCGAAAGCTGTCGGCCAATAAGTGGAGGTTGTCTTCATCCGTCTCAGGAATTTGATTGAGCTTATCTAATCTCAGGAATAACCGGTAATATCCGGGTTTTACTGACGGGTAATTGAAAGTGATATTAAAGGTAGCTGAGTCACCCGCATTCAATTGATTGAAGCTTACCTTGCTGCTTTGCTGGGGATCCCCGGGATTCCAAATCTCATCTTCGCTGATGTGGGTGCTGTATTGCCAGTCCCCTTTCACTTTGTTAGGCCCATTATTGATGACCTCTGCTTCAAAGGTGACAAATTCCTTGCTACGGTTAAGGATTTGAATGTCATTGACTTCAAGGTCAGCCGGGAATGCCTGGTTTACCTGGACCTCGTTGTTACTGACGTAAATGTTATTCGTGGTATTGCCATGTTCATAAACCTGTTCCAGGCCATCCGTTTTCAAGATGACGTAGTAATAACCATTGATATTGACCGGCAAAAGGATATCATTGGAAAAGTCAGTGGTATTTGACGCGGCTAAATTTTGGCCTTTATGTTTTAAAGAGGCAATTTTAACATCTTGTGGGTCCAGGATTTGATTTCTGGAAAGGTAAATATGGTCGGCCCAGTTCCGGTTGGTTAGATCCTTATTCCCTATGTTGGACACTGAAAAATCAACCTTGAGGCGTTGGCCGCTACGGACCTGTCCCGGAATATTCTTTATTTTCCCCTCCAGATCGGCCCACGGAGATTGCTGAATAGAGATCGATTGCTCAATGGAGTTATTGGTATCCTGGTATTCATAGACCGCATCTTTAAAATCTAAATAAAGAACTAACCTGTATGGGCCACTTTTCCCATTCGGTATATGGATGGTCGCAGAGCTTTTAACTGACTGATTCCCTTTTAGCTGACCATAATGCTTGATTGTTTTGGTCTGGATGATTTTACCGTTTTGATTTTTGAGAAGCGCCTGGTTTTCCCAGCCACTTAATTCAACTGGATCTTTTGATGCATTTTTGGTGGTATAGTCAAACTTTAGTTTTTGACCTGATTTGGGGGTGTTTTGAAGGGTGATGGATTCAGCGACCAAGTCACTAACCGCATTGGAATCCAAATCGATTTGAAATAAGGAAGATTCAATTTTATTGTTGCCCTCTCCCTGATGTTCATAGACCTCATCTCTGGAATCCGTAACAAAGCTCAGGTAATATTGACCAGATGAGAGCTTTGTCGGAACATTGAAGGTCTTCTTAAACTTATATTGACTATTGCCCAGGACGGTATCCTCATTTTTCTGACTTCTCAGATGAAAGGTGTCCTGGTTTTGCCTGTCAATCAAAAACAGCCTGTCTTGCCACTCGAAGTTAGCCAGGGAACCAGGTTTTTGATTTTGGACAGTAATGCTCAGATTAATGGCCTCACCGGTCTTACGGGCTTTAGGGTTGAAATCCCATTTGGACGGGGTCAAATCTTTGATGGGAGCCAGTTGAATAGATACCCGGTTATTGGTACTGCCTTTGTTGTTATCTTCATAAGGGACTTCACAAACCTGGTCCTGCTTATCGGTATAGGCCAAAACATAGTAATCACCCGGGACATCGGCCGGCATTTTGAAACCGACTTTTGTTTTCTTTTGAGCCCCGGCAGGTAGGTCTGTCTTCATGCTTTGCAAATTCAAAAAACGGTCTTTCTTCACATTCAGGTTTTGATCTTTGGAGAGGTAAATGGCATTGTGAAGAAAACCCGATGGCCCGTAAAGGTATTTCGTGTTCCCATCATTTTTTATTGTTATCTCAACTTTTCCGTATTCCTCAGTGGTCGGGTTGTTAGTGACCATACTGACATCCTCTACAATAAGGTCAGGCTGGGGTCTTAAAACCAGTTTAAACGTGTCGCTCAGGGACGTATTGTTGGATTCACTTAATTCCGTTATATCTTCGCCATTGTCTGTTTTGATCCGAAACCAAAAGCTATCACTCTCACAACGGGGTATAAAAAAAGAATCCTGTACATTTAACCGGCCGCCCTGCTTGATGTAATCCACCTGCCCTATGACGCCAAGTTTTTCCTGATCCTCACCATTGGTTATCCAGACTTTGTCCAGCCAGGGATAAGGTTGGGCATCTTTGGAACCGATGTTTTCAATGGTATAGTTAAACTTGGCGTAATCCCCGGAAAAATACCTATTATCTACATTGATGTTAGTAATTTTTAAATCCGGTAAAGGGGTTTGTTTAACATTGAAACCTAAAGACAAATGAGTATTGGTCTTTCCATTATTGGACTCCGTGATTTCTTCGTTTTTATCCGTAAAACCCTTGACGTAATACTGCCCTGAAAACCTTAGCGGGAACTTAATTTTAACACTGGTTTGATAAGATTGGCCTGGTTTCAGGCTAATCGGGGCCTGTTGGGCTGCTTCAGTGAGAATAAGGGAATCAGCCGGAATCAACTGATTTTGAAGGGCATTCTGATCACTGCCAATGTAAAACCGGTCTTGCCAGGCTCCTTCTGTTTGCTTTTTCCCTTTATTTTTAACCGTATAAGTGACTTTGAACTCTTCACCAGAATTGACATTCGTGGGCACCTGGATCTGCGTAAGCTCCAGGTTAGCCTTATCACTTAGGGTGACATTCATTGATTTCACAATGGGATAAACGTTGTTGGATTGACGATCCGTAGTACCCCTATCATTGGTTTTAATTATAACATGGTACCGGCCGGAACTATCATAAAAAGGAAAATTAATACCCAATTCCTTTTTATATTGATTCCCCGGTTTCAGGTCTGACTTCACTTTTTTTGACCCTAAGTTATAATCTTTGTTTTTTTCTAAGACCGTATCTCTGGATAAATAGATGGCATCTTTCCAGTTACTGTTAACCGTAAGCGACCCCTTATTTTTAACAGTCCAGCTTACTTTAAAAGACTGATCGGATTTGATAAATGAAGGGGTAATGGATGCAGCAATTACCTGAAGATCGGGCAAGCCCTGTTGTTCATCAGCTCCGATATAAGGATTCTGCGGATCCCTTTTGTCCCCATCTATATCAGTCGTTACATTATTAATTGGTGTTCCCTTTCCTTTAAGCCCTGCATTTTTAACGTGCAAATTGGAGTCAGACACATACTTCGGTTTTAAATTCAGGGAATTCTGATCCTTACCGGTTTGCTGCTGAAATTTACTCAGGTTTTTAAAGGTGTCATTTTGGGATGAAGTTTCTTTTACGGCAAACAGGTTATCATTGGCGGTCTTGTAAAAGTTGTTGTGTTTAGCAACAAAAGAGCTGGTATCGTTATAAACCACCAATGGTCCGCCATATGTAACAAAAATGTTGTTCTTGTAAACGCTGTTGTCCGTGTATTCAATGGCTTCAGGAGAAGAAGCAACCGAAAGGCCGTTTTGTGAGTGAAAAAAATTGTTGTAGTAAAATTTACCCTGAATGCCCCCATTCAAATTTTGAATGGTCCTTCCCTTAACGCTGATAAAATTGTTAGCCACCAGGGCCTGTTTAGCTGACCCTTGTATTCCCTTTTCAAAACGGATAATTTTGTTTTTGAGGATGTCAACGATTTTTACCTCAGACAAGGATATGGCAGCAAACTGGCCCGTTAAATAATTGAATTTATTCCCTTTAATACTGACATCCTTAATTTTAGTAAAGCTTACTCCGTTTTTGCTTAAAAAGGCATTGTTCTCTAAGGTTACATCTTTTATCTGGAAATTATTTTTAGGGTTGTAAAACCTCATACCTCCCGAGCTAAAAGAGCTTTGAACCGTAATATTTTTTATAGGATTGGGTTTTGCAAATATGCTGCTTGTAATTTGTGCGTAAAGGCTATTATTTCTATTAGTTTCAAGGTGGCAATGGTCAATGGTAAGATGAGTAACACCCCCTTCAATGAAAAAATTTTGTTTCACAGAAACAGCGCCTGTCGCTTTAATCCTTGATTGTAAGTGCTCAAAACGGATGTGATCAGTTTTACTGAGGTGAAAAGTTATCAAGGTGTCCCTGTTTCCTTTCTGGAATATTTCCACATCAGCACTATCTTGTGTACTGGACCTGAAAGTGACGGTATTTTGAGGGCTTGTTCCGGTTATGGAATCGATTTTAATACCTTCATTGTAAACACCTGGCTTTATGTTAATGGTGACAGGCCCGTTTACTCCTTTTTGATTAAGGGCTTGTGCAGCAGCGCTGATACTTTTAAAATCTCCGGCACCTGTGGTATCTACAGTATAGCTCCCCGAAAGCGGTTGGCATGTAAGATTCTTTAAAGGGAAACTTAGCAGAGAAAATATCAAAAATACGTATAGAAAGAATTGTTTTAAAGGTTTCATAACCTGAGAACTTTTATTAAACAATACATTGAAAAAATTATTTAGAGCAAATTTAATTATTTACAATGGATTTTAAATTGCATTGCTTGTGATAGTTCAAAATGGGGTAAAGTTGAATTCATTCATTCTCCCGAATGCTAAAGGCCGGTATCCTTTTAGTGCTTTTCAAAAATGGAATGGATTATTGGTCTTTTAAGCGCGTACAGGATTGAAGGTCTTAAATTCGAAACCTTACAAAGGCAAGGCATTATTCAAGCGGTTAGTGACAAAACGAAGAACCAATCGTCAGCTAAAAGTTCAGTATGCCAGGCAAAAGGCAATTTATAAAGCCTTACCTGTTAAGCTTTTTTTGTCAAAGAAGAAAAGGATAAGGTAAAGATGGCACATGGGCTTATCCTAACTACCCAAACAGTAAATGGGAATTTACAAGGCCTTAAAAACTCATCAAATACGCTGGAGTATTGGAGTTTTCTTCAAAGAAGCCAGCAGTATCTGAGCTTGGATGAAGAACAAGCGAATGACTTTATTGCCCCAAATAGCCAAAATTAACATAATCATTCAAGATGATAAAGCGAACGAAAAAAACGCTAAAAGTCCTGTAATCCCTGAAGTTTGACGACCCACCACTTTCTCATAGTCAAGTGGCATAACTTTAATATTGTAAAAATAGCTTGTAACCGGATCATACAAAAGCTCAAGCCTTTTAATAAGCCTATATCATTAATACAAATTTTCCGAGAGTCGGGGCTTTTACAAATCCGAAACTTGAGATCAAGAGATAACTGGCTACGTCTCTTCAAATTGTCTTTACCTGTGCGCTTACTACCTCCATAAAAGGTATAAAGATATAGAAAAAGAGAAACAGCTTATGCTTAAGCTGATGAATTTTCTTGAAGTTGCTCCTACCCCGAAAGAAGCCATTATTAATGCTTGGACTTCAAATTTTAAGGATCTGGAAGACGCTTTTCAACATTATTCGGCTTTGCTTATTCCGGGATTATAATTAATTGTTACCCGAAATAAGAAAGATTTTAAAAACAGTATGTTTCCCGTATTGGCTCCTTCAAAATTCTTGACCCAATATTACCAGGATTAAAGGTCATCCCTATTTACCAAACCTCCAGGGCTTTTTAATAAAATCCAATTTTCAAGGCCACTTTTAGATCCTAAACCCTGAAGGTGGGTTGTAACAAATTTCAAGATGATTCGAATTTTTATTTCGGACCAAAATACTATCGTGAATTTTGAATTAAAAAAGGCAGGGTTAAATTTCGAATCTCTTTTGCCTTTGGCTTTAGCCA
>CAZJWK010000132.1:0-6425 GCA_964549595.1 uncultured Sphingobacteriales bacterium | reverse complement strand
GGGTGTTTTTTCTTTTGGTACTTTTCTTTTGAACAGTCAAAAGAAATAGTACATTGAAACAGGGAGCAAAAAAATTTTTAGAAAGTGTTCCTATTATAGATGAACGGGGCAGAATCAGAGGCTTTGAATACTAATAGGGGGACAATTCGTTTACGAACAGGTCAGGAGTTCTGAAATTAAACGCCCTTTTGCCTATGCCATAAAATTTTTGAAAGAACCTAATCAGATACTATATTTGCACCTCCTTTAGAGAAATATCCTGTATCATTCCTCCCTAGCTCAGCAGGTTAGAGCGACTGACTGTTAATCAGTAGGTCCCCGGTTCGAATCCGGGGGGGGGAGCTTGAAGCCGCCGGATTTTGGCGGCTTTTTTTAGCTTTCTCTAATATCATAGCTTTCACATTACCATTTAAAAACATTTTATTATGCAGGACCATACCTATGAAAACCGATTGATAAATGAAACCAGTCCATATCTTTTACAACATGCCAATAACCCCGTATATTGGTACCCCTGGGGAGAAGAAGCCTTTGAAAAAGCCAATAGCGAAGACAAGCCCCTGATCATAAGCATCGGCTATTCCGCTTGCCATTGGTGTCATGTGATGGAACACGAAAGTTTTGAGGATGAAGAAGTGGCCACAATGATGAATGAAAATTTTGTTCCTGTCAAAGTAGACCGGGAGGAAAGGCCTGATGTAGACCAACTTTACATTGATGCAGTAAGTTTAATGACCGGACAGGCGGGGTGGCCTCTCAATGTTTTCATCCTGTCGGATGGAAGGCCAATTTTTGGCGGCACTTATTTTCCTAAACCTAATTGGATGGAAGTCCTTAGAAAAATCAAAGAAGTATACGACAATCAAAGGGATGAAGTGTTAGACTATGCGCAAAAATTGGAACAAGGGATGCAATCTATCAACCTGGTTCAACCCCCTGAGGAAGAAAAACCAGTGGAAAAAGAAACCTTAAACCAGGTTTTTGAAAAAATGAAGACGGGTTTTGACAAAACCTACGGCGGAAGACAAACGGCCCCGAAGTTCCCCCTTCCTGATAATTACCTTTTTTTAATGCGCTATTACGCCCTTTCCGGTGAAAGAGAAGCCTGGGAACAGACCGATCTCTCCCTTACCAAAATGGCCGAAGGAGGAATTTATGACCAGTTAGGCGGTGGGTTTGCTCGTTATTCAACAGATGGCCAATGGAAAGTGCCCCATTTTGAGAAAATGTTATACGACAATGGCCAATTGCTTTCCACCTATTCAGAAGCTTACCAGATAAGTCAAAAGCCCCTTTATAGTAAAGTAGTCCATGAGACAGTGAAATACTTGCAAAGGGAAATGTTAAGCCCGGAAGGAGGGTTTTATTCTGCTTTGGATGCCGACAGCGAAGGAGAGGAAGGAAAGTTTTATACGTGGACGGCTGATCAAATAGACAATGCCATCCCTGATCAGGAAACACGGGATTTGGTTAAAGCTCGTTACGGTATTGACGGCTCAGGATTATGGGAAAATGGAAAAAATATTCTCATTATCGCGCAGGATGAATCTGACCTGGCTGAAGATCTTGGAATACCGGTTTCAGAAGTTAACAAAAAACTCAATGACGCAAAGACGCAATTATTTGAGGCTCGAGAAAAAAGGATCAGACCAGCATTAGATGATAAAATCCTGACCTCCTGGAATGCCCTAACCATTAAAGGTTTGACGGATGCCTATGAGGTTTTCCAAAACCCTGAGTATTATCAATTAGCCGAGACCAATCTCAATTTTATTTGGAAAAACCTGGTTTCTGGTAATACGGTATATCGTTCTTACAAAAATGGTCAGGCTAAAATTGAAGGTTTTCTGGACGATTACGCGCTACTCATACAAGCCCTCTTACATTTTTACCAAGCATCATTGAATGAGAACTACCTGAAAAAAGCCCAGGATTTAACCGATGCTGTCTTCAGTAACTTTTTTGACGAAAAGGCCGGTTTATTCCAGTATAAGCCCAACCATCAACCTTCCTTGATCACCCAGAAATTTGAAATCGCTGATAACGTGATTGCTTCACCCAATTCCGTTATGGCAAGGAACCTTTATTACCTCGGTCATTACTTTGACACACCGGATTACAAGGAAAAAGCCCAATTAATGTTCCAAACCATCTTTGATCAATGGCAAAAGCAACCTTATTTCTTTTCCAATTGGGCTTGTTTGGCTTCCCACTTAGCAGCCCGTTTTTATGAAGTAGCGATAGTAGGACCAGATGCCCATGAGATGAAAAACAATTTACAAAAACGTTACTTACCTCATAAAGTTTTGGCAGGATCAACCGAGGATCATTCAGCATTGCCTTTATTGAAAAACCGTTATGAAAAAGGTAAAACCCTTTTCTATGTTTGTAGAAACCAAACTTGTAACCTTCCCACAGAGGACCCGGAACAAGCCATTGAACAACTCCGCCAATAAATACTTCAAAATAGGAACCAAAGTAATACCCATAAGGATTTTCGGTTTCCGAATGGAAGTTTGTAGCCGGATAGCCGTAGGTGGGTCTGAGGCTCTAAAGGAAGGACAAAAATAAATCCGGCCAAAAAGGTGCTCAAAATATCGCTTAAGGGACTGCTTCATTAAATGTTATCAAAAATTCCTTTCTATTGAGAAAATTGTTAATTTAGTAAGAAACAATTTTCCCATTTATGAAAAAAATCCTGGTAGCTTTTGATGGCTCATTGTACTCTGAAAGCGCATTGAATTATGCCATAAAACTTACCCAAAAAGAACCGGAAAATTTAATTACCGGCATCTTCATAGAGGACCTCAATTATGCTTACATGTTTTCGAATTTTGGGGTTGATCCGGCTGCTTATGAGTTAACCGGAGAATACGGGGAATACCTGGACGAAATCCGAAATACCGAGGAAGAATCTATTCAAAAAAGCCGGGAAGCCTTTTTAAACCAATGTCAAGAGGCGGGGGTCAATCATACAACCCATTTTGATGAAGGTGTGACAGCATTGGAATTAATAAGGGAAAGCATTTTTGCGGACTTATTAATCATAGGCTACCAAACTTATTTCTCAAGCACGAGGAAAGAAGGAGACCAAAAAGTGCTGAAGGACATATTATCAGACACCAAGTGTCCGGTTCTTGTCGTCCCTGAAAATGAAGAGCCCATTGACAATGTAATATTCACTTTCAATGGGAAGGAAAATTCCGTATATGCAATAAGGCACTTCACCTACCTTTTAAAACCCAATTTACAGGATGTCCATTACAACCTTATTTATGTCAATGAAAAGTCATCTGATGAAAAAATGGAAAATGAGGAATTAATCAGAGAATACCTTTACCAGCATTACCCAAACCTGGATATTGATATCCTGGAAGGAAAACCCGGAACAAAGATCCAGGAATTTGCCTCACAAAAACAAAATGCCTTGCTGGTTTTGGGTTCATTCGAGAAAAATGCTTTATCACGGTTATTCGCATCAAGTGTAGCCAAAGGCTTTTTAGAGGCTAAAACAACCCCGGTTTTTATAGCCCACCGATAATACTGCCCTCCTAACACATTACATAACCCCTAAATGAAAAAAGCCCACCCGGATTAACCGTTGGTGGGCTTTTCTACTTAAAATGCCTGTTTGCCCTTACCGGATAAGGGTTACTGTACCATGTTGGGTTTTCTCCTCGCTATGCCGCTGCCGGTAAGTAATTTTAAAGTAATACGTACCGGAAGGCGCTTCAGCACCACTTTCGAGGGTACCATCCCAGAACTTGCAGTATTTACAACCCCTTGGATTCTCAGGATTAGGATTGGAACAGTCACCACTGAATTCACTAACCTCGTTAGACCAGAAACATTCATTGTTATCGGCACCGCGACTGGTTTCGTAAACAACCTCACCCCAACGGTTATAAATCTTCATGGTATATTCTTTATCCCCCTGCATACGGAAGGTAAAACGATCATTTTTGCCATCTCCATTCGGGGTAAATACGTTGCTGCGTTGATAAGAAGTATCAAAGAAGTTCTTAATCCGCATGACAGAAGTGTCTTTACAACCCTCCGGATTGGTAGCAATTAAGGCCACATCGTAGAACCCGCGGTCCGCATGATAATCCATAGTCGGAGTTACAGAACGGTCTTCTGTCTTGAAGTCGTTCTTATCGTTGTCATTTCTGGGATGCCTGTAGCGCGGCAAATTACCAATATTGAAATCAGGATCGCCAAGTCGGGATTTGTCGATCTTACCATCAAAGAATATCCAGCGATA
Organism: uncultured Sphingobacteriales bacterium; assembly: GCA_964549595.1. GTDB lineage: Bacteria > Bacteroidota > Bacteroidia > CAILMK01 > CAYYUA01 > CAZQQN01. The sequence continues at coordinate 2,161 of CAZJWK010000132.1, read as the reverse complement.
TTCCTCACCAAACTCGGATTGATTTTCGAATTTGTATACAGGCATATTTAATGAAGCCGTATCAAAATCCGCCTTAATTCCGCTTGTCCTGACTTCTTCAGTGGCCGTATCGAAGCACATGGAGTCCGGGCCGCTCGGCATCAGAGTAATATCAAAAGTATCATAAGCATTCTCCGTATAAAGGTAAGTCGTATCTGAAGCATCAATGGTGGAATCAGACATGCTCACCGTTTGAAGGGTATCACCATTACCCATCGCCCAGGTGAAGGAACGGTAAAGCGGATCAGACTCATTTTGCAGAGTAAGCTTTTGCCCATGGTTAGGACAAAGATCTTTGGGAACAGGATTGAATGCGGCTTTATCCGTACCTTTAATCCTTATTTCATAATCCTTTGGATTGTAACCGGGGAAGGTAGTATCCGGGAATGGCGCACCGCACCACAGGGAATCATTGGGGTCGGGTGTTGCGGTATTAGCCACCGAATCAAACAGGGTCAAACCAATCTTATAACGACCTGCATTCTCGTATTCAAGGGTAAAGGTACTGTCACTGGGAAGACTATCGAAAGTGATCTCTTCACCATTGCCTTTCTTATAATTCCACTTACTGCCTCCTGATGAAGTATCAAAAACGGTTATCTTACCTGGTTCACATTTGAGCGAATCAAGCAGTTCGAAATAGGGTCTGGGACCACGAATCCTTATCAAAAGGTCAGAAGTATCCGGTCCATGTTTAACCTTGTTAGTGGTATCAATACACCCTGTGGAAGTTTCCACTATAAGCTCCGGAATGAAGTCTCCGTTTCGGGTATAGACATAACTGGGTTTTTCAATGCTTGCCGTGCTTTGATCACCCTTTCCGTCATTAAAATCCCATTGCCAGTCAATGACACTATCAACTGCAACGGAATCAATTTTATTGCCTGCACTATCCCTGGTATAACGATACCCGAAACCAATATCCAAGATATCCACAAAATCCACCGTTTGCGGGGCCCAAACTGAAGGCCCAACGAGGGTATCCATGTAGGCCGTGACCTCCGTAGCCACAATCAGGTTTTCCTTTTCCATAATTTGGCTACATCCGCTGCTGTCCGTGGATTTCATTCTCACATCGTACAAGCCTCCTTCTTCATAAACATAGTAGGGCACAGTATCCGCATTGTTATCCTGATCCACATCCTGAAGGGCAAGGGTATCCTCAAACGTACTGTCCATATCCTTATCTTGGATGTAACGGAGGGCATCAATGTCATAAACGGTCTCAAAATAGCCGTCACCATTCAAGTCCCACCTAAGCCTTTCATATTGATAGCCTTTTGCAAGGGACCAATCACTCCTTGTCCCTTTGGGATCCCGCCAGAAATTGGTAGTGTCAGACGGCCACAGGATATTATGAGCCACCCTGGGATCCACAGGCCAATTGTGCCTTTGCCAGTATCTTGGAAACTCAAATCCACTATGCCTACCACGAGAAGGAGAGACATCATTGTGAAAATAAACGGTATCTCCTGCACAAATCGTGGAATCATTTTTAGTAGGGATCAACGTTAACGGATCAAATCGTGCGTAGTGTCCGACCTTGACTTGTTGAGGTGGAACCCCGGCTTCACCTGATACCTTCGAACAACCGCTGGCATTGGTCATGCTACTCCTCACTTCATAAATACCCGGCCTTTCAACTTTTAATTGATCAAGCACAGGTTTGTAACGAGACCAAATGGTGATGTTACCCTGAGTAGACGGGTCGCTTTTGATAACACCCAAAGTGGTGGAATCGTCAATATCACCCGCATAATGGTTAAGCCCCACTACGGAATCTACCTGCCCTACTGTGGGGAAGGCATCATTGATCCTAAAAAGCGTATCATTTACTTGCTGGTTCCTCATGGAAACCACATAAAAGTTATTGCCCGCATTCAGGGGTTTGTTGATCTTGATATAAAACCACCAGGCTTTGGACTTATTGGGGACCTTAAACAATGGAGTCGGAGAACTACTAACCCCAATATTACTATGGTCAATGCTATCGGCCGTTAGCGTATCGCCCATGTCTAACACGGTAAATGTATCGAACACAGTGAATTCCTGTGTTAATTGAGAAACACTCCTTTGGTTTAAAGGGGTTTTGCCACAAGTGATGGTAGGCCAAATAAAATTC
>CAZJWK010000131.1:0-6561 GCA_964549595.1 uncultured Sphingobacteriales bacterium | reverse complement strand
AATACAAAAGTGCTGGAGAGTCTTTTACGCAAAAGGAAATGACAAAGCCTGAACGAGAACAAACCAGGGCTTTGCTTAATACCATGCACAACCAATTTTTATCGGGAATTTCTGAGACCAGGAATATCAGCACCACAAGACTCCAAACCATGATAGACAGTGTTACCATCCGAACTGCGGAAGATGCTGTCAAACATGGATTGGCAGATAAGTTGGTATACGAGGACCAGCTAAAAGCCAGGCTTCGTAAAAAGGTGAACCAGGAAAAGGATCAATCCCTTAATTTATTGGCCCTTAAGAAGTACCAACACGCCCCTTCTGATAAAGACGACCAGGATACGGATAATAGGATAGCCGTGATTTATGCCAATGGGGGTATTGGCATGGGTGAAGGGGGTGAGGAATCCATTGGCTCTGAACGGTTAAGCAAAGCCATTCGAAAAGCCCGGAGAGATGACAATGTTCAATCCATTGTGCTAAGGGTAAACTCACCGGGTGGCAGTGCTTTGGCATCAGACATCATTTGGCGTGAAGTAAAGCTTGCCAGCAATGAAAAGCCCTTAGTGGTTTCAATGGGTAATTTAGCCGCATCAGGGGGTTATTACATCTCAGCCCCTGCTGATACCATTATGGCACAACCAAGCACCATTACGGGTTCCATTGGGGTTATAGGGCTTTTGTTTGATTGGGAAAAATTCTGGAATGAAAAGACGGGTATTACCTTTGACCGCGTTAAAACCGGAAAGTATGCTGATTTAGGTAATCCAAACAGGCCAATCACCAAGAAGGAGAAAATGCTCATCAACCAATTCTTAATGGAAACTTATGACGACTTCATTACCCATGTAAGTGAAGGCCGTAATATGGATAAAGGGATGGTGGATTCGCTTGGCAGGGGGCGAGTCTGGTCTGGTAAAGATGCTAAGCGTGTAGGACTTGTGGATTTATTAGGCGGATTTGAGAAAGCCATTCAAACCGCGGCAAAAATGGCGGAATTGGAAAAGTATGAAACAAAAGCTTATCCGGAGGTGGAAGATGCCTTTGAAAAAATTATGAAATCCTTTTCAAGTTCCGTTGCAACAGGCATTTTTGGTACCGAAATCAAGCAAAAACTAAAAAGGCATGACCGTCTAAAATTGATTACCCGAGAAGGAAACGGCGCCTATATGCTAATGCCTTATGATTTTCGCATTAATTAATGATTGATTGGCCCATAGATTCAATGGCGGAAATTCATCTGAAGGGTTAAAGCAATAGAACTTGGTTAAATTCAAGCTTTGGTTCCCAAATGTTTTTTCACGAAGTGGTTTTGAATAAAGCGTAATGCTATGTTATTAAAAGCGCCTTGTCCTGATCCTTCATCCTTGAGAAGCTTTTACAAGCCATTCCTTTTTTTGTTTTTAAGTGCTTTGGCCTTAAAAGGCAATTGTGGTGATTTAAAAGGCGATGCATTGTTAGAAAAAGCCAATCAAGCCTATCGGAACAGCAATATAAAAAAGGCCATAAAGCTTACCGAAAAAGCCCAAAAAAGGTTTGATCCCAAAGAAAATGAGAAAAGTTATTTAAGGGCCCATTTCCGCCAATTACATTTTATCATTAAGCTGGAAGACGATTTTTCCGGCTTTGACTCTACCTGGCAAAACTTTTACAAGCGTAGCAAGGCCAATAAAAAGGAATACCCGCTATTTTATGCCAGGGCTCTGTACTACAAAGCCTGGCTTGCAATAAAAACCTCCTTTACCAAGCAAGCTTACCAAAACGCTTTGACTCGCCTGAAAAAGGCTGAGGATTTTTTAACCCAAAAGGTGCCAAAAGCAAAAAAGGATCTCGGTAAAGTTTGGGTCTTAAAATCCTATGTGATTTTAAAAATAGAAGGAAAATACCAGGGAGGGCAAGACAAAGCCCTCCAACTGGTTGAGAATGATCAAATAAAGGATAATGAAGCCAGGGCGTTTATTTATTACAGACAAGCTACCAAACTGAAAAACCGGGGAAAAAAGCAAAAGGCTATTGCTACACTAAGGAAAGGGATTGCTCAATGGGAAAACTTTTCCAACAACCATCACTTGACTGGTTTTAAGTTTTACCTGGATTTAACCAAGTTATTTACGGATTTAACCAAGCTTAAATCGGCTGAGAACTTTGCTGATAGGGCTTATCACCTATTAAAGGTGAATGATAAACTTCAAGCAAGAAGAGAAGCAGCTTTACATATTAAATTGGGAAAACTGGAAAGGTTGAAAAACCGAACTTATAATGCCAAAAACCATTTCAAGGAAGCCATTTTTATACTTGAAGCGCATTATACCAAAGAAGAAGCTTTGTTAAGTGAAGCTCAAGAGAAATTAGCCACTATACACATAATGTTAAAGGAACATGATAAATCGGTTCGGCTTTGTAAGAAAAATATTAAGTACCTTAAAAGATTCTCAAAGAATACCAATGCTTTGCTGTCTCAAATTGGTAATCAGTGGTATTTAATGGGCAATGCCTACATGCTTAATGAATCTGCTAAACAAGCCGAAGAGGCTTTTAAAAAGGCTTTGTCATTGACCAAAAAAATCAATTCCGGGCCTTTCAATAAAGCGAGAATAAATAATAACCTGAGTGTACTCAAGCAAAGGCAAGGGGATTATGAAGCTGCTAAGGCCTATACCAAAAAGGCCAGTCATTTTTACTTGAAGTTATTTCCCCCAAACAGTTTAAAAATAGCCCATTTCGTTAAAGCCAGCTTAGCCAATGTTTATTTGAAAGAAGGTAAATATGATTCTGCCCTTTCCCGCTACCAGGAAGGACTTAAAATAAATGCAGTGGATTTTGAAGAGGATGCTTACCAGGCCTATCCATCCCCATTGGCCATTAGGAATGCAGAATATGCACATATACATGCTTTCAAAAAAGGAATAGCCTTCGCAAAGCGATATGAGGACACCAAGAACCTGAAAGATTTAAAAAGATCCTTAAAAGCCTTTCATTACTCCGATAAATATTTACAAAAAATAAGACGAAACAATATCATAGGCAGAAACAACCTTTCCATCCTAAAATACGCCAATAAACTTTACGCCAATGCTGTGGATGTGAGTAACACATTGCTCAGAAATGGTGAGGATGAAAACATAAACCGCGAAAAAGTGATCAGAAAGGCTTATCAATACCTGGATAAAAAGAAGGGTTTTATTTTGGAAGGCCAACAGAGCAAAACTAACTTCAAGGATGAGAATATTTTACCTGATAGCCTAATAAAGGCTTACAGGGGGGTTAATAAGAAGGTTAAAACCCTGAATGATTCGGCCAAAAAGGTCAATGATCATCACGTAGAATCAGCCATTCAAGGAAAGAGGGTGCAGCTTTTAAAACGAAAAAAGGAAATATTTAACACCATAAAGCAAACCCATCCGGATTATTACAAGAAAAAATTTAGCCAGGAGGTCGCTAATCTTATTCAATTGCACAAACGGTTAGGTGATAAAAATGCCAATTTGATCGAATATTTGAGTCACAACGATTCCCTGTATTCTATGGTGATAACCCCCAATAAGGCTAAAATTGTGACACTGTCCAATGAAGGGTTTCCTTTAAAAGAAAAGGTGATTGCTTTCAGAAAAGCGCTGATTAAAGAGAAGGATTTTGATAAAACATTGGCAAACAAATTTTACAGGATTTTCTTTAAACCTTTAGAGCCCTTTTTAACAACTGATAAGCTGATTATTGTGCCGGATGGAGTAATGAGTTACCTACCTTTTGAGCTAATGTTACAAAAAAAGCCCGAAAAAACTGCTCAAGGTGATAATCCTTATTTAATTAAAGATTATGTTTTGAGTTATTCGCCTTCATCGACCCTTTGGCTTTCTCAAATAGCTGAAAAAGAAAAGGATGTAACTTCCGGTGAAAATCGGATTGCTTTTACGGGTTTTGCTCCGGATTTCAGTTCGGGTAATACCCAAGTGGCTGATTTAAGGGGTATAAAAAATTCCCAGCGTTATTCTTTGGGGGCGATTCCAGGGGCAAAAACTGAATTACAGTTAAGTGCCAAATTTTGGAATGCTCAGACCTATTTCAATAACAAAGCCACTGAAGCGCGTTTTAAAAAGGAAGCTCCCGGAAGCCGCATAATTCACCTTGCTTCGCACGGTGTTATTAACCCCAATAATCCGGCCTACAGTAAACTGATGTTTGCCTCAGATTCTGCTTCCAAAGAAGACGGGGAATTACACAATTATGAAATATACGACCTTAACCTGAATGCTGACCTGGCTGTTCTAAGTGCTTGCCGTACAGGATACCGGGACGTAAAGACCGGGGCCGGGGTAATGAGTTTAGCAAGGGGATTCAGGTTAGCCGGATGCAAGAACATCCTGATGACTTTGTGGCCGGTCGAGGACCAATCCAGTGCGAAGCTTGTTCAGGGCTTTTATCAAAATCTAAAAGAAGGGATGGCCAAGCAAAAAGCTTTGCGAGAGGCCAAACTTTCCTACATTGAATCCCACAGTAACATCGGGGCCAATCCGTTTTATTGGGCTGGGTATGTCTTGATGGGAAGCGATGTGCCTGTTCCAAAACCAAACCAAAACACCTCCTATTACATGTGGTTAATTTTACCCCTTGGCTTTTTGGTATTGTTGATTCCTTCCGTGATTTGGATAAAAAGGCGAAAAAGGCAGAACATGTGAAATGGGTGATAACCTAATTATCCTTAATTTTTTGGATTAAATTATGGGCGCGATCCCGGTAATGGCTATTGTTGTTAGCCAATGTTTTGAGCAGAGGCAAGGCCTTTTTCGGTTCTCCGTTAGCAAGATAGCTCAGCGAAAGGTACCAACGGTTATGCGGTTTGTATTGGGTTTTAAGGTTATTTTGAATGGCTTTGAAATGAGCAAGGGCTTTTTCCTGGCTATCAACCGCCAGGTAGGCATTGGCTAAATAAAACCGGGATAAGGGTGGGTGTTCTTTCTCTTTTACAGCTTCTTTGAAAGGTTGAAGCGACTTTTGGTAATTTCCTTTTTCATAAAGCATCATGGCTTTGTTTAACAATGGTCCATAGGATACTGTATTACCCCTGGTTTTGGTAGTCAAATGATTGGGGAATGGCTGAAAGGCATTAGAGGCCAACTGCTGAGGACTTTTGTCATCGGTTATTAAGAATTGGATCAAAAAAACAAGGCCTACCAAAATGGCAGCTACAGCACCCATTGTTTTAAAAAGGCGCCTTCTTTTTGCCCGTTTTGCTTTTCGGGCTTCATAATCTTTAAGAAGTTGCTTTTTCCTTTGTACAAATTCTGACTGAATGCCCTGAAAAAGCGTACTCTGAAAATGCCATTCTGATTTTAGCCCAGGTTCATTGTCCATAGCATGTTCAAAATCTTCTTGCTCTCCTGGCTCCATCTCTCCTCTAATATATCGGAGGAGTTCGGTATCTCTGCTATGATTTTCCATTGTTCTTTATTCCCATCTTTTGCTTTACAATTTTTAAGCAACGTGATTTTTTGGTCTTTAGTACGTCAGGACTCTTGTAATTCAAGTAATTAGCAATGGATTTATTGGTTAGATTCTGCAGGAAAGTTAACTCAATAATGGTTTTACAGGGTTCCCCTATATTTTCCAATACTTTTCTCAATCGATACACATTTTCATCAAGCTCTATTTCCTCCGAAATAAAATCCTGTCCTTCCTGCCAATCGTCCTGGATTTGTTCATGGAGGGCCAAATTCTTGTTCTTTTTGATCTTATTGTGAATATGGTTTTTACCAATGGCATAAAGGTAGGTTTTCAATGAAACATTCAGGTTCTGTAATTTCCCGGAATAAGCATTCATGTATAAGACCGAGATAGCTTCTTGGTAGCTATCAAGGATTTCATCCCGGTCAAGCGCGTAAATTTGGGAGGCCCATCTCAGGAAATCATCGAGGTAATAATCGTAAAGCTCTTTGAAAAGGTCTTCATCCCCTTTTTTGAGCCTTTCTACAAGGATTGAGTTTTCCAATTCCGTCCCCTGATGTTTTTGAGCAAATCGCTTTGAAAAGCAAATTTAATCAAAAAGGCAGAATGGGAATAACCTTTAAGCCCAAAAAGAGAGAAATGGGGAAACAATATTGGCTACAACTTTACCTGGTCATCTTCCTCTTCCCTACGCAAAAGAAACTAAGCAATTAATTTGGATTTTAAAATGGCCTAATTGGTTTTCTACTCGCCTTAGCCGTTTCAGGATTGAAAGGTAGTAAAGGGTTATTCATGATGGTTTTTTTATCCTTAATAGCTTTTCAAAACACCTGGTAAAAAGTAAGCCAGAAAAATAAAATTCTAAATGGAAAAGCTTGCTCCGGGCCGTTAAAAGGCGAAGGGACTAAATCAAAAGCCTTGTTTTTCAGCTTCCATATAACATTGGGGATTTTAAAAAAGAAAAAGGACTCAGCATATTTTACACTTAAAAGCTTCAAAGTATTTCAGTTTAATCCACCCCAAAGACAAATACCCCTGAAAATGGTTTTACCCCATTTCCCATATAGAATTTTAGCAAAAACAATTTAAAAAATTGATTTTCAGACTATTAAAAAATCGCTT
>CAZJWK010000130.1:0-6562 GCA_964549595.1 uncultured Sphingobacteriales bacterium | reverse complement strand
TTGGACGGAAAACGTATTGCCGGCATCAAAATCGCCTTTGGTGGTGTAAGGCACCAGCAGGGAATCATTGGTGCAGTAAAAGCTGTCTAAAGTCGTGGCGATGGCGATGGAGATGTCGGAGATTTTGGATAGGAAAACGTCATTTTTTCCCTGGCTGATCACACTTTTGTTTTGAAAACTTAAAGTATCACTGTAAAAACCAGTAAAGTAAGCATTACCACTGGAGTCATTCCCAACACCTCTAACTGTTCCAAAGTACTCTTGTTCAGAAGTAAAAGTCCATAAAAACCTTCCTGTAGTATCTATTTTAGTAATAAACGGGCTAAATGAATTTAATGAGCCATCAATTCTCACGGTATCGGTCCCGAATAAAAAAGGGGTGTTGTTAGCTGAGGCGCCAATGGTACCTCCTAAATAAAAATTGCTTTTGGAAGAACTTATCCCATAATTCGAAACGTTGCCAGTTTTTGAGCTACTAGTAACACCAATCCAATCTGACCAGCTAACAGACCCATTAGCATTTAGCTTAGCCAAAAAAGTATTACCAGTTGAATTGGTAACGATTGTTTTATTAGAAATTTGAATGGAATCATCAAATATACCTGATAAAAATATCTCCTTATTCTCATTTGCTATTATTTCGTCACAATATCCGAAACCTGTATTGTACTCTTTAAAAAACTCAATCCATTTGATGTTTCCAGAAGAATCGTGTTTAGCAACAAATGGCGTATTTTCTTTAAAGTAAACGTTTTTCGAACCAAAATACAAAGTATCATCAAAATCTCCTCCACTGTAAATATTCCCTTTTTCATCAATGGTTAGTGTTCTAACTAAAGAAGAAAGTCCACTAGATTTTCCTTGTAAGGCCCTTATGTAATTTCCCGATGAATCGTATTCAATAATAAATGCATCACTAATGTTGCCACTTTTTTGAAAAGTATCTGATCCTATAATGACTTGACCAGTTATATTGCCACCCAAATAAATGTTGCCTTTTGGTCCGGCAGCTATATCTTCACCATTGAAATTAGCCGGTAAATCAACTTTCCATTTGGTATTTCCCTTTTCATTATATTGAGCTAAAAAAATTCCAGTATTAATTCCTTTTTTATTGCCTTTTACGTAAATACTATCCCCTTCGCCAAAAGCATACAAATTCTCAAAACCGTCTAAAGCCACTTCTTTACATTTACTGCTATTTATACCCGTCACACTGGTATCTACCCATAAAAAATCGCCATTTTTACTGTATTTAGCAAGGTAATAACGGTAGTTAACTGAATAAAAAGTCAGGGAATCAAATGTAACACTATCTGTAAAATTACCACCAAAGTAACTATTACCAGCTTTATCCGTAGCAAGGTTTAAAGCATTTTCATAATTGTCATTACCAGCTGTTGATAACCATTCCACTTTTTGAGCCTGAGAAAACAAAAAGGAAAAAACAAACAAAAAAGTTAATAAAATTCGCATAAGCTACTTACTTGTCCAATACAATTTAGAAACAATTCTATGGAATGCCAAGTTTACCATTAAAAAAGCCGGCCCTGATAAGAAGCTCAGGGCCGGCCACAAAATACCATTGCTTTTAACCATTATTTTTTACTAATCACCATTTTCCGGGTTTGGATCTTACGCCCATCCACGATGAGGCTATACAGGTACTGCCCGGCATTCAAGCCTTCAGTGCGAAGAGTGAGTTCGCTTTTACCAGCCTGCTGCAAAGTGATGCGCTTGATAACCTGTCCATTGGTGTTGGTGATCAACAGGTTAGCGCTTTTAAAATCCTTGGGCAGGTAGTAGGGAATGACGGTTTCCCCACTGTACGGGTTGGGTCGGTTTTGGAGCAGCATGGCCTGCTTGGCATTGTCGTTCTTACCAATAGAAACCGTGCGTTTATTTAGGTTTTCAGTATCCGCTTTTTCAAAGCTATTGGCATTGCCGTTGACCTGCTCAGCCAATTGGTTCAAGTCATTACGAAGCTGGTTGATTTGTTCCTTTTGCTTCTGGACCTTATCTTTAAGCGATTGGTTTTGGGCTTTTTGCTCTTGAAGTTGTTTTTCATGCTTTTGAACAGCATTTATTAACATATAAGTAAATGCAGTTGAATTTAATGTATAATACTTCTTCCCATCCACTTTATAAGATTTCTCTACCATGTAAGGAGCAACTTCTTTTGTTTCTTGAGCAATTACCCCAATATTCTTTTCATCTGAATCAACCTGCTTCATTATTGAATTATACTCATACCATACAGGTCTGATTTTCATCAATTCATTTATTCCATCTTTGTAATTTTCAATATTCTTTTTAAGCCTTTTATCAGATGGAGCATCCCAATCACCACCTTGCGGTTTAATTGGATCAGCAGATGTAATTTCAAGTTGGTCATTGGGCGAGGTAGTGCCTATTCCTACTCTGCCGTCATTTCTAATGGAAAGTATGTTATTTCCATTACCATCTTGGGCTTTAAAAGCAAACGCAGAATTATTCGTTCCATCCCCTTGCGCCACCAATCTTGCAGATGGGGAAGGAGTACCAACACCAAAATTCCCATCTCCTCTTAGCCTTAAAGCCGTTTGAGGATTATTGGTAACATCCGTTCTAACGTTGAAAATAATATCAGTACCATTGCCTTCTGAACGAATGTCCAGGGCGCCCTTGGCTCCTTTTGGGGTTTGGCTGCCGCTAAAATCACCAATACCCACCTGGCCTGTGGGCTCGAGGCTCATGAGTTCGAATTTGGAGTTGTTGTCATCAATATCATTCGAGTTTCTAAAGAGAAACCGGATGCGATTGCCTGCATTGGCTGGATCTGTTAGTGCCGAACTACTGCTTTGATTCCAAACATCCTGGAAGGTAATGGCCAAATCCTTTTCTGCAGTTTGACCGCTGGTTCCAGGATCTTGGTCCAGTAACACAAAATTGGCGGCATTGTTTTGCCATACATTGGCCAGCCCATAAGCTACTTGGTCATTATTGGTAGTAGAAGAAGCAGGCGGGCGTTCGCCTAAAGCCAGCCATTTGGCATCATTTCCTCCTCCACCTGCTAAATTTTTAAAAGAAGGAAAATTATCGTAGTTCTGGACAATATTGGCTTTGCCATCACCAGATGAGTTCTGGGTAAAAGGAGATCTGTTTGTTTCTGTAAAGAAATAAGGCGCACTGGGGTCATTGCTGAAACCGGTCCAGCCGTCATTCCTAATGTTTAACCTTCTATTCTGGTTGGCGTCTCTTACTAAAATTGCCGGGTCAGTATTGCTCGGGCCTCCGTTCCCTTCAATGGTAAATTTGGAATTAGGCGGATTGGTCGTACCAATACCCACACGAGATGTATTCGGGGGTGCCATGAATACTCCCTGGGGATTTCCTGGTGCCGCGGTCCCATTTACTACAAATTCTAAATTGCCATTCCATCCCACATTCAAAGACCTATCAGCAACGGCTTGAATACCTTCACCAAAAACATAGGTTTTGTTAAAACCGTTATTGTCCACACTGGTCCCTAAAACAAAGGATTCCTGGCCATTTACCCTTGCCCCGTCACCATAAGCTATGGAGTTTTCTGCTGCCTGGGTATTAAAAAAATCCCGAGAATTAGAGCCGCCTACAAGGTTAAATGCTCCACCTGCATCATTACAATTGTTTGAGGGGCATGTGAAAAAATGGTTAATAATGGCTGTTTCATTGCCTTGGCGGTAGGTTCCGAAATTAGCACAATTTCCGCAACCCATATCCTGGGCCAATAAAGAATTTCCTAAAAGGAATATCCCTAAAAAAACGCCTGAAATAATTAATTTTTTGGTCCACATAATTAAATATTAACAATTTTTGCTCCTACTCTTTTCTTTGACAAGGATTTTCGGAATTACCTCCTTGGATTTAATGCATTTGAATGACATGTCACGGCTATTTCATAAATCACCTCCCTTTGATGATCCGCATCATCCCTGACATCATCCCAATAAGCCAGGTCATTCCGGGCTACCGCCAGGGCACCCAGGAGGAGGTCTGATTGGGCATCACTTAAACCGGAATCGGATTTTACATCGGATTCGAGCCCTTCGATGTCGGCTACCAATGAATCGTAGTGACTAAATTGCTGGTAATGATCTTCCAGGTCTTCAAAGTAGGATTCCACGGTGCTGCTCAAAGAGGCATTGTTTTTAAGGTAATCGGGGAAATAATCTGTGGAAAGATCGATCAACCCGGAACGGGTACCTGCGGTATCCCCGAGGAAGGCTTCATATTCCGTTTCCGTCTCAGTAAAGCTTAAAAAGTGGTTCCCGGAAAGGGAATCGTCCATAAAGGTTTTGACCTTGTCATAGCGCACGCTTTCGGTGGAATCGATACAGTCTTCATCGGCCTGGTAGTCGTGAGCCTGGTTGTGATGGGTACCCAGGTAGTTTAAACTGTTGGCAGCGTTTTGTTCAACCAGGTTGGCATAAACGGGAGATCCCTGATCGTGATTAGCCGGTTTTACATTTCCGTATTCGGATTTCTGACAGCCGGTAAACGGGATTAGCACAATCAGAACGAGTAATCCTATGAGCGAAAAGCATCTTTTGTTTTGCATAATTGATAAATTTTGTTTCTGCTAATATCCGGGGATCATAGGGGCTTTACTGAATCAGTTAACAAGCTTTTGTTAGGGAGTCATTTTTATAAAAAAAGGAAGTATTTTTTACTTTTTCCCTGTTTTTCAGTATTTAATGATTTTGTTTTTGTAAAATAATGCCTTATTTGTTGCTTTGAAAAACCAAATACGCTTTCATGTTAATCCGAGATCTCCGGGAATTCCTTCATAAAAATTTGTATAAGGGAGAAGATTGGCAGTTGATGCGGTATTTCCAGAAAGGAGATTTCGGGAGAAAGCCACCCAAATACCTGCGCATGCTGAATCCCGATTCGGATGTCATTTCCCGTGGTCAGGCAAACCGGTTTGACAAGAAACGGCTCACCGATAAGCTTAGCCGGTTGGTGCTAATAATCGATCCGGATAGGATGCCCTATCATTACCAGAAACAGATTTTCAAAGGCTACCAGTATATGGTTATAGCCCGGTTCCTGCGCTTTCTAAATGCCCAGGGACCCGCTAAAACTTACAGCTTCAAAGCCTTTAAATTAGGGGATCGGTACCATTTGCCTGAAATCCTTCATGAAGCCTCAGAAATGCTTATGATCTTCAGCAGCCTGTCGGGCAGCAATAAGAATTTTCGATATTACCAATATTATTACGAGGAAGCCTTGTACCAATTGCAGTTACAAAACCGGGTAAAAAGTGCCTATCATGCCCTTGAATTGCATTTTGTGAATTTTTCTTATTATTCCGTTGAAATTGAAAACCAATTACAAAGGGCTTTAAAAGAAGCAGACAAGGCTTACCGGGAAAGGCCCCTTTATGGGTTGTTGCTTTACCGGACCCGGCTTTATTCCTTTTACCATGAACTGAATCATCATTTTAAAAAGGTTATTCAGCACTGGCAAACCTTCGATGCTTATGTAAAAAACCGGCCGGAATTTAACCATCCCGATCACCAGGGTGAGTCTAACTTCAAAAAAATGGGGGCCTGCCTGAACTTAAGGGATTTTCAAACAGCTCAAAAATTTGCTGATCAAGCCTTTAAAGGGATTGATAGCACCAACTGGAATTGGTTTTATTTCAATCACATTTATTTGTTGCTATTAACCCAAACGGGGCGTTATTATAAGGCCAATCAGCTAATCAGGCAGGTTTTTAACAATCGCGCGTTTAAAAACCTGCCGGTCATTCTCAGGGAGCTTTTCTTTTTGCAGTACGGTTTCCTGTCCTTTATTGCAGAAGCCGGCTGGGACTCAAAGGCAACCCATAAGCCAAGCAAAAGGGGTACGTTTAAAGTTTATAAGCTAATCAATGAAATCCACCGGAAATCCTCGGATAAATATGGGCTCAATGCTGTTTTGATCCTCCTGGAAGTCCTTTTCTATTTTGAAAGGGGTAATTGGGATGCATTGCTGGATAAACAAGAGCGCCTAAAAATTTACATGAACCGTTACCTCCGGCGCAAAGCCCATAAAAGGATGTATTATTTTTTTCGCTTGCTTCATCGAACCATTAAGGCCGGGTTTGACCCGGAAAAGGTCATTTCGGATACCCAACAGACTTATGATTTACTTCGGAATACCAAATACCGATACGAAGGAGGCTATGAAGACCTGGAAGTGATCCCGTTTGAAGCCCTTTGGAAATGGATAATGGGAAAGGTGAGGGCGTTCAGGGGTCAAGGTTCTGAATTGCGGGGATGAGGGGTTGTGGGCTATTGGCTATTAGCTGTTGGCTATTGGCTTTTGGCTATTTGCTGTTGGTTAAGGGAATCCAACCCTCTGACCCCCCTCATTTCAATGACATTTTTACTTTATTTCCACCTTATTTCCATCGTTTATCCTAAAATACCCCAACGCCCAATCGCACTACAACCATATTACTACGTATTACCACTTGTTACTACGTGTTACTATTCCCATGATAAACCTTTCCTTCTCCTGAAGGGAAATCCAACCCCTCAGAATCACCCTTATT
>CAZJWK010000129.1:0-6635 GCA_964549595.1 uncultured Sphingobacteriales bacterium | reverse complement strand
CGGCTAGCCGATCCTGGAGTTGATTTTAAAGATCAACTAAAATTGAGGCATCCCCAAACATATCAAACAACAGGGGTTCATAAGCCCTCTATTTTTAGCTTTATTATTTTGAGAAATAGCAATTTTGACTAAAATTTGTGATAAAGATTTGATAGGATTTAAGAATTTCTGCTAAAATTTTTTAAAGAGGAATCTTTCCAGCGATCGACAAAATGGAGGTTACTTATGAAAAGTTTTCAACAAGTTTTTACGCTTTTATTAGTTACATTCGGTTTTTTTATTGCAGGCTTTAATGGTGTAACCGGACAAGGCCTTTCCGGTAGTTATACGGTAGATACCACCGGTTCCGGAGATTTTGACAGTATTAGCGCCGCGGCCACAGCCCTTAATAATAAAGGGGTAAGTGGGCCGGTGACTATTAATATTAAACCCGGACTTTACAGGGAACGGATTCAGATAGACTCTGTTTCCGGTGTCAGTCAACAAAATACGGTCACCTTCCAATCAAGTACCAAAGACACTCAGGACGTCAAGATCCTTCAAAAAGGGAGGAGGGATACGCTGATTTGTTTTCAGCTAAAAAAATCAGACCATATCAACTTTCGGTATTTGACTGTTGAGGTCTCTTCCAGGAATGGCGGTTCAGGACAATTTCGCTATCCTTTTCACATTTTAAAAGGGGGTACCCACATTGCTATTAAGCATTGCTTGATTAAAAACCGGTACGACATTGGCAATAACATAATTGTGGAAAATACCGGTTTTTTCAATAAAAATCCTATTCGCCAAATAACCATTGAAAACAATGTTATCCGTGATGGACAATTTACCATTTCTACCTTCTTGGATGCAAGGTATATTGAGCATGTTACGATTAAGAACAACAAAATTTTTTCTGACGATGGGATTTCCCTTACCAAGGGCCGCAATATCCATATAAAAAATAATGACATTCGGGGGTTAAATAATTCCGGTACCGGCATCTTTTTAAATAGTGTGATAAAGCCGGAAATTGTCAAGAATAAAATCCTCCGATTTGGATCAGGAATTAATATCGCCCCCCCAACTAAAAAGGCCAATGCCTTAATTGCCAATAATTTTATTAGTGCCAGTAATGTTGGCCTGACCGGCTTTGGAGGAGAAAGTTACCACTGTGAATTTTACCATAACAATGTTTACTTAAACAAGGGCACCAAAATTGGCAGTTATGTCACTAGATATTGGAGTCAAAGCGTGTATAAAAACAACATTTTTGCCGCTAAAAAGGGCGCTGTAATCAATTATAATGATACCAATTCTTTCGTTTCGGACCACAATAATTTTTACACCGGTAGCAATTTTTTCGCAGTTATTCCCAAAAATCTTAATCCGGCCAATAATGATACCATTAAAAGTTTCACAAAATTTAAGCAAAAGGAAAATACCGATGCCAATTCGCTTAATGTAGATCCGGCTTTTGTATCGGATACGAATCTACATGTAACCAATACCAGTCTTAAGGAAAAAGCTACTCCTTTATCCCAGGTTACCACAGATATTGACGGCGAACAAAGGGACCCCAACAAGCCCGATATTGGGGCTGATGAAATTCAAGCAGTAGCAGATTTGGTAGTGAATTCAGCATCTATTTCCCCACAATCTATTGAAAGTGACCAATCATTTAAAGTGGATTGGACCGTTAAAAATGACGGGAGCATTGCTGTTAACAGTTTGTGGGAAGATGGTGTCTACTTATCCAGGGATAAGCAGCTTGACAAAGGAAAAGATTTCCATTTGGGCAATAATCGGATTCAATCGGACCTTCAACCCGGAAATACGTATAAAGGGCAATTAGGCGTTAAATTCCCTTTTATTGACAGTGCAGGGAAATTTTATGTACTCATAAATACCAATGATAGTGGAACCATTGAAAATAAATCCAATAACCTGTACGTCATTAGTAAGCCATTAAACGTTACATTAAGTGACCGACCCGAATTAACCATTACCCAAGTTCAGGTTCCTTCTAACATTAATTCCGGTGAGCAACTCAAATTTTCATACACGGTTAAAAACACGGGTAACGAACAAACACAAGGGCTTTGGTATGACAAATTTTATATCAGTAGTAATAAGAGTGCCCTTCAAAACCAATTGATTCCCGCTGATAGCGTTACCGTGCTTGAAGAGCGCGAACAATCATCCATCAGTTTAAAACCTGGGCAAACCTATCAAGCCAGTGTTAAGACGACCTTTCCCCTGCGCTTTTCCGGTCAGTATTACATAAAAGCTTATACTGACCGTTATGATGACATCCCGGAGACCAATGAAGGAGCTTTTAACACCCATATTTCCTCCGCTTTCAATGTGAACCAAACGCCCCTGCCGGATTTACAGGTAGCCAAGATTAACATTGACAAAAAATATTTTTCCGGTGAATATGCTACTTTTAACTATACCATTGAAAATACCGGCTCCGATAAAATGAACCGCCAAGCCTGGACCGACAAAGTGATACTGACCAATGAGGGAACTCAGGAAAAACTTGGCACCATTACGCACAGCGACTCTCTGAAACCTGGGGAACAATTGCAGGTTTTTGATTCTTTCAGAATGCCGCGTTGTGAAACGGACACCTTCCGGTTTCAAATCATTACCGATATCGAATCGGACATTACAGAACTCAGCGAACTGAACAATACTTTTCTGAGTGATACCTTCGAGTTATTAATCAGGCCTAAGCCGGATTTAATGGTTAACAATGTTAGCATGCTTACCAATAATCCCACCACAGAGCAAAACGGCGTGGAAGTAGAACTGACGGTTAAAAATGATGGAAATACCGATTATCAACACGGTGTTGATGGATTCCTTTACAACGGGGTTTACCTTTCCAAAGACAAGAACCTGGATGTGGATAAGGATCGCTTGTTAAGACTCGCTGCCTTGAAAAGTAATATTCAGGCAGGGAATAAGAAGAAGCATAAGGTTACCTTCCGAATGCCCGCTGATGTACCGGGTGACTATTACGTGTTTGCTTATACCGATAAGCCTGATAAAGTGTGTGAGGTTCCTTTTGAAAATAACAACAAAGGAAGAACCGGCTCTAAAATCAATATTAACCTCGCTCCACCAAAAGATTTAACCCCAACCAGCTGGAATTTTAATCCGAAGGACCGTAAAACCGGTGAACAAATCAATTTAACAGCGGATATTAAGAATCAGAAATCCGGCCAAATTGATTATTACAACTGGAAAGACGGCATTTTCCTGATTCACGACCAAAGTCAGGATTCTATCCGTTTGAGTGCTAAAAAGCATCGATTTACCCTGCAAGGCAATAGCTCATATCAATTAAAGAAAACGTTTAACATACCTGTGGATGTTGCTGCCGGGCAATATTACCTGAGTTTAAAGGCCGATTATGAAGATGATGTTTATGAACACAATGCCGAAGGCAACAATGCCCTGAATTCCAATACATTCCAAATAGCCCGGGATTCCAATGCTGTCAGTGACTTGATGGTGCAATCCATCTCTTTAAAAAATTCCCCCAAATCCGGTCAAAAGCTTAAGTTTAATTACACCACAAAAAATGATTCCAAGGATCCGATAAATTTAAGTGGCTGGAAAAATTTAGTGCTCCTGAAGGATAATTCCGGTCGAATTATAAAAACGAATAATACCTTCCACTATGGCCAGTTATCCGGGAATCAGTCCAATCAAAACTCAGCAAGCATTCAGGTCCCGGATGGAAAAGAAGGGCAATATCAATTGGTCATTCGATTGGATAAAAAAGACAAGGTCTTTGAATACAATGAAGCCAATAACACTGCTCAAAAGAACATCCAGATTCAATTATCACCCTGGGCTGACCTGGACGCGACTATCACTAATTTTCCATCCCAGGTTCGGAGTGGTCAAAAACTGCAGGTCGATTATTCCATCAAAAACCAGGGAACCGGCGATTTGAAAAAAGAAAACTGGATTGACCGCTTATTCCTTTCCAGGGATCAAATCCTTGATGAAAATGATGTTAAAATCAATTCCATACGGCAACAGGGTGAGACCATTAAAACTTCCAACAGCAAAAACTTTACAGCTGATACTTTTATTCCCTTAAACCTGGATGGCTATTATTACTTGATTATCAAAGCCGATGCAGAAGACCAGGTTTATGAACACAGGAATGAGCTTAACAATGTTTTTGTGAGTTCCAATCAAATTCAGGTTAAACAAACGCCCCCGGCCGATTTGGAAGTTAATAACATTAATATCACCAATCGGGGTGATAAGTCCCTTACTTTCCAGGCAGAGGTTATCAACAACGGCCCTAACCAAGTGAAAGGAAATTGGTACTACAGTACTCATATTAGTCAGGATACCGTCTGGGATTCTGGCGATCCCCAAAAAGATGGTCAATTGAAATCAACCCGGATCCAGGCTGGTAATACCATGACTTTTCAGGTAGACTTGGATTATCCCGTAGTGAAGCCCGGCTATTACCGGATTTTTCTGAAATTAGATAAACTGAACCAAATACCGGAAACCGATGAAAACAACAACACCCATTTAATCGCTGACAGTTTTTACATCAATTTCGTGGATACCCTTGAAATGGATAACAAAAGACAGGATCGCTATGTCAACATCGGAAATCGTTCCGAACCAGCATATTATCGATTAGATGTTGGGAAAGATACAGGTATTTACCTTCAGCTCGAGCCTGATAATAAAAACTTGTCCACTGAGCTTTATACCCGCTCAGAAGCCATCCCCGACCGCCTGCATTATGATCATAAGCATAACAACCCTTATGATGCCGAACAAAACATTATTATCCCGTCCCAGGATCAAGCAAGAAAAGATTATATCCTGACCCGGAGTAATTATATTCCGCATAACAATGCCTATGCCCCTTATTCTATCCTTGCGGAAAGTAAAACTTTTAGCATACAGCGGGTTCATCCTGAAGAAGGCAGCAATGAAGGCATGATCGTTATGGGAATTTATGGGTTTGATTTTGAGGATAAGACGAATTTTGTATTGATAAACCAAAACGGCACAGATACCATTGAACCTATTCAACAGGCTGTGATGAATTCCACCGAAGGCAGGGCTCATTTTGACCTGCGGGGCCATTCCAAAGGGCAATATGATGTGTATGCCGTTAAAAATAATGGTGATAAAACCAGGCTTGATCAAGGGTTTAAAGTTCAGGATACTGGCACACGGGAGCTAACAACTTCTGTCTCTACCCCCAATATTCGCTTAGTAGGGGATTATGTCTACCCCAGGGTTTTTGCCGGTAACAAAGGAAAAGCCAATGCTTATGATGTTTCGCTAAATGTGGTTTTCTTTTCAAAAAACCTGGAAGAAGGAGATCTCAGTGTAAGTTTTAACGGTAGTGATGCTGTTTACGAAAACTTCTCCACGAATCCCGCAGGCAAGGGTAATATTGGCGATACCTTAGGCATCAAGTATTACTCGGTTTACTACCCGGTTGTCCCATCTTCCTCCAAGACTACCTTTACTTTCAGGATGACTTCTTTTGAAAACGCCAGTGTTCAGGTTATGGCCTTCTGGTACGATCATCCGAAAACAGATTGGGCCTTTTCAGGGGATGTGGATGACCTGGGTACTTCACGCTTTTTACACTCCATGGATTCTTTTATAGCCCGTGAGTTAGGTAAGTGGAAGAATACTTCCGGCAAATTGGATAACTGTAGTGAGGATTTAAAAATTGACAACATGAAAAAGGAGGTGTTGGATGAATTGAAAAACCAGGTCATCTGTGTTCATCCCTTTACGCCTTCAGCATGGGCTAAAAGAAATTTAGCTGAACAGGCCTCAAAAGGAGCGCTCAAAAAGCTTGGGGTTAAAAGAGCTGATGATTATGCCGAATTTGGTAAAAAAGTCTATGAGCAAAAACAAAATGCGTCAACATGGTGGAATCGAATCCCCGGTGTTGGAAGTGACCCGCATTATTCAGACCAGGTGGATTTTGTTTTTGATTGCATTAAAAATGATAAAGATTTCCGGAAAAAATTCAGAAAGGAACGCTGCATAGAAGAATACGAAATTCCCAATCCGGACTATAACCCCCGTGATCCCACTTCCCCAAAAATGCTTGAAAGAACCAGAAACCGGTGTAAAGATGATAATAATAGCGGGGGAGGTGGTGATGGGCCTATTACGAACTTTGTGGAAAGTATAGATCCCAACGAAATAATAGGGCCATCCGGTTATACTGAACTTAAACTTATTAAACCCGGCAAAACCATGAATTATGATATCTTGTTTGAAAATAAGCCTACTGCCACTTCACCCGCTCAAACAGTCAAAATCACCAATCCTTTACCGGATAATGCCGATATAAAAAGTTTTCAGCTTGGTAAGTTTGGTTTTGGCGATACGACATTTGATTTGCCGGACCGGCAAAGAACTACGCAAAGGTATACGCTGGGTTCAGGTGATGACCGGGTCATTGTCAGAATTAAAGCCGGCATTGACCCTGTAAACCGGAAAGCATTTTGGACAATAAGAACGATTGATCCTGAGACAGGACTGCCTCCTAAGGATCCAACCAGGGGTTTCCTACCACCTAATGATTCCACCGGAAGAGGAGAAGGGTTCGTCAGCTATCAGATCAATGC
>CAZJWK010000128.1:4678-6662 GCA_964549595.1 uncultured Sphingobacteriales bacterium | reverse complement strand
GCACTGTCATTACTAGATGAAGTTGCTTAAAAGATTGAGGTTTTTAACCTTGTCCGCCTATTCAGCCATTTCCAAACCCATTGCTATTTCAACGGAAACTTCTATGACCACCTACGCTTGGGCCTACGCGTCAATGGATCAGCCTTGGTTGGCAACGAAAAAATCCCGAAGGCCCCATGTAAAACCACAGCACTAAATTTCCACAAAAAATGGGGTAGAACCTTTGAGATAGGTCAAGACTACTTTATGTTGGACATTCGCTATTTCTTCAATGGATTTTACTTTGATTATTACTTTTTCATTGACCAGAATGTCTAACCGGAAACCCAGATTTAATTGTTCATCCTCATAAAAAACTGGCACGGGCACCTCTGTCTTAACGGAAAAACCTGATTTGAGAAGCTCATGTTTCAGGGCAACTACATAGACCGATTCGAGTAACCCTGGCCCTAAATGCTTATAGACTTTGAAAATAGCCCCTCGAATAGCCTAAGAAATTTCGTTTTCTGTCATTCAAATAGGTGTTTGGTTTAAAAGTTGGAGTTAATTTTTGAAATGGCGTTTTATTTTTGGTTTAATGAATTTTTTGTCATTCAGATTTCGCTTAATCTAAAGCCATGTGGTTATAAATAAAATTTCCTTTCACTCGATCTCAGCAAATTCAACAGACGATTTTTGGATTTTTCGCAGAATCTTCGAAAATTCACGGATAGGCTCTTCTCATTACCATTTTATCCGCTGAACAAGGATTTTACCTTTTTTTCAATGCTTTTCATCCATTCAGGGAGTTTTCTCATGGCTGCCACTTCTTTGTAGGCTTGATTTTTAGGAACCGCCGGGGAGCCAAAATACACATCCCCGCCCGGCATTGATTTGCTCGCTGCGCTACATGCCAGTATTACAGCTTCCTCTCCTATTCGAATGCCCTTGTTGATCCCCACCTGAGCCCAAAGCTTAACCCTGTCCTCAAGTATGCTTTTGCCTCCTATGCCGGTTTGGGCGGCAATGATGCAATGCTTACCGATTTCCACGCCGTGACCCACATGTACCTGAGCATCCAATTTAGTCCCCTTACCTATGTAGGTCAGGCCTGAAACGCCTTTATCCACTGTACATCCAGCCCCCAATTCAACCTTATCATCAATGACCACCTTGCCAGTGGATTCAAGTTTATCATGGTAGGTTCCCCTATCCTTGAAATAAAAAGCATCTCCTCCAATTGTACAATTTGCGTGAATGATGACGTTATTCCCGATTTTTGTCCCTGCGTATATGACGGTGTTAGGATATATTATGCAATTTTCCCCGATTTCCACATGATTGCCTAAATAAACTCCGGGAAAAATGGCGGTTCCCCTTCCGGTTTTAACCTGGTCGCCCTGGTGAAATTGACCTTTACCAGGATCATCATGATGAGGCTTATAATAACTTGTCAATGTGTTGTAAGCTTCAAAAGGGTCGTCCGTTACAATTAACCCTTTCCCATCCGGAGGTTCTACTTCCCGGTTGATAAGGATGGTCGTGGCCGCAGAATTTAACGCTTTGTCGTAGTACTTGGGATGGTCTACAAATGTCAGGTCACCTTTCTCTACTTTGTGAATCTCGTTCAGTCCTTCAATGGGTTGGTTAGGGTTCCCTTTATAGGATGAACCCAAAAAATCCGCTACAGCCTCAAGGGTGGTTGGGTTGTCTAATTTCATCGCTTTTTGTTATCAATTGCCTGTTCCTACAAAGCTATCAAAATCATAGAATGGTAAAAAAACCAAAATTTTCCTTTAATAAGGTTAAATGATGGCTTGTAGTCATACTTGCCAGGTGCCAAAAGGTTATCAACATTACTTATTGTTTTGCAACCTCAACCTTGAATTGTTTTAAAACGAGTATTGCAATCCTGCATTTAATCCCCACCAGGCAGAGCCTAAGGGGCAGTCGAAATCAAAGCTACCACCACAATATTCACCATGGGGGCCAATGGAATAAACAG
>CAZJWK010000128.1:0-4578 GCA_964549595.1 uncultured Sphingobacteriales bacterium | reverse complement strand
TATAATTATCGTTTTCTAATGGGGTTAGTAATTCCGATGTCAAAGCTATGGCTTTAACACCGCTTTTAGCAATAGTCCTGAGGGTATCACGGTGTTGTTCACGGAATTGCTTATAGGGCCCGAATTCCTGGGATAAAGCACCTTCTATCCCGACAAAACGCCATTCAAAACCTTCGAAACTAGTCCTGAAATTCATTGAACCCTTCCCTTTAAGGCCAAAAAAAGCTTTTTCCTCTTTTGGTGAAATCCGGTTTACACTATGGTAACCGCCGAAACCATACAACCCGTAAGAAAAATTGGCCAGGGAGGTGGTTGTCCCATGGGAAATTCCTGCACTCAGGTGGCCAAGTTCATCCGCACTGTCTTTGGGATCATTTGAGGAAGCATGGTATGCCATTTCGACATTTGCATATAATTTACTTTTGCTATCCCCATTATAGGCGGGCTTTGGCATATAAGGCTCCTGAGATACCAGCATAGGAGGCCCATAAGCGGCACTGCATCCTCCACAAAGCCAACCTAACACCATCCAATAAAAGATATTGTTCTTAAATGTTTGGGTTTGAAAAGGCATTAAGCCATTTTCTTTTTTTATAAACTGATAAAGTATTGAATCATCAAAATTAAAATTTATTGCTTCTTATAAAAATGTGAAATGAAATTAGCCAAGCATTTGTGTTAGGAGGTTTCACATTTTTTATTCTTTATTTTGAGGAGTTTAAATAATGAAGGTTAAATAATCGAAAATTAACGGATAGTCCCTAATTTTGTAGGGTTTTAAAGAACAAATCATTATGGCAGAAGCACGAACCATCCAATTTCGCCAGGCTGTCCGGGAAGCCATGAATGAAGAAATGCGGGAAAACGAAAAAGTTTTCCTTATGGGCGAAGAAGTAGGGGAGTATCAGGGTGCTTACAAGGTAACCCAGGGTATGCTTAAGGAATTCGGGGAAAAAAGGGTTATTGATACCCCTATAACCGAGCTGAGTTTTGCCGGCTTGGGTGTCGGTGCGGGTATGAACGGTTTACGCCCGATTGTGGAATTCATGACCTGGAATTTTGCTTTGTTGGCCTTTGACCAGATCATCAACTCTGCTGCTAAAATTAACCTTATGTCAGGGGGGCAGTATAATATTCCTATTGTTTTCCGGGGGCCTACAGGTTCGGCCGGTCAATTAGGGGCCACGCATTCTCAAAGCTTTGATAATTGGTTGGCCAATACGCCGGGGCTGAAAGTGGTAGTACCATCAGAACCCTATGATGCCAAAGGCTTACTGAAATCGGCTATCCGGGATGATGATCCTGTGGTTTTCATGGAATCTGAGGTGATGTATGGGGATAGTGGAGAAGTGCCGGAAGAACCTTATAGCCTTCCCATTGGAGAATCCAAAATAAAAAGGGAAGGGGATGATATTACCCTGGTAGGTTATGGAAAGATGATGAAAGAGGTCTTTAAGGCTGCGGATCAGTTAAAGGAAGAATTTGATGTGGATGCAGAGGTGATAGACTTGCGCACCCTACGTCCGCTGGATTACCATACTATTACGGAGTCTGTCAAGAAAACAAACCGGATTGTGGCTATTGAAGAGTCATGGCCTCTGGCTGCGATGTGCTCAGAAATTACCTACCAGGTTCAGAAAAATGCCTTTGATTTCCTTGATGCACCAGTTAAGCGGGTAACAGGCGCCGATGTGCCTATGAGTTATGCCCCTAATTTGGTAGAAGCTTTTTTACCGAATCCATCAAAGATTGTGAATAAGGCTAAAGAAGCCCTTTACATAGATTAAACCGGTTTCATTTCAAAAAATCTAAATTTAGCGGCTTATGGAGCGTAAATTTAATTGGGAATCCATCAAAGAATATGAAGAAATTCTCTTTGAATATTACAACGGGATTGCCAGGATAAGTATTAATCGCCCTCGTGTACACAATGCTTTTACTCCTCTGACGGTAAAAGAAATGAGTGATGCCATGCATATATGCCGGGAGGATGAAAACATTGGTGTGGTGATTTTGACCGGTGAGGGTGGTAAAGCCTTTTGCAGTGGGGGTGACCAATCGGTTCGTGGGGAAGGGGGTTACGTAGGAGAGGACAAAGTACCCAGGTTAAATGTTCTGGACTTGCAAAAACAAATCCGGTCTATTCCAAAACCGGTCATTGCCATGGTAGCTGGTTGGGCAATTGGCGGAGGCCATGTACTACATGTAGTATGTGACCTGACCGTAGCAGCCGATAATGCCATGTTCGGGCAGACAGGTCCTAAGGTGGGCAGCTTTGACGGAGGCCTTGGGGCTGCTTTCTTAGCCAGTATAGTAGGTCAGAAGAAGGCTCGTGAGATCTGGTACCTGTGCGAAAAATATACTGCTGAAGATGCCGAGAAGATGGGATTAGTCAATAAGGTGGTACCCCTTGACGAATTGGAAGAAGCCACAGTGGATTGGGGCAACAAGATCCTTGAAAAAAGCCCGATGGCTATCCGCTGCTTGAAGTCCGCCTTCAATGCGCAATTAGATGGCCAGGCCGGATTGCAGGAGTTGGCTGGTAATGCTACCCTGCTTTATTATTTTAGTGATGAAGCCAAGGAGGGGAAAAATGCTTTCCTTGAAAAGCGAAAACCGGAATACAATAAGTACCCGCGGTATCCCTAAATGTTTTCTGGGTTCTGAAAAATGGAAGAAAAGCCAGATTATAAGGATTTGGTTGCTTGATTTCGGCTTATGGTAAGTCCTGTTTATTTTTCCCTGTTTTGTCGTTCGATCATTCACTTGGTTTCCGGTAATAACACGAACAGTTATCCATTAATAAACCTAATACACCGACAGGTCAGCAAATTAAAGCGATTAAGGCATGTCGAACCTAAAAACCTGGATTAAAGCAGCACGCCCACGTACTTTACCTTTGGCTGTTTCCGGGATATTACTCGGAAATTTTTTAGCCTTGGAAAAGGGTGCTTTTGACCTTGCTGTAGGGGTAATGGCTTTACTTACCGCTGTTTTACTCCAGATACTGAGTAACTTTGCCAATGATTACGGGGATTCTATGCACGGGGCCGATAATGAAACCCGATATGGCCCTGAACGGATGGTATATTCAGGAGCCCTTTCCATTTCCCAAATTCGCAAAGGGGTTATCACTACCGGGGTTTTGGCTTTTTTATCGGGAGTGGCTACTTTGTACCTGAGTATTAATGTGATAGGCTATAAAGCTGCGGGTTTATTGTTTATCTTAGGCATTTTTTCGATTATAGCCGCTTATGAATACACCGCTTCCTCCAATCCTTATGGTTATGAAGGCTATGGTGATGTCTCCGTGTTTATTTTTTTCGGCCTTTTGGCTGTGGGAGGCGCTTATTCTTTGCAAGTAGGACGTTTTGATATGTGGGTATTGTTACCTGCCTTTGCCATGGGTTTATTTTCCACCGGTGTCCTGAATATTAATAATCTGCGTGATTTTCCTACCGATCAGGGCAGCAATAAAAAAACTGTGCCGGTTCGGTTGGGCCTTAAACGCGCTAAGGTTTATCACGAATGGTTGCTGGTATTGGGCGCTTTGTTTACCATTATGTATGCCATTCGTGTTTATGATGTTTGGTGGCAGTATTTGTTCTTGTTGGTGCTTGTCCTTTTTGGCTTGAATGGGATAAAGATATGGAAAGGCCAGAATCCGTCAGATTTTGCCCCTCAATTGAAGAAACTTGCCATTTTTACATTTCTTTATTCAGTGGTTTTCGGGGTGAGTTTGGTGGTAGTATGATCACATCTCTGGACTTTGGATAAGGTAGGTGGTTCTAAGACAAGATTTTTTTGAAAATTTTCGAACGTTTTTAATGAAAGTTTATCCGTCACCAAATCCTAACTGGAGTTTCCCCAAAATTTAGTCGAAATTCGAGGATGGCTGGAAATTTTCTTTTGGTGGTAGTTTTGGCTGGTCAGTTTACTCAGGTGTGCCATGATTATCAGGGCAAGAAGTAACCAATGGAATAAAGAAACTCGTGGCACACCTAATTTTTTGAAGAAATTTCCTGAAATTCTGAAAAAAGCGGGATTGCACCTTGTTGGCCTACAGAATCCCTGCCAGTGCTAATTATACAATTAGCCGAGGATAATTTTTAAGGAAACTCCAGAAATCCTTAAAAGTTGTTTGGCAATCCCTTAGTGGTTATTTTTGCAAATAACAATTAGGCCACGTAGCTCAACGGGATAGAGCATCAGATTCCGGTTCTGAAGGCTGGGGGTTCGAGTCCTCCCGTGGTCACAAGGATATTTTTTAAATACTTCATTCCCAAGATTTTATAGGGCTAAGGTTGTTTTTACCTACCTTATAACGTACAAAATCCCGTTTTCGAGCCACATCATCTCAAGGATAGAGCCGGTTTTGCCTTGAGCTTAAAAGCAAAATGTTACCATTCATTTTTACTTCTGCATAGTATTGCTTGTATTTTTGATGAGCGTCATTAATAATGCTTAAATCTGCTTTTGGTATTTAATTCGATTTCCCTAAATTGCAAAAAAATCATGATTTTCCCAAATTCCGAAAGTCTCGTTTAGCACTTTAGGTAAATATTAAATTCAGAGTTA
>CAZJWK010000127.1:0-6771 GCA_964549595.1 uncultured Sphingobacteriales bacterium | reverse complement strand
AAAAATCCATGATTTTTTGGTTTTAAAAGTCTTTTGAATATTAGGTTGAAAATCAACATTTTAATTGGGTTATTTTACTTTAAGTGGTATAAAAGACTTTTGATACATCCCCTTAGGTAGGATTGAAGTGAGAAGGTAAAAAAGCCCATCTTTAGGCCAAAAATAAATAGGATGGAAACTCAAAATTGGACATCGCTTTTTTACGCGCTTATATAATCTGAAACGCAGAAATATAGCAACTTATCTAAAAAGAGGTCAGGAGGTTTGAGATTTTTAAGGTATTCAAATGGGTTAGATCTTGAAATCATTAATTTCTAAGAAGTGAGGCGCTAAAAAGAAAAAAATGGGCTGCTACCGCAATTTATAAACGTCAAGGTCAACGGCTCCATTCAATTTTTGATCATTTTTATACCAAAGGTAAACCTTTACCTTGTCATTATCCATGTACTCGGGTATGGTTAAAGTGACATCAAAGGTAATCCGGCCGTCTTTTACGGGCCGGCTTTTAATCAGCGGAATGGCTTCGTAATAATGGGTTGCCTCGTTTTCCAGGCTCTTAACGGCAAATACCAGGATAACTTCTTTGAAAAAGTCAACCTTTCCGATTTCCCCGGAACATCTTATGTACAAGGGATGGTCCAATGTATCCCGGTAAAGGTCAAAGTAAGGTTGGACCCCTTTTATCGGCCGGGAAAGGGAATCCACTTTTTGCCTGGGCAGAAAGTCATGCCTTTTATGAAGGGTGAAGTCCGAAATTTCATCGTTATGAACGGGTTTATACAATTTGCTAATGGTGGCTCTGACTTTTCCTTTGGTAAGCAGATAGTCTACCAGGGTATCTGTTGGTTTTTCCAACTCCTGGAATGCGTTTAAAGGAAGATCCATTTTCCGGGTTAATTCATTGTCTGTCCGCGTTTTAGGGCCACCGGTAGCGGGTGGAATGCCTTTTACGTTTTCCGGCATTTTTGTGACAAGGGCTTGGTCAAAATGCTCATCCGGATAAGCCATGGTCCGGTCAAAGCTTAGCTGACATCCCAATGCGGTTAAATGAAGGATGATAAGGAGTATAACGGGCTTTTTTAAGCCCCAAAAATCCAGGGCAAAAGGAAATGCGCCCAGGAAGAATACAACCAGGTACAGGGCAGCCCGGTGATAAGGGTAGTTGACATCAAGCAGGAAATGCTGTCCGAAAATGTTTGCAAGCCCTAAAATGAGGAATAAGGGAAAAATACCCTTTATACTGAAAAGGTTTTTATGCTTGAAAAGCATTCTAACAAACGAGATTAGGATGAATAGAAAGCCGACCACTAAAAGCCCGTCAAAATAAGGATTTTTCATGGACCAAATCGGTTCTGTAATAGGATGAATGGTATTTTTAAAAAAGCCTTCTCCGGAGCCGAGGTATAATTTGCCAATGCTTTTCAGGTGAAATGCATATTGGACCAAATAACCCAGCGGAATGAGCGCAATGCCTGAGACAACGATCCATTTCCCGGAATGGATTTTCCATAGGTAAACAGAACAGTATAAAATACCTGCCAAGGCAAAAGGCATGAGGGTCATGTTTGCATAAACAGCCAGTAACCAAGCCAATATACATCCCAGGAAGTGTTGGGTTTTATTATTTTCGAAAAACAAAGCGTTTTGCAATAGGGCAAAGGTTAATAAGGCAAGCGATAACCCATACCCCCTGGCCAGGGCAAAAAAATCCAGGATAAAGGGTGTAAAGGCAAAAAAGACTACCCAAAGGTAAAAGGCTCCTTTTTGCCGGAAGAAACGTTTAAATGCCCATATAGAAAAGCCGTATAACCCAAAAGCCAGTATGTTCGCCAATCGGATAATGCCTATGGCATCGTCTTGAAAAAGCCGGACGAAAAAACCCCCGAATAGACTGTTCAGGAAATGGTTGTTGGCATCCACGTAGCCTTGATAGGGGAATGGATTCCAGTTTATCATGTAAGCCCATTTGGTGACGATTTCATCATGGATGTAAAAAACCGTGTGGGCTTTAACCATGATGTAGACCCAAATCAATAAAAACAGGCCCAACAATACGTAATGCTCCGGTTTTTTAAATGGGTTATTGGGTTTAGGGGGCATTATTTTGGTAAATGGTTTTGCTAAGCAAAAGCCTTTTTTAAGGTTTTTCCTTTTCGAAATTAAGGAAATCAAAAGGTGGCGCATCATTTTACCGAAACGATACAATGGAAAATTGCTTTAACACTTTATGGCCATTGACTGATGACTGAGGTGGTCTGCTCCATGAACCCGACTTCTTGAGCCCATTAGGCCTTCGAATTTTCCCAAAATTTGGCCTTAATTCAATTTTCGTTGTTATTTTGCAGTAAAATTTGATACATGGTAAAACCCCAATTACCAGCAGGTCTTCGGGATTTCGGGCCGGATGAAGTGTATAAAAGGAATTATATTTTCGACCGTATTCGAAAAATTTTTGAACATTTCGGTTACTATCCCCTGGAAACACCTGCTTTTGAAACCAGTGCAACCCTTACGGAAAAGTATGGTGAGGAAGGGGATCAGCTTCTTTATCGGATCCTGAAAAGCGGGAATTACCTTGAAAAGGTGCCCGGTGAGGTTTGGCAATCAGGCGATTACAAACAATTGCTTCCCTATATCAGTGATAAGGGGTTAAGGTATGACCTAACTGTGCCATTGGCCCGTTATGTGGCCATGAATACCAATAAAATCAGTTTTCCCTATAAACGTTATCAGTTTCAGCCTGTCTGGCGAGCGGATAAGCCTCAAAAGGGTCGTTATCGGGAATTTTACCAGTGCGATGCGGATGTACTCGGTAGCCGTTCCCTGGTTTACGAAGCAGAAATGATCACCCTTTTTGATGCGGTTTTTGATGAATTGGGTATTTATCAGGTCAACCTGGAGATCAATAGCCGCAAGGTTCTCATGGGCTTTGCTGAGTCGTTTGGTTTTGCCGATAAATTTTCGGATTTCACCATTGCGTTAGACAAGCTGGACAAAATTGGGCTGGACGGTGTTAAGAAAGAACTCGATCAAAGGGGTATACCCAGTGAGGTGCTTGCCAAAATCGAACCGGTATTAGGAGACACGACCTATAAAGAAAAAATCCAATTCCTGGAAGAGTACTTTGATGCAAACTCGACCGGCTTGGAGGGGGTCAAAGAAATTCAGCGCGTGAATGAGATGGTCAATGCTGTGAAGCTAAACAGCACTAAGCTGGATTTCAATCTTACGTTGGCCCGCGGTTTGGATTACTATACGGGTGTCATTTTCGAAGCGGTTCCCCGGGATGTTAAAATGGGCTCCATTGCGAGTGGCGGGCGGTATGATGACCTAACCCATTATTTCAATCTGCCGGATGTTTCTGGTATCGGCATTTCCTTCGGTATGGAACGGATTTATGACCTCATGGAAGAAAAAGGTATTTTCCCGGAAATGGCGGGTGACCGTTCCCAGGTAATGGTCATTCAACAGGATGCCGAAAAAGAAGTGTATGCATTCCAGGTGGTGACCGAATTACGCAAAAGGGGCATTTCAACCGAGGTCACCCCAGATACCAAACGATTGGGCAAGCAATTGAAATATGCCGATAAACGGGAAGTTGTTTACGCACTAATCCTTAATCCCGCTGACTCGGGTTACAGCAAATTCACCCTTAAACACATGGAAAGTGGACAGCAATGGGATTATGAGGATTTCGAAAAAGTCAAAGCATTCCTTCACCCAAACAGCCGTTTATGAGCGACCATTTGTTTGACAAGGACCCCCTTTCCATCGATGCTTTGGTACAAACCGTCCGGCAGCGCAAACAAGTAGAACTCCCCGAATGGGGTAGGGAAAACGTTGCACAATGCCGGGAATTCCTTGATGAAAAACTAACCCATACCAACACCAAATATTACGGGGTGAATACGGGATTCGGGGATCTTTGCAATATCCGGATTTCCGATGAGGAATTGGGTCAGCTTCAGGAGAATCTTGTTTTATCCCATGCTTCCGGAGTCGGAGGGGAAGTGCCGCGCGATCTTATCCGGATGATGTTGTTGCTGAAGGTCCGGTCTTTGCTCTATGGGCACTCGGGGGTGACGGTCTCCACGGTTGAGCGTCTTCTTTGGCATTACAATGCGGATGTGCTTCCTGTGGTCTACGAAATGGGTTCTTTAGGGGCTTCCGGTGATTTAGCCCCTTTGGCCCACCTAAGCCTCCCTTTGATTGGCAAGGGTAAAGTCTGGTATGGCGGGGAAAAGCGTACCACAGCAGATATTTTAAAGGAAAAAGGCTTGGAACCCTTAAGGTTAAAGGCCAAAGAAGGTTTATCCTTACTGAATGGTACGCAATTCATGAGCGCTTATGGTGCCCATTGTATTCAGGAAGGAAAGGAGTTGCTGGGATGGGCCAATGGAATAGGAGCAATGGCTATAGATGGTTTTCAGGCCAAATTAGAACCTTTTCATCCTTTGATCCATCAAGCACGAAATGCTTGGGGTCAGGAGCGGGTGGCTACCCATATCCGGAATTTACTGGACGGGAGTGAATTAATGGAAAGGCCCAAAAAACAAGTGCAAGACCCTTATGCTTTTCGTTGCCTCCCCCAGGTGCATGGAGCGTGCCTGGAAGCCGTTGAACATGTAGAGTCCATTTTTGAGCAGGAGATCAATGCAGTGACCGATAATCCCAATCTTTTCCCGGATGAAGGTGAGATCCTCTCCGGGGGAAATTTTCACGGGCAGCGATTGGCGATGGCATTGGATTACTTAACGATTGCCTTGAGTGAGATGGGTAGTATTTCCGAAAGGCGGACTTACAAGCTGCTTTCCGGAGAAAGGGGCTTGCCCGCATTCCTGGTCGCCAATCCGGGCTTAAACTCGGGACTCATGATCCCGCAATACACGGCCGCTTCCCTTTGTAGCCAAAACAGGCAATTGTGTACACCTGCTTCGGCTGACTCCATAACCTCCTCCAATGGGCAGGAGGATCATGTTAGCATGGGTGCGAATGCTGCCTTGAAAACTTATCAGGTTTTGACTAACCTGAAATACATTCTAAGCATTGAATTACTCACAGCAACCCAGGCCCTGGATTTTCGAAAACCTGAAAAGACGGGTAAGACCCTTGAACTGGTTAAGGATGATTACCGCACTCAGATACCTTTTATTGACGAGGATCGGCAGCTTCACCCGGATATTTCGGAAACCGTCTCCTTCATTCGTGAGAATCCTGGTTATTTCCCCTTAGACCAAAAAGCTCCGATATGATTGCCGGAAAAAAGGTGGTTGTTGTTTTACCAGCCTACAATGCTGCGCCTACGCTGGAAATTACCTACAATGAGATACCTTTTGAAGTGGTGGATGATGTGATCTTAGTGGATGATGCCAGTAACGATGAAACCGTAAAAATTGGTCAGAGCCTGGGTATTCGGCACATTTATCAGCACCCGGAAAACCTTGGCTATGGGGGCAATCAGAAAACCTGTTACCGAAAAGCCCTTGAACTGGGAGCGGATATCGTTATCATGCTTCATCCTGATTATCAGTACACGCCAAAATTAATCCCTGCCATGGCCGGTATTATTGCCAATGATGTTTACCCTGTCGTTTATGCCTCCCGGATTTTGGGTAAAGGCGCTCTTAGAGGGGGCATGCCCTTATACAAGTATGTGGCCAACCGATTTCTTACCCTGTTCCAGAATATCCTCATGGGCCAAAAACTTTCCGAATACCATACCGGTTACCGGGCTTTTTCCCGGGAAGTATTGGAAAGCCTGGATTTTAGCGCTAACTCTGATGACTTTGTCTTTGATAACCAAATCACGGCCCAGGTCTTTTACGCCGGCTATGAGATTGCTGAAGTGACCTGCCCGACCAAGTATTTTGGAGAAGCCTCTTCCATTAACCTTAAAAAAAGCACGATTTATGGATTGGGCGTCATCAAAACGTCTTTTCAGTATTTATTCCAGAAGTGGGGTTTGGCTAAGGTGCAGATTTTTGAGCGGTTGCGCAGAAAGAGTTAAAAGAAAGAGGCTGAAGGGTATAAAATTTTAGCCTACCAGCAATCTAAGCCTAAAGCTTCAGTGGAAAAGAATTATTGAGCGAAAACGGTATGGTTTTAATATTGGATGGAGGGTATTGGTCAATTAGGTGAAAAAATACCTTTTAGGCTTGAGGGTTACCATTTTCTTTTAACAAGCTTTATCTCTCGCGTATTCATCAATAACTGGAAATTGAGGCGGTGGCAAAAGGAGAAGGCAAGCTTACGGCTTATGAAATCCAATGGTCTACCAAAAAACAACCCAAACCGCCACGGCCCTGGCAGAAAGCCTATCAGGCGGATTTTGAAATTATTAATCCCGATAATTATTTGAATTATCTATTGTAATGATCAAGCGAAATGCGATTCATACGTTTGAAGTTGGCGGAAAAGTGGTATTGGAAAAACGTTGAAATACATGGAAATACCGTAGAAACATAGTAGCATAAGTTTGAAAGCGGGTCGGTTGTTTTGTTGTGTTATTAGACCCTTACTACTCCCATTCAAATTACCTCTGCGACCTTTGTGCCCTCTGTGGTGAGAAAAAAAATAGAACGCAGATGACGCTGATTTAGCTGTTGACCACAGATGATATTCTAACTGTCATCAGCGCCTATCCGCCCGATCAGCGTTACCAGCGTTCCATTCACTTAGCCTAAAATAAGACAAATGGGCGTAATAAAAAGTCCTGTTTTTCTTTATTGATGCTTTTAATCGAAATCTCTGCGACCTCTGTGCCCTCTGTGG
>CAZJWK010000126.1:0-6785 GCA_964549595.1 uncultured Sphingobacteriales bacterium | reverse complement strand
CGTGCTGTATTCTTCTCTTATAGTGCTCCTGGTTCTTTTCAGGAAGATAGCTAAGGACATTTTCTCTTTTATGCCATTGGCATCGTTGAATAAAGGCCACATGGCCGAAAACTTCTTCTACTGCTTTATGCAGGCCTTTTGCTCCATCAATTGAAATTAAAAGCCCCTCTTCGAAACTCATCCCACGTTCTTTGAGATTGGCAAGAAGCTCCTTTATAGGACGATGGTGTTCTGTAGTAGCCTGTATAAAATCAAGAGGAATTTTAAAACCTTCACTGGTAATGCCTAATACAATGATCATCTGCTCACGGGCTAAAAATTTTCCGTCTATCATCAAGCCTACCAAATCATATTGCGACAAATCTCTTTCCTGAAACTCCTTAAGCTTTTCACTGCTTTCTTGTTTAAAAGCCTGGCTAATCTGGGAATCACTTAATCCAAGGCCTTGGGCAATGTGATGAAAAACTTCCTGATAATCTCTGGTACTTACTCCTTTAACAATAGCTTTAAGTAAGTCCTCACTTGGTTCTTGTTGCTTATTGAAGTCCTTGTATTCGGGAATGTTGAATACTTTACTCTCCTCCTTGTCCTTTATCCGTGGTACTTTTACAGGAAGGTTCTCATTTCCAATTTTCAGACTTCCCGGATTAGTACCATATCTAACAAATTGTTTTTGACCAAATGCTTCATAAGGGCGGCCACAATAATTTTGACAAAGCTCTTCCAAAATATCGTTGGCCAGATAATGAACCATTTCATTGTAATTTTGAAGAAGATGGATTTTGGCTTCAAGCGGCTGCCTCATAACTTCGTTAAGCATTTCACAATTTTGATAAGAATTTTTGATCTTGCTCATAGCTTTTGTTTTTTATTGTTCATTTACAAAATTAACTATGAGCCCACACCCCCAGGATCGGCTAGCCGATCTTGGGGGTGTTTTAATAAAGATCAACTAAAATTGGGGCATCCCCAAGTTGAACCGCTATCATTTGCTGACTACAAATATGCCGGGGTAAGTAATGTGAAAAAATGATATGGGTTAGGTTAAACTATGATTTAAGTCATATTAAAGGGTATTTGGGCTTGTCATTTTGGGTAAGAACCTAAGATAGATGGAGACGATTCAAGCTAAAGCATTGGCCAGCTTTCATTTACGTCACCAAACTTTAAGTGATGGGCCAGGTATTCATTCAACGGATTTTGAATAACGTGCCTATTGAAGTACAAAAATTTTAGTGCCCGAATTTTAGAAATTACCGTTCCTTGTTACCGTGTTATAGCAATGCTTAAATTAGCCTAATTCCTCTACAGGGGCAAGGAATTCCAGCATGGCTTTAAAATATCATAAAGCTAAACTTCCTGTTTTTTGACCTATAGACCAACGTTAAAAGATTAGCCTTTTTGAAAATTCTGGTAATATCCGGTTGTTTTGGGTTGTCCGATACTTTTCTAAGGGTGCTCAATTATACTTTGAAGGGTTATTCCTTAAATACGGATATCATAATAAAAAAGCTTTAGCATTTAAATGAAAATCAAAAGAGACCGATATGACCAATGTCATACTTTAACCTTTCAGGAAGCTTTAACATTGCGGTTTTAAAGCCATTTTTATGCAAAATAAAGTTATATTCGAACCTTTCAAGATTAAGTCTGTAGAGCCCATTCGGGTAAGTACTGAGACCGACCGTAATCATTATTTAAAGGAAGCTTATTATAA
Organism: uncultured Sphingobacteriales bacterium; assembly: GCA_964549595.1. Classification (GTDB taxonomy): domain Bacteria; phylum Bacteroidota; class Bacteroidia; order CAILMK01; family CAYYUA01; genus CAZQQN01. Next base: position 5,068 of record CAZJWK010000126.1, on the reverse strand, counting down.
CCCGTTTTTATTGACATCAGACCAGGTGTTGATTGACTTCCTTACGGATAGTGGGACCTCAGCTATGAGTACAGAACAATGGTCCGGTATTATGAAAGGCGATGAATCCTATGCGGGTGCCAGGAGTTGGGCCTATTTCCAATCAGCAGTTGAGGAATTAACAGGCTTCCCTCATATTTTACCGACCCACCAAGGTAGGGCTGCTGAGGGCATTTTATACGGTCATTTGGGTGGTCCCGGCAAAGTATTTTTAAGTAATACGCATTTTGATACCACAAGGGCTAATGTAGAGTTTTCCGGTGCAGAGGCCATTGACTGCCCTATTCCTGAAGCACTGGAGCCCGCAAATGATCATTCTTTCAAGGGAAATATTGACACTACGCAACTTAAAATGGAAATTCAGGAAAAGGGGGCTGATAATGTAGCGGCAGTGATTATGACGGTTACGAATAATACGGGTGGAGGTCAACCAGTAAGCCTGAAGAACCTGAAAGCAGTGAGGGAAATTTGTGATCAGTACAACCTGCTTTTTGTGCTGGATTCCTGCCGTGTAGCGGAGAACGCTTATTTCATAAAACACCGGGAATCGGGCAATGATAACAAATCCTATGAGGAAATAGCCCGGGAGATGTTTGCCTTAGCGGATGCCACTACCATGAGTGCAAAAAAAGATGGACTGGCCAATATTGGTGGTTTTTTAGCCATGAATAACCCTGAATTGGCGGAAGCTTGTACCAACCTTTTGATTATTACAGAAGGCTATACAACTTACGGGGGATTATCAGGCCGTGATATGGAAGCCATTGCCCAGGGTTTAAAAGAGGTATTCGATCCGGATTATTTACATTACAGAATTAGTAGCACTGGTTACTTAGGGAGGAACCTTGATGAGATGGGCATTCCGGTGGTTAAACCGATTGGCGGACATGCCGTTTATGTGGATGCCAAAGCTTTGTATCCGCATATACCAGTTAACCAATACCCCGGACAAGCCTTGGCCTGTGAGCTTTACAAAAAAGGTGGTATCCGGTGCGTGGAGATTGGTTCTGTCATGTTTGGTAAATATGATGAGCAGGGGGAATTAATCCCCGCTAATATGGAGTTAGTTCGGCTAGCCATTCCAAGACGTGTTTATACCCAAAGCCATGTGGATTATGTCCTGGATATTTTCCGGATCATTAAGGAGGAAAAGGATCACGTAAAGGGATTTAAGATCACCAAAGAACCCAAATTTCTGAGGCACTTCACTGCACATTTTGAACCCATCCAGTAAGGGGAAGGAATAGGGTTAACCGCTCTCCTTTTTGCTGCAACTTGATTTGAATCAACCTTGTTTACTACCTACTAAAAACTCATAATTTTGAAAAAAGCTAATCCCATTCATTGCGAAAAGTGCGACAATGACGATTGCTTTATCAAGCAATATGCTTATCCCGAATGGTGGTCTTTCATAAGCCATTTCAAATCGGTTTATCAATACAAGAAAGGGGAGCTCATCATAGAAGAGAGTAGTCCCGTAAATGGCATATTTTTTATTTATCAAGGCAAGGTTAAAGTCCATAAAAAATGGGAAGGCCAAAAATCATATATTGTCAGGCTTGCCAATTCGGGCGATATTTTAGGTCACAGGGGATTTGGCGGTGATCTTTATTATCCTATTTCAGCGACTGCCCTGGAAACCTGCAGGATCTGTTTCATTGACAATTCATTGTTTGACCAATTGCTCAGGACCAATCATGAATTGACCTATCAGCTACTCATGTTTTATGCCGAGGAACTTAAAACGGCTGAAAGAAGGATGCGTAATTTAGCTCACATGAGTGTAAAAAACCGGATTGCCGATGCCCTCCTTATGGTTAAGAACGCATATGGTATGAATCATAATGATAAAGCAACCTTAAATCTGAGAATGATGCGTAAAGACCTGGCTTCCCTGGCCGGTACAACTTACGAGACAGTCATTCGGACCCTGAACAACCTTTCTGAAGAAAAGTTGATCGCTGTTAATGGAAAAACGATAAAACTTTTGGATGAACAAAAGTTACAATCCTTAAGACAACCCGAAAGTTAGTCTTTCATGTTTGTTTCCAATGGGCGATTTTGGCTTATTCTCTCTCTTTTTTATTGGTTTATTGCTACGGTCTTGGGATTGGGGCTCCGGTTGAATAAAAGCGGATACTTATCTGGTTTTAACTTCCAATATTTACTTCACGCCCATTCTCATCTGGCCATGTTAGGATGGGTTTACCTGGCTTTGGTGGTTGGGATTATTTGGCTGGCCTACGGGGAATCAGGGTTTCGGAAAACCTTCTTCAGAAGACTTCTCTGGATGACCCAGATTGCCATTCTGGGTATGTTGTTCACCTTTCCATTTCAGGGTTACGGGGGCTTTTCCATTGGTTTCTCTACCATGCATATCATCCTTTCTTATGTATTTGCCATAAAATTATTCCAAGGTTGGTCAAAAAACACCTTTCATCTGAATCCCTTAACCCGGAAGTTTATGGCCGGTGGGATTGTATTTATGGTCTTGTCATCTTTGGGCCCATGGGCTTTGGCTTATATTGGGGCTCAAGGGCTAAAGGATACCCACTGGTATGAGCAGGCCATTTATTTTTACCTCCATTTCCAGTATAACGGGTGGTTTACCTTTGGTTTGATGGGTTTGTGGCTTCACAATACAAGGATAATAACTGATTTAAGAGCTAAATCTGGTTTCTGGCTGCTCTTCCTGAGCACCTTTCCAGCTTTTTTCATTTCCCTAATGGGTTATGAGTTGCCCTTATTTTTGGAAGGTTTGACTTGGTTTTCGGTGGTTGTTCAAATCATTGGGATAGGCTTATTATGGCCTGAGTTAACTTCATTAATCAAATTACCGCTACAGAAAGGCAATCATTATTTAAGATGGCTTTTTTATTTAGCTTTCGTTTGCCTGGTAGGGAAATTTATTATGCAAGGGATTTCCCTATTGCCAGTCCTTAAGCCGTTAGCTTTTGAAACGAGACCGACTGTTATTGGCTTTTTGCACTGGGTTATGTTGGGTTTTACAAGTTTTGGGTTATTGTACTGGTTAGGACGGTACCAAAAGCTTCAGCCTTTCAATATGCTCAAAGGCGGTGTTTGGTTGTCTGGGGTTGGTTTTATTATTATGGAGTTGTTGTTTTTTTTACAGGGTGGTAGCATTTATTGGCAATCTCAGTCTATAACGGGTTTTAATCTGTCAATGGCAATTGTTACTGCAATGCTGGTGATTGGAATTGGCATGATTGCCATCAGTCAAGTTCAATCCGGATTTAATAAGGTAAGTAAAGGTTAAAAAGACCAATTTTGAGAAATTGCAGGGTTGGGGTTCTCCCTTTAGGTAGTAATCGGGTGTAATATTTGGAACATCCTTAACTGCCCACCCTATACTTCCCTAAAGAAAAAACCCAGCTGGCAATATTTTGTCGTTAGCGATTATGTAACCTGTACTACGTGGGTGGGTTCTTCAAATGACTTTTTCACGCGTTGTTTTTAACTCCGGTGACGGTTTATAGGTGCAATAGGGATCACTTCCATAGGGATTGCCATTGACGGCATAAGCGCGGGCACGCGACCCTCCGCATACTTCGTTGAATTCACAATAACCACATTTTCCCTGAAATTCGTCCACTTTCCTCAAACGGGTAAAGAGTTCACTATTTTGGTAGGTATCTACCAACGAGGCCTTTCTTACATTTCCCGCGGATTCCGGTAAAAAGCCTGAGGGCATGATATCTCCGATATGGGAGAGGAACATGATACCATTCCCGTTTCGGATCCCAAACCCTCTGCTAATCGGTGAATGCCAAATGGCTTCTTGGCCCCATCCGTTTCCTACTAATTTTTCGATAGCAATTCTCCTAAAATGATGTGCTTCGGTGGTTTTGATGGGGAAAGGAGAAGTTTTCACCTTATCGTAAAGCCAATGCAGTATGGCTTCCGTCTCAGCCGGCTTGAGGGATTTTAAGGAAGAGCCTCGACCGGTTGGGATGAGGAAAAATACGCTCCAGCGCATGACATCAAATTGGGAAATGGTCTGGTGTAAAGCTGCTAATTCATCCTTGGTTTCGGAACAGACAAGCGTGTTGAACTGCAAGGGCATCCCGATATCATTCGCTAATTGGGCTGCCTCCATAGTCCAACGAAAACAATGATCTTCACCGCGGAAGGCATCATGAGAAGTTTCTGTTGCCCCGTCCAAACTTAAGGACATGGCCTTCACTCCGATATCTTTGAATTTTTTGATGCTTCGATAATCAAGGGCATAAGTTCCGCTTGGGGCAACCGAAACCGGTATGCCTTCTCCAATGGCGTATTCAAGGATATCGAAAAAATCCGGTCTTTTGAGCGGGTCCCCGCCTGTTACGATCAAGTGCGGATATGGCTTGCCAAACCCTTTGATTTGGTGAATAACTTCCTGGCATTCATTAAATGAAAGTTCAAGCGGGTGCCTCATTTTTATGGCCTCTGCCCGGCAATGCTTGCAAGCCAGCTCGCAGCTTCGGGTTAACTCCCAATAAACAAACCAAGGTTTACGCTCAAAAAGGAACTTGGTCATGGCTTTTGAATTAAGTTTTATACCACAAAAAAAGGGCTTCTGGCTTATTCAAAAAATGACATTTATCATGCTTAGGTCAGGCCATAAAAGGAGGTGAAAATTAATTGGTTCATTAAGGGAAAGTTATATTCCCCTCTCTCCGTAGCTGGCGGAGAAGGGAATTGGATATTTCCAGCATTATAGTCCAAAAGGCTACTACCTTGAATTTTTAATCCTTGCTAGAAATTTAAAACAAGATAAAATATGGTCAATCTGATTTTCTCCTTTTTGGCTGCATATACGGATCAATGGACTTCTGAGGAGGTTTCTGGTTAAATTTAAAAGTCCCAACTCTTAACCCTCTATCCTTTAGGAATTGATGAGTTAATTTTCCAAAATATGAGTATTGTTAAAGCATCTACTTCAAATCTTATTTAAAATGGTTGCGGTAGACTTTCATCAATTCACTGAGGTTTACAAGGGCGACCTGGCCTTTCTTTTTCCCTTGCC
>CAZJWK010000125.1:0-6797 GCA_964549595.1 uncultured Sphingobacteriales bacterium | reverse complement strand
CCGCTCTCGTTATTGGGGCACACCGCTTCCAATCTGGCTTACAGAGGATCGTTCTGAAGTCAAGTGCATCGGCTCTTACGAGGAATTGCAGCAGGAGGTGGAAAAAGCCCGTGAAGCCGGTTTTGAGCAAGAGCCGCTCAGTGATGATTTTGACCCGCACCGGCCTCATGTGGATGAGGTAACCCTTGTTTCGGACTCCGGTAAGCCTATGAAGCGGGTTGAGGATGTGATTGACGTTTGGTTTGATTCCGGGGCCATGCCCTATGCGCAGTGGCACTACCCGTTTGAAAACCAGGAAATCTTCAAGCACAACTTCCCGGCTGATTTCATTGCCGAGGGCGTGGACCAGACAAGAGGCTGGTTTTACACCCTGCATGTGCTGGGTACCCTGCTTTACAATTCCGTGGCTTACCGCAACGTCATAGCCAATGGGCTGGTGCTGGATAAAGACGGCAATAAGATGTCCAAGCGGTTAGGCAATGTGGTTGATCCGTTCGACATGCTGAACGGGCAAGGCTCCGATGCGACCCGCTGGTACATGGTGCACAATGCTCAGCTCTGGGATAACCTGAAGTTTGACCCGGAGGGTGTGGCCGAAACCAAGCGGAAGTTTTTCGGCACGCTCTTTAATGTGTACGGCTTTTTTGCCATGTACGCCAACATTGACGGCTTCAAGTATGACGAAGAAGAAATTCCTATCGAACGCAGACCGGAGCTGGACCGCTGGATTATTTCCCTGCTCAATACCCTGGTGAAAGAAGTGAAGGAGCTGATGGATGATTATGAGCCCACCTGGGCAACCCGGAAAATCCAGGATTTTGTAGTGGATAACCTTAGCAACTGGTATGTGCGCCTTTCCCGCAGGCGCTTTTGGAAGGGTGAGTATACCGAGGAAAAGATTGCCGCTTACCAAACCATTTATTACTGCCTGGAAACCATTGCTCACCTGATGGCCCCGTTTGCTCCGTTTTATTCAGAACAGCTATTCCGGGACCTCAATGCTGTGACCGGCCGTGTTAACCAGGAATCTGTCCATTTGAGCCATTACCCGGGATACCATGAAAATTGGGTCAATAAAGCCCTGGAGGAGAAAATGGGAATGGCCCAGGAAATAACCACCCAGGCTTTATCCCTGCGAAAGAAAGAAAATGTCCGCGTAAGGCAGCCGCTCAACCGGATCATTGTAGCCACAGCCGATGAAAACCTGCGTAAGCAAATACGGGAAGTGGAGGACCTTATCAAAAGCGAGATCAACGTCAAGGATATTGACTATATGGAAGATTCCTCCGATATTGTCGTGAAAAGTGCCAAGCCCAATTTCAAAAAGCTGGGGCCGAAATACGGCAAGAAGATGAAATCCATTCAACAAGTGGTGGAAAACCTTGACCAGGATGCCATCAGTAAACTGGAGCAAGAAGGTAATCTGGTGCTTGAGGTGGAAGGCGAAACCATTGACCTTGGATTGGATGACGTTGAGGTCCTTACAGAAGATATTCCCGGATGGCAAGTGGCCACTACCGGTAAGATAACCATTGCGCTGGATGTAACCATTACGGAAGCCCTTCAAAACGAGGGGCTGGCACGAGAGATCGTAAACCGGATCCAGAACCTCCGAAAAAACAAAGGCCTGGAAGTTACCGACAACATAAGTGTCAGGATCAGTGCTGATGAGACCATAACCAAAGCCATTCAGGCCTATGAAAAATACATAAAACATGAAACTTTAGCCGAGGATTTAACTGTTAATGGCGATTTAAAAGACGGAGAATCGGTTCAGATTGAGGACCACAATACCATATTGGATTTGAAAAAGGTTTAGTAACGGGCGCTACTGCCCCAAAACGACAAAACAGGATTCGCTATGAGCCAAAATGACGAAAATCAGGGTTTAAACCGCTATTCTGACGAGGAATTGGAAGAATTTCGGCAAATCATTGAAGATAAGCTTGAAAAAGCCAGACAAGAATATGACCATTTGTTGGAAGCCGTCCAAAATCCGAATGAACATGGTGTAGAAGAGCATAACCCTTCCAACAAAATGTTCGAGGAGACCAATGCTGCTTCTGACAAGGAATACATGAGCCAATTGGCTGAACGCCAGCGGAAATTCATCAAAAACCTTGAGGATGCCCTGGTAAGGATTGAAAACAAAACTTATGGCATTTGCCGGGTTACCGGGAAGCTAATTGCAAAAGAAAGATTGAAGGCAGTCCCGCATACCACCATTAGTATTGAAGCCAAACAACAGGAAAAGAAAGGTTGAGCAATTACATAAAAGCCCTCATTGTTATCATCGGTGTGCTTTTTCTTGATCAGGGTTCTAAACTTTGGATCAAAAATACCATGTATCTTGGGGAAGAAATTGATATCATCGGCAATTGGTTTAAGCTGCATTTCACCGAGAATAAGGGCATTGCCTTTGGTCTGGAATTCGGAGGTCGTACCGGGAAAATCTTTCTTACCTTATTCCGGATCCTTGCCGCCGGTTTAATAGGTTACTACCTAACCTATTTACTTCGCAAAAAAGCCAAAACCGGTCTTGTGATCAGCTTAAGCCTTATCCTGGCAGGGGCCATAGGTAATATCATTGACAGCATTTTCTACGGCGTCTTTTTTAATTACGAGACCTGGTTCCACGGGCGTGTTGTGGATATGTTATACTTTCCGATTATCAAAGGCTATTTACCCGATTGGCTTCCCATTTGGGGTGGGGATTACTTTGTCTTTTTCCGCCCGGTTTTCAATATTGCCGATACTGCCATAACCACCGGTGTTATCCTCATCCTTTTATTTTACCGAAATGTTTTTGATAAACATTAACCTGCTATTTTATCACAAAAAATAATGGTCTCTGCCAAATGATCTGGATGATATTCGTCCCGGTCGGATTGATTTTTAATCCTCACTGAATTTCCTCCAAAAGGGGCAAAATAAGTTTTTGACCCGTTAAAAAGGCAGGCTTAGTACGAATGGCATTTAACCGGAATTATTTAATTCCCTGATTCAGTGAGGTCATCAATACCTTAAACATTTTTGGTTCTCAATTGTTAAGGCTTTTTTTAGCCAATAAAAGGTGGTATTTTTGAAAAAAACAATTATGCGCATTTTTTCACTTATTACCGGTATTTTAATCCTATCTTCAGGATTTTTGCTCAAAGCCCAACCCACCTTAGAAAGCGTTGAAAATTATGAAATTGGCGAAGAAAGGCGTTATGCCATTGGTTACTCAGATACCGTGAAGACTATACCAAAGGGTGACTCTATCACCTGGAATTTCAAAGATATTGGTAAACAGGATTCGGTTTTTCAGGAAATCATTCATCCGGACTCCGCAGAAGAGGGCGATGAGTTCCCCAATGCAGACTTTGCAGAAAGATACGGGAGCGAAAACGTGGTTTTTCATCAAAAAGACCCGAAAGGCAATAACCTCCGCGGTATACGCTCTATCCAGGATATCCTTATTGAGTTTATCACGCCTTTCCGGGTAATCAGCCTGCCTTTTACCTACAATGACGAGTACCTTGACACGGGGCGGAGGGAATACAATGCAAGCGGTTTTACTTTTAAAGGAACCGGCTGGATCCGAACCAAAGCCAATGGTTGGGGAACATTGAAGCTACCCGATACGACTTATAAAAACACGTTATTGGTCTACAATGTCCAGGAATGGAATGATACCTCAGAATCCCAGTTCGGTCCTAATATTAATAGTGACATGATCACCTATACCTGGTATGTAGGGGACAAAAAATACCCATTACTAAGAATTGATTCTATTAAAATCAATAGTAACCTTTTTAGTGATACCACTGCGAGCTTGCGGTACTTCTACCCAAAGGATACGAAGGATACCGGTTCGGGTTACCCACTTAACAAGCCATTTGCCGAAAACACCAAGGTTTTTAAGAGAGCCAATGAATTAATCATTCAAGGAGATTTTTCACAAAGGCATAACGTTCGATTAAACCTGTTGTCGCTTAAGGGGGAACAATTGAGAACCCGTTTAATGGTTTTCAACACCGGATGGAATAAAAAATACCTTTCCCTTCATGGGTTAAAACCCGGTATGTATATCCTAAATGGTGTTAATACCCAAAATGGCAAACCCCTGTTCCGAAGAAAAATTATTGTGCAATAAAACAAAAAGCAGTAATTAGTATGAGGCATGTCCTTATTTCCCTTTTAGTCATTTGTTGTGCTTTTCAGGCTAATGCTCAGGATAATCAAAAAGGTGTGATAAAGGGGCGTGTTTATGACAAACTCAACAATGAGCCGTTATCCAATGCCAACGTCTTAATCAGGGGGACAGAAAAGGGATCCACCACTGATAAAAAAGGCCGTTTTAAGATCAAAGGCTTAGAACCGGGTTTGTATGATATTACAGTGAATTATGTGGGATATAAGCAAAAAACCTTATCCGAGGTTGAAGTAAGCAAAGCCCGCTCTGCCAATCTGGATATCCCCATGGAGCAAACCACTATTAAAGGAGATGCTGTAGAAATCAAAACCTCTCCTTTTGAAAAGGAAGCCTCGAGCCCTGTTTCCAAAAGGGATATCAGTGAGGCCCAAATCAGAAGAAACCCGGGGGCGAACCAGGATATTTCCAATGTGGTTCAATCCTTTCCAGGCGTAGCGACCACACCCAGTTTTCGAAATGACCTGATCATAAGGGGAGGAGCCCCCAATGAAAACAGTTTTTACATTGACGGCATCAAGGTGCCCAACATTAACCATTTTGCTACACAAGGAGCCACAGGTGGTCCTGTTGGTATTATTAACGTAGACTTTATCAAGAGTGTAGATTTTTACACAGGGGCATTCCCGGCTAAACGCAACAACGCCTTGAGTTCCGTACTGGATTTCAAATTCAAGAATGGTCGCACAAGCAACACCGGTTTCCGGGCCACCGTTGGGGCCAGTGAAGTAGGGGCTTCCGTTGAAGGGCCCATAGGAAAAGATTTCAGTTACATTGTGTCAGCAAGGCGTTCTTACCTTCAATTCCTTTTTGACCAATTGGGATTGCCTTTTCTGCCAACCTACAACGACTGGAACTATAAGTTTAAATACCGGATTGACAACAACAATTTTATTACCATGCTGGGCATTGGTGCCATTGATAACTTTTCCCTTAACACCGATGAAGATGGCACCGAGACCCAACGGTACATCCTGAACAATTTAGCGGTTAATGACCAATGGAATTACACAAACGGTATTAAGTTTACCCATTTCGGGGACAATGGCTTTTACAATATTACAGCCAGCCGGTACCATTTATTCAATGAAGCCCAACAATTTGATGATTACGAAAAGCAAGAAGAGAAAATACTGGATTATGAATCTGATGAGATTGAAAACCAATTGCGGTTCGAAAAAATCACAAGATTAGGGGGTTTTAAAATCCTTTACGGCGCTAACTATGCCAATTCTTATTACAGGAATAGCACCTTCCAGGAAATTTCAACGCTGGATTCGACCAGAGAAATATCTTCCAAATCCGACATCAGGATTAATCGCTTTGGTTTTTTCGGTCAGGTAGATAAGAGCTTTTTTGAGGAGCAATTAGAATTATCGCTTGGATTACGGGCTTACGCCATGGATTATTCGGAAGAAACCCGGAATCCATTGGATCAATTATCACCAAGGTTTTCGGCCTCTTATGAGCTATCAAAACCGCTAACCCTTAATTTCAATGCGGGGATTTACCACCAGAAGCCTCCTTATACGGTACTGGGCTATAAAGAAAACGGGGACTTTGTTAACAAAGAAAACGGAATTGGCTATATAAGTAGCAAACATTTGGTAGCAGGAGTGGACTATCTGACCGAATTTAACACAAAAATAGGTATAGAAGGCTTTTACAAAAAGTATGACGACTATCCGCTTTTATTGGATATAGGCCCCTCAAACGAAAATGCCATTTCATTAGCCAATCGGGGCGGTGATTTTGGTGTGGTCGGGAATCAGCCGGCTAAACCAAATTCTGAAGGGCGTGCTTATGGGGCCGAAGTATTGGTAAACCAAAAGCTTTACAAAGGGTTTTATGGTGTTTTGGCTTACACTTTGGTCTGGAGCGAATTCACAAACCAGGATGGGGAATATGTGCCTTCTTCCTGGGATAACCGCCATATCATTTCTTTAACAGGGGGAAAGAAATTTGGCAATAACTGGGAAATCGGGGTTAAGTGGCGTTTTCAAAGCGGAAGCCCCTATACCCCCTATAATGTCGAATATTCTTCCCGGATACCGGTTTGGAAAGTCAGGAATGAAGGCGTTCCGGATTATGACCGTATCAACGAAAAGCGATTACCCGCTCAGCATGGTTTAGATGTTCGGGTCGATAGAAAATTCTACTTTGACAATTTCAACCTCGATGTGTATCTGGATATACAGAATGCCTACAACTTCCAGGCAAAAGGCCAATCTTACCTAACGGTTGAAAGAGATGATAAAGGGGAGCCTATCGTTAACCCCAACACCGGCCGTTACAAAACAAAGCGGTTAAAAAATGAAATCGGGAGCCGGGTCCCATCGATCGGTGTCATTTTTGAATTGTAAAAATTTTCCGGTCATAAGCTTTTAAAACCCATAACTTTGTCGGGTCGGATCCAAGATTTAACCTTATTCTTGGTGGACTAATCTTCAGGGTTGAAATAAATTCAGACCTCCTAACCTTTATTTACATAAGTTACTATATTTCCGCTTTGTAGATAGCATAAGTGCGTAAAAAGCCGATGTCCTTTTTTGGGTTCTACAATGAATTTTATGGAAATGTTTTTGAGAAGTTTTGATCTAAT
>CAZJWK010000124.1:0-7089 GCA_964549595.1 uncultured Sphingobacteriales bacterium | reverse complement strand
AAGGCCCCATGTAAAACCACAGCACTAAATTTCCACAAAAAATGGGGTAGAACCATAAATGCTTTCCAGCCACCTGATGACCATAAAATTATTTATAAAGAAGTAGAACGGTGGGTTATTTTCTTGTTCGTTATTAATCGAACTTTGTTTCACGGCATAATCAGGGCTAAAAATGAACCATTATCATTAGTCAGATGCTTTTTGAAACACCCTGCCGGTAGTAGGACTTGAAGGCCGGGCATACAGCCTACTGGCCATACGGCCTGCTTGATGAGCTTGAGCACCGGCCTCTATACCGTACTTCATAGCCGTTGCCATTTTTACCGGATGCTTGGCGCGGGCAATGGCAGAATTCAGTAAAACACCATCATAACCCAGTTCCATAGCCAAGGCGGCATCCGAGGCCGTTCCCACTCCGGCATCAATAATCAGGGGTGCTTCTACCTGATCCCTGATAATCTGCAGGTTATAAGGGTTTCTGATACCCATGCCGGAGCCTATCGGTGCACCCAACGGCATGACCGCAGCACATCCCATATTGGATAATTTCTGACAGGTTATCGGATCATCATTGCAATAAGGCAGGACTTCAAATCCTTCTTTGATTAATTGTTCAGCGGCTTTTAGCAATTCTGTGACATCTGGAAATAAGGTTTCTTCATCGCCAATCACCTCAAGTTTTATCCAGTTTGTACCCAAAGCTTCATGGGCCAATTGGGCTGTAAAAACAGCATCCTTGGCTGTATAACACCCGGCTGTATTGGGTAACAATTCGTATCCATCTTCCCTTAAGTATTGTAAAATGGTGCCACCGCCACCCTTTTGAATATCCATCCGCCTGATGGAAACGGTAACCAATTCAGTACCGCTTGCTTTAAGGGCCTCCCGCATAACCTCAGGATTCGGATATAAGGAAGAACCCATTATCAAGCTTGAACCAAAGGTTTTATCAGCAATTTGTAAGCTTCCCATTTTTAAAGGTTTTCGTTGTCTTAATGATAACTACTTATGCCTCAAAACGTTCCGGTTCAAAATTTTGAATAATGCTCGGGGCACAACGGTCTAAAACCAAATCTTTTAAAGAAAAAGCCGTAGCGGGTGCAAGCAGAAACCCATGCCGATAATGACCCATCGCCCAGTAAAGGTTTGGGTACTCGCTTTCTCCTATTACCGGGCTATTGTCTTTGGTTGCCGGCCTTAAACCCACTTCAGTCCCATAATAAGGAAGGTCATAAATGGCGGGAATGACTTCATAACCAAATTCCAGCAAATCCTTGACCCCGCCTGCCACAGGCATGAAATCAAATCCTTTTTCGTAACTTGTGGCTCCCAGCAATAAAGGACCTCCTTTTTTGGGAACCAGGTAACTTCTTGGCGTCCTCACCATAGTATTTAATCGGCAGGCCTCTGTTTGGCCCAATCCAATGATCTCTCCCTGCACCGGGCGGAAACCAAAAGCCTCATCATTCAAAGGACTTTCATCCAGCCATCCTTTCCAAGGCCCGGTGGAAATAATGACCTTATCAAACTCTGATCCCCCATCTTTCCAGTAAACATGCCATTTTCCATTGTTTCCCTTCTGGACTCCCGATATTGCTGTTTCCGCTTTAATGGTTTGTTTTTGTGCCAACAGGACCGCCTCCAGGTCTTTTAACAATGCCCTGTTATCAATTTGCGCATCTTCCGGTAGCCAGATGGCTGAGGCAATACGAGGGGAAAGAAGGGGTTCCTTTTCCCGTGCTTCTGAGCCGGTTAACCATTCCACCTTGATGTTCAACTCATCCCTGAATTGGTAAAAGCGCTTGATCTGGTTCACATCATCCCTGTTAACAGCAGTCAAAATGGTTCCACACCTATCGAGGACAGGTGCCCTGCCCAAATCAGCCTTTAATTGGTTTAAAAAATCGGGGTATAAGCCCAGGCTATATTCCCCCAAATGCATCATTTCTACTTCTTCAAATTTCAACTCCGCATGTGGGGCCAACATCCCGGCCGCTACCCAGCTGGTGGCAGAACCTAATTGATCCTTTTCAAAAACGGTGACATCAAACCCATTTCTGCTTAACTGCCAGGCAGTAGTTAAACCAATGATCCCTCCGCCAATAACGGCAACCTGTGAAGCATTTTTTGCATCTACCATAATTACAAAAATAGCAAATCAGAATGGCTATTTGTTCAAGGGCTAAGCTGAATAAATAAGGTTACTGGTTTTTTCAGATAGGCTATTAAGGCTGATAAATCGGCCGATCCCCAGCCTGCTTTTTTTGCCAGTCCATAAAGTACCTTTGCAATATCGGTAAAAGGCAGTGACTTATTGGCTTCATAAGCAATTTCGCTTAACAATTGGAGGTCCTTATGCATGAATTTAAAGGAAACTCAAAAGGTCGTTTGATATTACAATTACTAAGTATTTCAAGGGTTTTTACAATTGATCCCCAACAAATTCTTACATAAGCTTTAAACAGTAAAGCCCACCAATCCATTAAACCATTAACCCTAAAAATACCAATAATGCCACTGAAAACCATCCTGGTCATTGTATTCTACGGTGGGTGCAGGAAATTTAATGAAGCTCAAGGCATGAAGGATTGTGTTCCAGAAACGGCTCCGGGTATCAATGGCTGCGGTATTCACATCAAAGGATAAGAAATACTGGCGATAGCGCGGGATGTGGCTATATTCAGCCGGATTGGCACGGCCACCGACCATACCCTGTCCCCCATACCCAAAAGAGGCATCCAGCCACCCGGGTAATGGTGATTTTCTGGGTACCAGATCATTAATGGAAACGGATAGCCAATAAGTCTGGCCATTGTAATCCTTAATTGTTTGCTGAAGGAAATTTTCCCCCAGTAAGCCGGGCCGCATATCTGCATATCGGGTGGGCGAAAAACTGTATTTCAATCGGATCTTTTGTTCACCCCAAGCCTTTTCCTGAGTAATGAATAAGCTGCTACCAAGCACATTGGTTATGGCATCGCCCGGAGAGGCACCCCAACCGGCTGAAAAACCGTCAAAAATCTCAATGGGCGTCTGCAAAACAATACCCGTTAAGCCCCCGTACCAGATTTGTTTTTCCAGAGAAACACCCGACCAGTTCAATAACCGGGCCATGGTATAACTTTCGTAATAAGCCCCGGCCACATGTCCTACTTTATCCATTTGAAGCCACTCATCGCTGTCAATGATAAAATGAAAGGAAGACCGGGGATAATTTTTATACCACAACTCATTGAGGCCAAGCATAGTGACCCCGAATGCCGCAGAAGAACCTATAGTGACACCCCTTAACCTGGGTTTATTAAGGGTGTCTGAAGGGGTCCAAAAAGATTGCGCAGAGGCCATTTTTCCAACCAAAAGCAGGCCTAAAACCCCGAAAAACAAAAACCCTTTATGGAAGCTGTAAAACAACATTTGTCAATGCTTGAAGAAGGGCACAACAGACAGGCCTCATGCCTCAAAGCCTCCATTATTCCTGAGCGCTATCATAGGGCCTTTCAGGAAGGTTATGCAAATTTTTGATATACCTTTCACGGTTAAAGGGTTTTTGGCTTTGCAGGACTTCAAATAACTCCACACCCACACATTGCCCGATCAAATTTTTGGCATCTTCCTCACTATGGCCTTTGGCTTTCAACCGGTCCAGGGTCTCCTGTACTTCCGGTGGATCATTTTCGACCAATTGGTTTTCAACCACCTGCATTATTTGTTCGCGTAAAGCACCTGATGAATCTTCCATAGCATTAAATTTTAAAAATAAAATTAGCTTTTTTAGCCAATAATGAAAAATTTCCGGAATTCCGGTTTTTGCTTAGCACTAAAGAACATCCCAACAGGCTTTAAGCTACGCTAAGGATGCCAAAGGGCATTGGACAAACGCAGTAAAAAGCAAGTTTGAAAACCCCTCTTAAAGTAAACAGGTGCCAAAATCTTAATGCTCCTTAATCGTTTGTTCCGTGGCCTTCAATATTTCCTGAGCCTCATTTTGGTTATTCCCCTCGGCATACACCCTTAAAACCGGTTCCGTTCCTGAAGGCCTGATCATCACCCATTTGGCAGGCCCTAAATGAAATTTATACCCATCAATGGTTTCAACGGCTTCCACCTGATAATCCCCGAAGGCTTTAAACCCATTATCCCGGCATTTTTCCATCACCCGGTTTTTGAGTTGCTCATCGATATGCAGGTCATTACGTTCCACGGCAAATTCCCCGACCAGTTCATAAACCTCCTGCAACAAGTCATTCAGGGTTTTTCCGGTTTTGGCCATGTATTCCCAGATCATCAAGCCAACCCAAATGCCATCGCGCTCCGGGATATGTCCACTAACAGCAATACCACCGGATTCTTCACCGCCAACCAGGGTATTTCGCGGGTCACTCAGCATAATTTCACAAATGTATTTGAAGCCCACTTTGGTGACTTTATTGGTAAGGCCGAACCGTTCGCACAATTGCTGAATACGGCTTGTACAGGAAAATGAATGGATAACCAGGCCTTCTTCATTTTTGTGGTTGTACAAATAATTGATCAGCATAAGCAGAATGTGATGCGAATCAACGAACTCACCCTTACTATTCAAGAGCGCTATACGATCGGCATCTCCATCCACAGCCAATCCTGAAGCGATATCCTTTTTGGTCTTTACATGTTCAGCAAATTCCTGAAGGTTTTTCATGATGGGTTCAGGGGGCACATGGTTAAACGAGGGGTTGAATTCGCACCGCAATTGATCCGCATCGGGTAACAGCCGTTTGATCACATTCTGGCCCGCCCCGTACATGGCATCAAAAGCGAACCGCAGACCGGAATTACGGATGGCTTCCATATCAAAATGCGCCTCTGCATGATGGACATAAACGGATTCCAGGTCCACAAAAGAAACTTTTTCCTGTTCAACCAATGTGGCCAAGCCTTCTGGTTGTTCATCATAATGTTTGGGAAGGCGATTTTCTACATCCTCGATCATGGAAGGCACAGCCGGGCCTCCATAGTGGGCCTTGATCTTAAAGCCATTGTATGAAGGGGGATTGTGACTGGCCGTAATTACCACACCGGCACTGGCTTGATATTTTACGACACCAAGCGAAACCATGGGTGTGGAAGAGAAACCTTCCCCAAGGTAGGTATAAATCCCTTCATGAGCCATTACCCGGGCTGTGGTTTTAGCAAAGAGATCCCCGCCAAAACGGCAATCATGGCCTATAACCACTGATGGGTTATCCGGGAATTGGGATTTAATCCAATCAGCCGTAGCCTTGGCTACTCGCTTAACATTGTAGGTGGTAAAGGACTCGGCTATGACAGCCCGCCAACCATCGGTTCCGAATTTGATTTCGCTCATAAGTTTTGTTTTCACTTTTTTGCTGGTTCATCAACTAAATCTGAACTACCCTATTCTTTACCGGAAAGCGGATAAGCCAGTAATATCCATACCGGTTATCAACAAGTGTATTTCATGGGTTCCTTCATAAGTAATTACAGATTCAAGGTTATTCATGTGGCGCATTATTGAATAATCACTGGTAATACCCATACCGCCTAAAATCTGACGAGCTTCCCGTGCTACATCCAGGGCAATTTTTACGTTGTTGCGCTTGGCCATTGATATTTGAGCCGGTGAAGCTTTGCCCTCATCACGTAAAGTTCCCAAACGCCAGGCCATTAGCTGGCCTTTAGTAATTTCTGTGATCATCTCAGCCAGTTTCTTTTGGTTGAGCTGAAAGCCACCAACAGGCTTATCAAATTGAGTTCGCTCTTTCGAATACCTCAAAGCCGTATCATAACAATCCATGGCAGCGCCCAAAGCACCCCAGGAAATTCCAAAACGGGCAGATGAAAGACAAGACAATGGTCCTTTTAAACCTTCCACTTCAGGCAATAAATTTTCTTTGGGCACCTTCACATTGTCGAATACCAATTCACCGGTTGAAGAGGCCCGCAATGACCATTTGCCATGGATTTCCGGGGCGGAAAAACCTTCCCAGCTACTTTCCACAATTAACCCACGTATCTTGTCATTGTCATCCTTAGCCCAGACAATGGCCACATCAGATAAAGGCGAATTGGAAATCCACATTTTCGAGCCATTCAGCAGGTAATGATCACCCTGATCAGTGAATTTGGATTCCATCGCTCCGGGATCAGAACCATGATCCGGTTCAGTCAGACCAAAACAACCCAGGTATTCACCCGTAGCCAACTTAGGCAGGTAATGTTTTTTTTGGGCTTCTGATCCATACCGATATATCGGGTACATGACCAAAGAGCCCTGTACAGAAGCGGTGGAACGAATACCGGAATCACATCTTTCCAACTCCTGCATGATAAGGCCATAAGCAATGTTATCCAGGCCTCCACCGCCATATTCCTTGGGGATATTGGGGCCAAAAGCACCCATTTCCCCCAATTCCTTAATGACATGATCCGGAAATTCTCCTTTAAGGGCTTTATCTTCAATGATCGGGGAAAGGCTTTTTTTGACCCAATCCCTCATCGATTGCCTGATCAATTTATGTTCTTCTGTAAGGAGATCGTCCACTTGAAAGTAATCATGATGTTCATATAAATCGGGCGTCATAAGGTATTTTTAATTTGTTGCAAAAATAGCCAAAATCCGTTAAGTGTGAATAAATCCTCAGGGAACCAGCATTAACGCAAATGAACTATAATTATGCCATTGTTAAAATGGCTTCCACATTTTACAGGGAAATAACAACAGGTTAACCATGATAAGGAATCAATGTTTAAAGTATTTTTAGGTTCAGGGTCATTAGCCATCCTTTTATACAAAATCAAACCTCATGACCTCTTATTAGATAAGTTGCTATTTTTCTGCTTTTTTGCTCATATAGGCGCGTATAAAGCCGATGGCTTATTTTGAACTTTTAACCCCTTTATTTTTGCCCTGATGATGAGCTTTTTTTCCCTTCTCACTTCAATCCTGTCTAAGCTAAGCGGGTGGTTAATTTATCCCCTAAGCAAAGAAATCGGGGAAGGGATATTTTTTCGGCTAAATGGGAGGGGCAGGCCGTTGCCCTTCTATTGAATTTTTTGGGGCACCCGTCTTGGGGGTGGATCAAACAATAA
>CAZJWK010000123.1:0-7163 GCA_964549595.1 uncultured Sphingobacteriales bacterium | reverse complement strand
AGGCCCCATGTAAAACCACAGCACTAAATTTCCACAAAAAATGGGGTAGAACCTTGTTCAAAATAGGTTGTTAAATAGGTCGTAAGCACTCAATTGCTGACATTAACCCAATCAAAAACTATAAAATATAAGGCCTATTGATAAACTATTTTGATTAACTTTACTTGTGCTTTTTAAGCTTAATACCTGTTAAAATCGCCAACTCAACCTTAAATCCAAAAAATCCGCCACATGGCGGTGTGCTTTCAAACTTAAACCTGCGTGCAGATGATCAGTAAGTTGGTACGTCAAGCTATAACGTTGGTATAACGTGTCTTCATCCGCATAAGGTTTGTAGAGGTAAATGCCTATTTGCTCACTGAAACGGAATTTCCCCAATAAAAATGCATGTCCTACCATTAAATTACCCCTCAAATGGTTAAAAGAAGTGGTTTTTTCAGTTTTATCTTCTCTGATCTTTTGCCTTATGGCATTATTGACAATTCCCTCTCCACCAAGTCTTAGAGCATGTAATTGGCTGATCTTCCGATTGTAAAAAAATTGGATTCCGTAATTCCAGTATCGGTTTTTATCCCCATTGTTCAATTCTTTTGTTCCCAAAAAGGTATTGATTTCCCACTCATTCTTTGCCGAATCCCGATACTCCACGTTGACTTTTTCTCTTGCAGGCAGCTTTTGGTTTTTGACCAGGTATTCCATTCCCAGGCCTGCCGTAGGATAATTAATTCCCTTATTGGGTTTTGCGATTCCTCCGTTTGAAATGTGCTTGTAATTCAGGTTTGTAAAAACCCGCCAATGTGGGGCTATTCTGTGATAAAGCCCCATATTGAATTGCAGAAATGCGTTGAAATGCATGCTGTAAGACTGATTATCTTGATTGGTTTGGGGATCGTAAGGTTTATTTAAATAACCCAAACCAGTTGTGGCTTTTAAGCTCAGATGCCAGTGCTTTCGGAGCCTGAAAAAAGGCTCAATGTACCCGTTCACAATGTAGCCGTGGCCTAAAACTTTCTGATTATCAAAGTCATAATAAGATAAACCAAAGCCGGCACGGGGATAACAATGACAAGTTTGCCAGGCTTTTTTCCGAATATTTTGCCAATTAAGGTTTAAGGTCAGCCCCGATGGATAAGCGTCTTTGGCCTCTCGGATATTCCGGGAATGAATGATAACGAATCCTTTGTGGCCCTCAAGACCAATGGCCGGAAGTTTACCGGTGGTGTCATTGCTTGTATTTTCCGGGAACTGGGCTTTTGCTAAAGTAGTGATAAGCGGTATGAGGACTAATGACGCAATGATTGAAGTTTTAACCTTTGGCATAAATGGCTGGAAAAATTACGGTGAATTATAAGCATTCATTACTCGTGAATGAGTTATACCAGCAATCGAATTTACCCCAAATAAAAGATCAACCCATCAGAAAGGAAGTGCTGCTATAAGTAATGCACTCGCTTCGAATTTAGCCCGGGAATTCAGGCTTAAATTGCTATTCAAAAATAAAAAGCGGGTAATCAAACACCCGCTGGATTTTATGAAGGCAATCTTCTGAATCTTACAATTTATCCGGTTTCACAACAGTACCTTTGATTTTTAAAACTGCCTTTTCTGAAAAAGGGACATTGGAATGCACAAAGATTTTTTTGTTAAAAGACCCTTTGTCTTTGCCATCGTAAACCGCTTTTATTTTGGCTGTTTCTCCTGGCTGGATTGGTTTTTTTGGCCACTTCGGGGTAGTACACCCACAGGAGGGTTCTACCTCGTTAATAACAAGGGCATCATCTCCGGTATTTTTAATTTCGAACTCGTAAGAGGCAGGTTCGCCCTGGGGAATCTTACCAAAATTATGGACCTTTTTTCCGAAAGAAATCTCCGGCTGCCCCTTCTTCTCAAAGTCCTGCCCTGACACCGTGGAACAAATACCTATAAAAGCTATTAACAACAAACTTGTTAGGTTTTTCATTATACTTTTAATCTTTTTTGGTTAAAGAAAGATTTTTCCTTATAACTTATTAATTTTGCTTTGGGATAACGAAAAATGGAATCAAATAGTTGCTTTAAAATTTTACTGAATGATTGAAAAAGTGAACCTTTTAAATTTGGGTGTTGTCGCGGAAAATGAGAAAGGCACTACTTTTGCCGCTAATACGCAAAATAGGGATGATTTCCTGATTGTAAAAAGAAAGGCAGGGACACGTAATGGTTGTCATTTTCATAAGGGGCAAGTTAATTCGAAAAATCCGGAGATTTTGTTTGTTATTGAAGGGAAAGCCGAGTTATATGCTTATGATTTAAAAAATGGTGAAGAGGGGAAATCCACAATAACAACCGGATTTTATCTGGAAATTTTCCCGTTTGTATGGCATGAATTAAATGTTTTAAGCGATATTACTTTTTTAGAAATGAATAGTATTGAAGCCCATAAATCGGATACTTTCTACAATGTTGAAAATTTAGATTTAAACCAATAATCAAGAAAAATTTTATTACCAGTTTTTTAAGGGGGGACTAAAAACTGTAAGTTGCTGTTTGGGGAAACACAATTCTATGGGAGATACACAATTTAAAAATTCGGAAAGGCCTTCCGGTGGGGGAAATGGTTGGTCATCTTTAATAAACTACTTCCCGGAAACCGACACAGCGCTTTCGGAAAAAGAGCTTTTTTATCGCCAATTGACTCTGCTCATTGGGGGAATATTGTATCCCCTATTTGGTACACTTTACAAGTGGATTAACCCGGATTTTTACGACCCTTATTGGATCAGGTTTATTATTACCTTTTTCTTGTTATTGATAGGTTTTGCTTTTTCCTATTATCGTAATCAGGGAAGCAGGTTAGTTATTGTTGCCAGCTATTTCGGCTTTATTATCCTTATTCACACGATATTTTTAAACTATGCCAATGATTTTCATTTACTGTATTTTGCGGGGTTAATCATTGTTTTTCTGGCACTTGCCTCGGGGCTGGAGAGGCGGAGGGATTTAAGGATTTTTTTAATGCTTTCTACCCTTTTATTCCTGATTACCCTATCAGTCGTTTCCATTGATTTGCCCTTAAAGGTATTGTTGGGCTCCCTTTTCTTGCTTTCGGTATTTCTCATTTATACTTCTGTGGAAAACCGGTTTGAAAAGGAGGATTTGTTGGCTTTGCAGCGGGATTGGATGCAAAACATTTTTGATGAAGCACAGGATGCCATTCTGATTGCCAGTCCGGCTAAAGGCAAAATAATCCAAAGCAATCTTCAGGCGGTTAAGATTTTTGAAGCAAGGGATAAACCTGATTTAATGAGTAAAATAACTGAAGAGGAGGATAAGTATTCTTTTTTAGGAAATGACTTAATAGCTATTTTAAAGCAGTTAAACGTCAATGATACATGGAGTGATGAAACCCAGTTGGAAACATTGGAAGGGAACCAATTTGATGCTGACATTGGAGTCACTAAAATTCAAATTGGTGGAACCTTCTATGCTTTGATTCAGGTGAAAAACATCAATGAAAAGCAGAGGGCTTTAAACAAACTGGAAAAAAGTGAAGCACTTTATCGTCTATTGGCCGATAATGTGAATGACATGATTTCTAAACATACCCCGGAAGGTACTTTCACGTATGTTTCAGCTGCTTGTCATTCCTTATTGGGATACCATCCCGAAGAGCTTATTGGTAAAGACATTTTGGAAATTACCCATCCGGAAGATAAATCCCTTTGTAAAGAAAACCGCAAACGATTTGCAAAGGAGGGTGAGCCAAGTACCTTTTCTTTTCGGGTTCAAAGAAAAAATGGCGAATATTTGTGGCTTGAAACCAGTTTAAAGGCCATAAAGGATCAAACGGGTCAGACATTGGAGGTTATTGCCACAAACCGGGAAATTACGGAAAGAAAAAAAGCAGAGGAAAGTTTAAGGCAAAGAGAAAGCATTATGCGGACAATGGCTGAAGCCTCTAATCAACTTTTGCTGGCCGATAATTATGATCAGGGTATCCATGAATGTTTAAAAGTATTGGGAAAGAATTTTGGCACGGACAGGTCTTTTGTTTATGAATACATTGATGGAGGAGATAATGAAGTTTATGTAAAACTTACTTATGAATGGCATGATGAGGGAATTACATCGAAATTTGAATACGCTTCTTTGAATAACCTTCCGGTCAGTGAATTTCAAAGCTATTATGAAAAAATTAAAAAGGGAGAAGCCATTTATGGTCCACGGGATAGTTTTTCCGGGGATTTTAATCAAATCATGAGGACTTTAAGCATAGAGTCGATTTTAATCGTTCCGATATTTTACAAGAATGAATTGATTGGCTTTTCTGGAATGGATGATTGTTATGAGCCGAGGCAATGGAATGACTCTGAAATACAGGTTTTAGAAACCATGGCCGGGACCATTGGGGGAGCCATTGCCAACCGCAATGCCGAAAGTGAAGTTAGAATAGCCAAAAATCAAGCTGAGGAGGCTACCAATGCCAAATCGGAATTTCTGGCTACCATGAGTCACGAAATAAGAACACCCATGAATTCCGTCATAGGAATGACCAATTTGTTGTTAGAGACACCGTTGAATGAGGAGCAAAAAGAATATTTGGATACCATCAAATTAAGTGGTAACAACCTCCTTGATTTAATCAACGATATCCTGGATTTTTCCAAGATCGAATCCGGTAAACTTGAATTAGAGGAACAGCCATTTGAACTGCATGCCTGTATTGAGGATTCGCTGGAATTGTTAGGAAATAATGCTTTTAATAAAGGTTTGGACCTGGCTTATTTTTTGGATAACGATGTTCCGGATTCTTTAGAAGGGGATTCCTCCAGGTTGAGGCAAATTTTGGTGAACCTGGTAAGCAATGCCATTAAATTCACGGAAGAAGGACAAGTTACCATTCATTCAAAGGTTTATCAGGAGCATACAGAAAGTGTTGAACTGCTTTTCAGTGTAGAAGATACGGGTATCGGGATATCCCATGAAAAACAAAATCAGCTTTTTCAGGCATTTAAACAATTGGATTCCTCAACTACCCGGAAATATGGTGGAACCGGATTAGGCCTTGCTATTACCCAAAAATTAGTCAAAATAATGGGTGGGGATATTTGGATGGAAAGTGAGCCAGGCGTAGGTACGACCTTTTCCTTTACCATACAATTAAAGCCAACCGGCTCCCCACCAAAGGCTTATTTGCAAGGCATTCTGGAAGAATTTTCCGGTTATGCATCTGGCATTTTATGGAATGGGCTGCCGTCATTAAAAATGATAGGTAACCAATTTGCCCATTGGGGAATGAAAATTGATTATATAGAGGATTTGGAAGCTTTAGGCGAAGCCCCTGACCGTTATGATTTTCTTGTGTTATCAGTAACCGAACCCGAAAAAGACGCTGATCATTTAAAACAAATTCCGGCGATGGTCGGGGAAAACACTAAAATATTGATAGCCGGTAATTATGTGCGTAAGGATCAGCTGGGAACTGACCTTCAGGAAAAGATTGATGGGATCATTCATTTACCAGTAAAAAAATCCGAACTTTATAAAACAATGATCAAATCCTTAGATAAGGTAGACCGTAAAATTGAAACAGGTGAAAAGGAAACAGAGGTTTTGGATAAAAGCCTGGGTAACCGTTTCCCGCTAAATATTTTAGTGGCTGAGGATAATGTGATAAATCAAAAATTGAGTGTTCGGGTCCTTGAAAAAATGGGCTTTAACCCTGATGTGGCAGGGAATGGTGAAGAAGTGTTAGAGGCATTTGCCCATAAGGACTACGACCTCATTTTAATGGATGTTCAGATGCCGGAAATGGATGGAATAGAAGCCACCAAAAAGATACGAACCGAGATTAACAAGGGTAAAGAAGTCGTGATTTTAGCCTTGACGGCCGCCGCCATGGAAGAGGATCGTCAAAAGTGCATTCAAGCTGGAATGGACGACTACATTAGTAAGCCCATTAATTTTGAAAAACTGCATGAGGTTATCGAAAAATGGGGTAACTTTTTAAAAACCAAACAGGAAATACCACCAAAGGGGTAAGGGGTACTTGGATTAGCGAGGATCAATTATGTGGGAAACCTTTTTAGAGAATCTACGCCATACAAGCTATTTAGAGTATGCGGCCTTTATTTCCCTGATTTTTTATGTGTATTACGCTACCCGCCAGAAACCGGTTGCTTGGCTTTTAGGGATGGTGGGCGTTACCCTTTTTTTTATCATCGATTACAAAGCGAAGTTGTATGCAGAATTGCCCCTACAGGCGCTTTATTTCATTTTGAGTGTTTATGGGTGGTATGAATGGAAATTTGGCGGCAAGCAACAGAAGCCTTTAATGATAACCCGAACCTCCCTGAATTTATGGATGGTTTTAATCATTTTAGGAGTGGTTGGTACCATTCTGATTGGCTATCTACTCCGAAAATTTTCGAATTCGGATGTGCCCTTTTGGGATGCCGGGACCACTGCCTTTAGTTTGGTAGGAACCTGGATGTTGGCCCGTAAGAAGCTGGAAAATTGGGTTTTGTGGTTTTTCGTGGATGCGGTCTACGTATGGCTCTTTTTGTATAAATCTCTGGTACTGGCGGCCCTTTTGTATTTTATTTATGTGATATTTTCAGTTATTGGTTTTTTCCGCTGGGCTTATTACAGGAAATATGGTGATTATCCAAAATGAAGAAAATAGCCATTACAGGCCCGGAATCTACCGGCAAAACCACCTTAGCCAAACAATTGGCTTCGGTTTATCAGGCAGCTTATGTCCCGGAATTTGCAAGAGAATATATAGGCCAACTGGAGCGCCCTTATCATTATGAAGATGTCCTGCACATAGCTGAGAAACAAAAAGCCCTGGAAGAAAATAAAGTACAGGGAGCACCAAGGTTTCTTTTTTGCGATACCGATTTATTGGTAATCAAAGTCTGGCTTGACGATAAATTTGTTCAGAATCCTGAATGGATTGAATCCTACCTTGCTGAGGCTCCTTACGATTTTCACCTTTTAATGTACCCCGATTTAAACTGGGAATATGATGAGCAAAGAGAGGATGCCCAACGGTTGGAAGCCCTTTTTGAGAAGTTCGTATTCCTGCTAAACCATTATAATTATCGTTATTCGGTAATCAATGGAAAGGGTTATTATCGTTTTCAAAATGCGTGTGAAGCACTGGAAAATTTTTTAAAATA
>CAZJWK010000122.1:0-7187 GCA_964549595.1 uncultured Sphingobacteriales bacterium | reverse complement strand
AACGAAATGGGTTAAAATAAAACCAAAGGCTGAAAGCAAGGAATTCCCTCCTTCGGAGGGATAGAGCGAGTTGTACGACAAATCGGACTTACTCGCTCTTGGGTGGGTAATGATTAATGGCTACCAAATTCGTAAAACTCACTCTTAACTTTTCCTAATAAGGTATTCAGCCAATGGTTAATAATAGTTCTGTGGAAATATACTTTAAAAACAAATTTTGGCATCAAGGAGATATTTGCCTTTTTAGTAGCAGATATAGCCTGGAAAATTTATCTGTGATAAAAATCATTAATGAAATGTAATTCTATGACCGACTTCATTTTTAATCACCTCCTTGAACTCATTTACCTGGTGGCTTCCGTTTCTTTTATCTTAGGGCTAAAAATGCTAAATCATCCCGATTCTGCCAGGAGGGGAAACCTCCTGGCCGCTGCAGGAATGATCCTTGCCATCCTGGGGACGATTTTCCTTTACCGGGATGCCTCCGGGGACCCTTTGGGTAATTACCTGTGGATATTCGCAGGCATTGCCATTGGTACCGTTATAGGCACCCTGATGGCCCAGCGGGTAAAGATGACAGCCATGCCGCAGATGGTTTCCTTTTTCAACGGCATGGGTGGTGCTTGTGCCGCATTGATTGCCATTGTCGAATTCGCCCATTTTCATAATCCTGAGGGATCAAGCCTCTTGAATGGAGAGGTGCTAACCATGCACCTGGGCCTGATCATAGGCAGTGTTTCCTTTTCCGGTAGCATGATTGCTTATGGAAAGCTGGAAGGCAAAATCGGGGATAAGGTCCTGCCGGCCCAGCAATTTTTCAATATTGGTTTGGCGGCCATCCTGGTAGGCCTTGCGGTATACACCATGATGCAGTACCAGCCTGATTTGCTACTATTTTCCATTTTGTTTGCGGGAGCCTTACTATACGGTGTGTTGTTTGTGATGCCCATTGGCGGAGCGGACATGCCGGTGGTCATTTCACTGCTGAACTCCTTTACCGGCATTGCGGCTGCTTTTGGAGGCTTCCTGTATGCTAACCAGGTTATGCTGACCGGCGGTATATTAGTAGGTTCGGCCGGTACCATCCTCACTATTCTGATGTGCAAGGCCATGAACCGGTCCCTGACCAATGTCCTTATCGGGGCCTTTGGGGGTGGACAGGCTTCTGCAAAAGCCGGCGATGACGAAAAAACCGTTCAGGAAACCACTACTTCGGATACGGCTGTCTTGCTGGCTTATTCCCGGCAAGTGATGATTGTGCCCGGTTACGGTTTAGCCGTAGCACAAGCCCAACACATCTGCCATGACCTGGACCAATTGCTGGAAGAACGGGGTGTGAATGTATATTATGCCATTCATTCAGTAGCGGGCCGTATGCCCGGTCACATGAACGTACTGCTGGCCGAGGCGGATATTCCCTATACCAAGCTATTGGAAATGGAAGAGGCCAATGAGCAAATGCCAAAAACCGATGCTGTTATCGTTATAGGGGCCAATGACGTTGTTAACCCGG
Source organism: uncultured Sphingobacteriales bacterium (assembly GCA_964549595.1). GTDB lineage: Bacteria > Bacteroidota > Bacteroidia > CAILMK01 > CAYYUA01 > CAZQQN01. The sequence continues at coordinate 5,674 of CAZJWK010000122.1, read as the reverse complement.
CTGCTGAGACGGATCCCTCAAGTCCGATTTATGGCATGCCTATTCTTAATGTGCTGGAAGCTTCCAACGTCATTGTGGTTAAACGAAGTATGAGTTATGGATACGCGGGTATCGACAATCACCTCTTTTACCATGACAAAACCAAAATGCTCTTCAGCGATGCCAAAACGGCCCTGGAGGATATGGTGAAAGAGATCAAGGCACATTATTAAAGCTGTTATCGTAAAATGCTAAATTCAGGTAAAAAGCTTTAATGCCGGTAATTTTCTGGAACGTACCATTGAAATTCCTGCCCTATGAAACGAATTACCTTAAAAAAAGATCAACACCGGAATCAGACGGTTTTAAAGTTGGAGTTTCCTTATGATCAGGAGTTAATTAAAATATGCCGGTCAATCGGGGCTACCTGGAGCCAATCTAAGCGGTGTTGGTACATGCCGTATTCGGAAGATGCCGTTGAAAAGATTGATTCCGGTTTTAAAGGGGTTGCCCGGATTGATCAACAAAAATTAAGCAACGAAGCCCCTGAGAACAATTCATGGAAAAGCCCTTTAAAAGGGCCTGTCGACTCTCAAATAACGGAAGAGGTAAATCGCTTTATTGATTGGATGCGGAATATAAGATACAGTGAAAGTACTGTTAAAACTTACCGGGAAGGCCTGTTCCTGTTTTTTAAGTTTGTGGCGGATAAGGATCCTGCAGAAGTGAGTAACCAAGACCTTGAGCAATTTCATAAGGATTATATCATAGCCAAAGGGTATTCCGAATCTTTTCAAAGCCAGGTGATCAATGCTGTGAAGCTATTTTTTAAGAACCGGCTTGACCGAACGTTGGATCCCGATCTGATTGAAAGACCAAAGAAGACCAAAAAACTACCGAATGTTTTGAGCAGGGAGGAGGTGAAAAGGATATTGGAATCACCACCCAACATTAAGCATCGAACAATGCTTTCTCTCATTTATGCTTGCGGATTGCGAAGGAGTGAACTCTTGAACCTAAAAGTCCGGGATGTGGATTCCAAACGTAAACTACTGGTTATTAATCAGGCCAAAGGGGGTAAGGACCGGCTGGTCCCTTTATCTGAAAAGATCATAGGGATGCTCAGGGAATATTACAAGGCCTATAGGCCTCAACATTACCTGTTCGAAGGAGCGCAAAAAGGAACACCGTATACCGGAAGCAGCTTGAGGAGTGTATTAAAGCAGGCACTAAAACGAGCCGGTATTCAGAAACCGGTCAGTTTACATTGGCTGCGTCACAGTTATGCTACACATTTATTGGAAAATGGTACGGATTTACGGTATATCCAGGAGATACTGGGCCACAAAAGCAGTAAGACGACTGAGCTTTATACCCATGTAAGCACAGGCAATTTACAACAAATCAAGAATCCCTTTGATGATCTATAGGGGTTTATTAACTTTGGTGTTAGTGACGATAGCTTTTCACGGTTAACGTTCAAAATAGGTACTATAATCGTGACGATTTTTGCAGTATAAACAAGCGGCAAGCCAAAAAAGACCATTCATTTTAAAGCTCTCACTTTTGTAATTTCGTCTCAAGATCAAGCTAATTTTAATGAAACAAAGCGTTTATATTGACACATCGGTTATTGGAGGTTGTTTTGACAAAGAATTTGAAGAATGGTCTAATCAACTATTTGAGGATTTCAAGAATGGTAACCGAATTCCTATTGTTAGTGATGTTACAATTGACGAGTTAACTGATGCCCCGGAATATGTTAGAAACAAATTTTATGAAATCCCAGAAGCATCACTTGAGTTAATAACCAATGATGAGGAATCAACAGAATTAGCTGACCAATACATTTGGGAAAAAGCAATTACACAAAAATACTACGAAGATGCTTTGCATATTGCAATGGCGACAATTAACCAGGTAAGTGTTTTATCGAGCTGGAACTTTAAACACATCGTCAACTTAGACAAAATTCGGTTTTATAACGCTGTCAATATAAAAAATGGTTACTCATATTTAGAGATAAGAACACCAAGAGAAATAGTAAAACCCAAAGACAATGAAAGCTAAAAAGGAATTTGATGCAGTTAAAATGATGCGCGAAATTAGGGAGAAGCATCATGAAGAATACAAAGACAACCCCCAATTAAGAGAGGAAAGATTACAAAAGATCCGAAAAAAATATGCTGATAAGATAAAGCAGCAAAAGACGGCCAGCCGCTAACATGGGCTATGTGTTAGGGCTGGCAAGGAGTGTATTTGCAGGCTCATCATTTTTTCCGAGTTTTGGTACCGGGCGAAAGCAAAGGAGTTTCAAATCAGCCCCGAACACATAGCCCTAACCGTTAGCGGCAACTTGAATGATAAGGTAATATTAATTGAGCCAGGCTAAATTCGCGTATCTTATTTTAAGTAACCTTCTTGGAAAATGAATTTTTCTTGTGATAAAGTCAATTTTTAAAAAGGTAAGCCAATTATTGGGGATAGTAATTTTAATTGTCGTCCCGGACCTTTCTGAAGGTCAGGTTCAATATGATACTACCCTTATAAGAAAGGAGCCTTGTATCGTTAAAAAAGTTGCCATGCGTTATGATACTTCTTTAAAGGAAGCTAATGCTAATGAAGTTAAGAAGTGTAATGTAGATTTAAAATGGCCTGTTTTTAACAACTGCAAAATCTCAACAAAAAGTGGCGCTTTAGATTCTTTTTTAGAAAGATCGATTTTAAGCGCAACCATTAATCGAGGAGGGAAGACACTTCAGGAATTTTGCCAAGAATTTGGAGCCCACATTTTTAATCGTTTGAATATTAAGCGATTAGATGAAAATTTTTTAGTTGTTACTTATACTTATAAACATTATATCAAGAATCATGCATCAGGGCCTTTAGATGTTGGTTCGATTATGATTAATTACGACTTTAATCAAGAAAAGGTAGTGGAACTCTGGGATTTATTCAAAGAAGGTTTTAAAGAACAAGCGATAATAGATGAAATAAAAAGTTCAAATCAAATAGAAGGACAATTAATTCTATTAAAGAACAAATTCATGAATCTTAACAGAAAGTTGATTTTATATCCTCATCCAACTATTTCATCTAAAGAAATAACTATAAAAAAAGAAAATCTAAAAAAATACTTGAAAGAAGAATACTATAAGTAGTGAATAAACTAAAGAAAAATATGCCGCTAACACGCGGCTATATGCCATACAGGCTAAGAAGCCATTTGAACGTTTTGAAATTTTTCCTACCTTTCGTAGTCGGTTGAAAGTTAATCACTTTGAAAACTGTACGGCATATAGCCCGGAACCGTTGGCATTAATATAAAAGATGAGCAGGAAAATTATAATTACACCATACGAACTTGGCGGGCTAGCGGCTTTCAATGATGTTCTCAACATGCCTCAATTGAAAGGTGATTTGCCACAAATTGATTTTCCCCATATCCTTTTCTCTGCTGTAACAATCTCAGGAGTAAATCAAATTCTATCATTCGATTTTCCAAAAGAATCTAATACTAAACTAATAAAAAGACTTGTTTCCGAATCTGAAAAGGAGAAATGGCAAAAAGCAAATGAAAAGGTCAATGAACTCATGGAGTTTTATCACCCAGGCATTGACAAAGAAGAATACTCAAGTGCTTCATATAGACTATCCAACCTACTTTTTGCTATGGAGACAAAATCTAGTATTCTACAAATGTTCAGGAGTAACCTCTTTGGGGACTTAGATAAATTAAATCCTGAAGTAGCAATACCAATAAGTGCGATTGAAAAATCAATTCAACATGCAAACGCGCAACTGCCTGTTATAAAATATGACATTAACAAAATTGAAGTTGAGCGATTATTTGAAGTGTTAGAGAGCAAAGAATTCAGCTTTTACCAAGAAGCTCAAGAAGAGATCTCATTAATGGGTAATTTAAATCATAAAGCTATTGATCGAATCGAAAAAACAGGTAAAGACTTCTATAGATCGAATTTATCTACTATTGATATTAAGGAATCGATGATTAATTCCATTCCACTAACCAGTAAAGTTGTTGAACTTTTCTTGGGCAAATTACCAGGTTTTTTTACTGAGTTCTTCTCTAAAATATTGAGCGATTATCTTAAAGAAAATAAATCTTTAGTAGTTTACGACTGTAGTAATATTATAACTGAACAATTAACTAAAAGAATAAATACTAATGCCAACAGCGGCTAAAAAAACATAGGGCAGATAAGGGATTGAGTGAGTTTAATGCTATTAATAAACTTCCAGCGCGGTTGAAAGTAAATCATTTTTAAAGCCCTACGTTTTTTAGCCGCGAACCGTTGTAGCTAATACAAAAAATATGGATATTACCGAAGCAAAAGAAACTTTAACTAAAGAGCTTAAAAGAAGGGATTATTCCCCAAGAACTATTGAAACTTATAACATTTGGCTAAGAAGGTTAGGGGAATTTTTTCCTGATAAAGAAATAGATTTACTTAGTTTTAATGAGTTAGACGAGTATCTAACACATTTAAATGAAGGATTAAGAATTGCCCCATCTTCAATAAATCAAGCTTTTCATACTTATAACTATTTCTTCAATAAAATATTGAACAAGCAAATTGATTTTACTAAAATAAAAAAACCTGAAAAGAAAAGAAGTAATCCAGAAGTTCTAACACCAGACGAAGTTTTAAAAATAATTGAGGGGACAAGAAATATCAAACACAAATTACTATTTGCTATTACTTATTCTGCTGGTTTAGAATTAAATGAGGCAAGAAATTTGAAAATTTCTGATGTGGACACTAATAGTCATCAAGTTAAAGTTCGAGACAGAAGAGGAAGAGTAAAAAAAGAACTGCCACTTGGGAAATATTCTAAAACAATATTAAACCAGCATTTAGACCAAAATAACCCCAGAAAATATCTATTTGAGAGTAATCGTACTGGGATAAAAGTTATTGGTAGAACTACAATAAGAAAAGCCTTTTCAAGGCAAGTTATCAATCAAGGAATAACTAAAAAGGTTAGTTATAAAACATTAAAGTATTCCCACATCATTCATCTGTATGAGTTAGGACGACCTATGATTTATACACTTAAAGATTTACAAATGGCTACCCCACATTCATTGTTTTTCTATTCAAAAATAATCAACGAAAAAATCCCAAATAAAAAATTTAGTCCCTTGGATAAAATTTCTTTGCATAAAGAAATTGAGCACCCTATTAACAGAGAATATTTTGAAGAGGTCATTATCAACTTAAAAGACAAAGAAGAGTCGAATTATTTAAAAGAAGCTTTAACATGTATGACCGCTGGTTCTTTAAGGGCTGGAATAATTTTTTCTTGGAATGCAGCCATTTTAAATTTAAGGAAAAAATGTTTTAACCATGGTAGAGAAACCCTTAATTCCATTATTAAAAAACATGACCCAAAAGGTCCTGAAATAAAAAAAGAGGATGACTTCTCTTACATTAAAGATTCCGTTTTATTAAAGATAGCTATAGAACTAGGTGAAATTGATAAAGGAGAAAAAGATTCTCTTGAAGATTGTTTAGACACACGGAATAAGTGTGGTCACCCTAGTAATTATCGACCTAAAACCCTTAAAGCCGCGTCTTTTATGGAAGAACTAATTAATATTGTTTTTAAAAAATAGTTGTACTTAGCTACAACATGGGCTATGTGTCAGGGCTGGCAATGTGCAAAGTTG
>CAZJWK010000121.1:0-7252 GCA_964549595.1 uncultured Sphingobacteriales bacterium | reverse complement strand
AATACAAAATCAAATGGGCTCCAGGAGGATGCAGCTAAAAAATGCTATGCGAGCCAAATTTGAAAAGATCCTTAAACCCATCTCAAAGGTTCTTATAGACAAGGATCAAAGAAAACACATTACCTTTAAAGGGTTTTTTGGCTGTACGATGTTCCATGAAGTCGCCCATGGCTTGGGCATCAATAATACCATTAACAATAAAGGAACCGTCAGAAAAGCCCTTAAAGCACATGCTTCAGCCATCGAAGAGGGTAAAGCGGATATCCTGGGCATATACATGGTTACCAAGCTGATTGAATGGGGTCACTTAGAAGCCAATCTGAAAGATTATTACACCACTTTTATGGCGAGTATTTTCCGGTCTGTCCGCTTTGGTGCTTCCAGTGATCACGGTAAGGCCAATATGGTCCGCTTTAATTACTTCAAAGAGAAACAAGCTTTCCAAAGGCAACCCAATGGTACTTATAAAGTGCATTACGATAAAATGAAGAAAGCCATTAAAAACCTTTCAGCTAAAATACTTCAAATCCAGGGGAAGGGAGATTACAAGGCTGCCGAAAAATTAATCCGGGAAAAAGGAAAGGTAAAAACGACCCTTAGAAAAGACCTTAACCGGTTAGAAAAACGCGATGTACCGGTGGATATTATTTTTGATCAAGGACTTGATGTATTGGGTTTAGATGATGCTAAACAATCCTAAAATCTGGTTTTACCAATTTTCCTGGTTCCTGGCCTTTAGGTCTTTGGCGAATTTCCCAAAAGGTGGGTAGCTAAACCGATATGAGTAACATCCGATATTCATTATAATCCATTGGCATTAAGGATCAAAAGTAATTTTCAGAAAGGGTTCCTATTAGAAAGGAAGGGGCAGATTCAGAGGCTTTGAATGGCTGATAGGGGATTTATTGTTTAAGAGCAGGCCAGAAGTTCTGAATTTTTAGTGAGCCATTTGGGAAAAGAAGATTGCCATTTTTTATGGTAACTGCACCTCTTTACCCGGCAACGGTAGGGAATAACAAATCGTCTCCCGTAATCTCTTCACCCTCAGCAATTAAAACAGCACGTTCTATAACAGACCTGAGTTCCCTGACATTTCCGGGCCAGTCATGATCTAACAATGCTTGTATGGCATCCTTTGAGAACTCAGTCTTTTCCATACCATAGGATTTATTGAATTCCTGAAGGAAATGCTTAGCCAATAGGATAACATCATTTCCACGCTCCTTTAATGGTGGTAGATGCACCAAGAACCCCTGAAGCCTGTAAAACAAATCTTCCCGGAATTTACCTTCCTGTACCATTTGTTGAAGGTTACGATTGGTGGCCGCTATTACCCTGACATCAAGCTTGATTTCTTTGTTACCGCCTACCCTGGTGATGGTTTTTTCCTGAAGGACCCTAAGCAATTTGGATTGAATATCCAGATCCATTTCTCCAATCTCATCCAGGAAAATGGTTCCTTTGTCAGCTTCCTCAAACTTACCGATCCTACGGGAATTAGCTCCCGTAAAAGCCCCTTTTTCATGACCGAACAACTCGCTTTCCACCAATTCCTCAGGTATTGCCGGCATATTAACGGTAACAAAGGGCCTTTTCCGCCTTGAGGAGTTATAATGAATATTTTTAGCCACAATTTCCTTACCCGTACCACTATCCCCGGTTATTAATACCATCATATCAGTCTTCTCCACCTTTTGTAAAAGGCGGAGCATTTCCAGCACCGGTTTGCTTTCACCAATAATCTCCTCGTATTTCTCCCGGTTCAATACCTTACTTCTCAATTCTTCGACCTCTTTTCGAAGTGATACGGTGTCTTTAAATTTCTGGATGGAGTCCACCAATTCCTGAACCGAGTTCTCCTTTTTAATGATATAATCCCTTGCGCCCTGCCTATATGCTTGTACCACCACTTCTAATTCTTCCTGGCCGGAAACCATGATCGGTATAATATCCTCATCATAGGCTTTCACCTGTTTTAAAATCTCCAACCCTTCCATATCAGGCAAATAATGATCAATCGTTACAATATCCGGTTTTTCGGATAATTGGTTTAAAAAAGCCTGGCCCTTTTGGAACAAGGTCACGTCAAACCGTTCATCTTTTTCAAGGGTTTTTTTGATCAAATTACCATAGAACTCATCGTCCTCCACCACAAACACTTTAACCAGATACCTATTCATAAATCCTTTACCAATTTTTTAAAAAGTCCATTTCATTTGGCAAAAATCACCATTTTTAGCTTGATTAAAATGGCACAGGAAAATTTTTTAACGAATAGGTAATTGTTCTGATAAACTGCTTAATGGGGGGTCAAATGCTTCATTATAAAGCTCAAAGACCACTTGGTTTTTAAAATGGTCTTTGACCCCGGTATCCTCTATTACCTTTTGGTAAGTACTGTAGCATCCCAGGGCATCCAGCATTCGCTGATGACCTTCTGGCTGAACGGGTATTTCACAATCAATTAATTCGGGAGGTGAAGCTTTTAACCTATTAGCACCTTTCCCCTCAGGTTTTTGCTTAAGCGTAAAAAAAGCTAATCTTCTGGGATTAAGCGCTCCTTCTGATTTCATTTCAACAAACACGCGCTTTACCACGGCATGCATTACCAAATGATCATTAAACCCACTAATTCCATAAACCGGATAAGATACAACCACATCAGGCCTTAGCGAAGCAATGTATCCTTTTACTATTTTTTCAATTTCTCTTGGATCCCACTCGGCAAGTCCATTATCCGGAAAATCCAAAATTTTAAGGGAAGTTAATCCTAAAACTTTCTTCACGCACTCCATTTCCTTAGTCCTTACCTTACCCATTTCCAGTTTGGAATAGCCATAGGCAAATCGCTGTTTAGTGGCTTCACCCCTTGTTAAGGTCAACAAATGCACTTCTTGTCCTTCCTGGATTTGTTGATAAATCACGGTAGCAGGTCCAAAGGATTCATCATCCGGGTGAGGGAAAATATACAGAAAACGCATGCTTAATTTTTAACAAAGTTAATCGTTTTTAAAGGCTTACGAGAATCTTTGCTTAATGGGTAATCATTTTGAAATGGCTTTTAGCCGGATTTTTCTTCAGGTTGTAGAAGCTTTTAAACCCTTTAACGCTAATCAATCAGGTTCTCACAAACCAATGGTTGATTTCTACCAGGATGCACGAAAAAATTACACTAATGGTTATTTACATTAGCGTAAATGATTTTGACCGAATACCGCTTCTGCTCCCCTGAAGGACCGCAGGGAATAATGGAAAAGATCAATCCGGCCAAAATATTGATGGTTTTTTCCGTCATCATGGGAAACAAGCTTTCTTGCACCCCCTGGAAGGTACCGGTTGCTTTCCTATTAAACATAAAAGTCCTAACAATGAAATATTTTATTCTTTTTGTCCGGGTTTAACACCGTTTATTGCCCTTTTTGAATACGCTTAAGATGAAGGTAGGGGTATCACTTCAAGGAAAGGTCAGAAGATTGGTTTTCCCGGCCTTTTTCTTCATCCTTTTGGTTGCCGTTCAAATCCCCATTGTCAGCACTTGCTCTCTTTTTATCCAATTGTTCGTAGATGGAGTTTCGGCTTTTAAATTCGGGCAGTAAGGTTTTCATCCGCTTAACAACCTCTAAATCCTGGTTATAATGTGAGCAGAAATCAATCAAATCAGTAATTTGACGGGAAACATGCTCAAAGGAATATTCCTGCACCGCTGCTATGAGAATTTTTTCATGGTGAGTCGGCAAAGAATTTTCCTGGTAATTAAGCACTTCTTCTTTGATCTTTTCTCCAGGTCTCAGGCCTGTGTAAGTAATTTCAATATCGTATTCAGGTTCAAAGCCTGAAAGTTTGATCATCTTTTTAGCCAAGTCGTAAATTCGTACTGAGCGGCCCATGTCAAAGAGGAAGATTTCGCCACCCTTTCCGATAAAGCCGGCTTCTAAAACAAGCTGACAAGCCTCCGGAATGGTCATAAAATAACGGGAGATCTCGGGATGGGTAACCGTTACCGGCCCCCCTTCTTCAATTTGCTTACGGAAACGGGGGATAACAGATCCATTAGACCCTAAGACGTTTCCAAAACGCGTGGTTATAAAGCGGGTGAATTTTTCATCCTCCAGGGAATTAAGGAACCGATCGAAAGCCTGTATGTAAATTTCCGCAATCCTTTTTGAAGCGCCCATCACATTGGTAGGGTTCACCGCTTTATCGGTGGAGATCATCACAAATTTCCCCACATCATATTTCACGGCTATATCGGCTAAAATTTTAGTACCATTTATATTGGTGTCGACAGCCTCTGAAGGATTGGATTCCAATAATGGTACATGCTTGTAAGCAGCCGCATGGAAAATAATTTGAGGTTTAAATTTCGCCATTATTTCCTTTACCCGGTTAAAATTCCGGATATCTCCTATTATGGCTTCGAAATTATGAAAACCAAACTTCTCTTTGAGTTCCAGAGATACATCATGCAGAGCGGTTTCAGAAATATCAAAAAGAATGATCTTACGAGGTTTGAAAGCAATGATCTGCCTTACCAACTCAGCACCAATAGAGCCACTGGCCCCGGTAACCAATACCATCTGGTCCGTAATTTCAGCGGAAATTTCATCCCTATCCAGGTGAATCGGATCCCTCCCCAATAAATCTTCAATTCGTGCATTCTTAATTTGGTTAAAGCTCAATTCACCGTTAATCCATTTATTGGCAGGCGGAACCGACTTCACTTTGATGTTATTCCTCAGGCACCATTCAATAATTTCCCGCTTCCTGGCAATCCCGATTTCCTGAATAGAAAATATTAATAAGTCAATGGGTTGATGCTTGAAGAGTTTGTCGAAATCCTTTGAAGTATTGTATATGGTAACCCCTTCCAGGGTTTTGTGCCGCTTGGACTCATCATCATCCAGAAATCCCTTTACATTGTAGTTTACCTCACCATCCGTATCAATCGTTCTTTTTGTAATCAATCCTGATTTACCTGCTCCATATATGGCCACATTTTTGGTTTTAAGCTGATCCCTTTTGGTTCGGACCAAATAACTGTAAATTACTTTCACCAATATGCGAAACCCTGACATCAATGAAATGGTAAGCAGAAAATCAATTATCAAAATGGAAAGGGGAACAGGGAACTGATTCAACTGATGATAAACAACCAAGTTCAATAAAAGCACTATGCTACTCCCCGAAGCCACCGCATAAAAAATTCTTTTTCCATCATCCAGCGATGAAAAACGAATTATGCCGGAATAAGTTTTAAAGACCCGGAAGGTAAAAATCCTAACCGTTAAAAAAAGCAATAAAATCCAAGTAAAACCGTCAAAATGGTCAGGGGTTAATTCGAAATTAAACTTTAACAGGTAAGCAAGTAAAATGGATAGGCCTGCTATTGAGGCATCAATACCTAAAATAAGCCATTGGGGTGCATATTGCCGGCTGAGATACTTAGTAAGAAACTTCATAATACCCTAATGATTGCAAAAAGCGAATATAAAAAAGTCTTTTCTTAAAGAAAGAATTTTACGGTTAAAAAATTATGATTAAAAAAATTTAAACATGAAACCATCAATTAAAATAATTATACTTCATTTTTTTCTACGCACCTTAATGAGACACTTTTAGCTTTTTATTTTCCCAAAAATTTGATTTTAAAAACGACAAATTTTTTATAAGTTTTACTTTTTATAAGTATTATTTAAATCCCTTGACCAATATTAGTGTTAATTCTTTCTCAACGCTAAAAAATCTTTTGATCAATTCCTTTAAATTTTCTCTCAAATCTACATTCAAAAAAGTTTAACCATTTAGTTTTTCGGAAGCTCAGGAACTTAAAATGACCATGAAGCAGGCTATGAAAAAGCCGCTTGTTTTCATAGATGTTAAATCACATTAAATGGTTGCATTACATTGTAATGATGCAGCCAAAACGCTTGGAGCATTGTTTAACGACCAAAAGAAAACGTTAGTGGCCTACTTTATCCCAGAGGATATGGCTGTTTATAAAAGAGTTGCTGGCAAGTATTTGTGAGCTATTTGCAATAACTCCTGGTGAATTGATGAAAAGACTCTTTAACCATGATAAGGGTGAGCATTTCATGAAACTCCTTGAAAACTGACAAAATGAAGGTATCCATCCGGCCAGCTACGTCTTGAAGGCTAAGAAAAGACGAGCCAATTTTGCACCAAAAATTGGTTGCTATGGCCGGATCGAAGAATTCTCATCGTCAAGAACAGATGTTCAAACTGGTTGAAGCCTGCCATCAAAGCGGGCTCACCAATAAGGAATTTTGTAAACGACAAAGCTTGCATCCCCAAGTCTTCTATTATTGGCAGCGTAAATATCGAGAGGAAGTTAATTCACATAAGCACTCGCTTATGCCCCTTGAAATTAAAGCGGACCAACAACAATCACCTACTTCCCTTGAGATTCACTATCCCAATGGGGTAAAAGTCATTTTACATGATGAGCTTTCCCCTAATCAACTTGCCAACCTGATAAATGTTGTTTGAGTTATGTTTGCCCTAACTTCGGCCAATCGCTATTACCTCTACCTGGGGGTTACAGATATGCGCAAAAGTTTTGACGGCTTATGTGGGGTGGTCCAGGACGAGCTTCAACGTAATCCCTTTTCAGGCGAGGTATTTTTATTCATCAACAAAAAGGGAGATAAGCTGAAACTGTTAAAGTGGGAACCAGGCGGGTTTGTACTTTACTACAAGCGTTTAGAGGAAGGTACTTTCTCTTTTCCGGTAGTCAATGAACAAAAGCAATGCTATGAAATGCGTTGGACAGATTTTATTATGATGGTAGAGGGTATCGACTGGCAAAAAGTAGAACGTAAAAAACGTTATGCTTAAGGACGCATTCATGTAAAATTTGATCCTTCAAAGTTTTGCCAATCTCAAGGGTTATGGCGATATTTGAGGTATGAAACAAGGGCTGGACGACAACTTTGAAGGCCTGAGTTACAAAGAAGCCTTTGATCTGCTAAAAAGCAGGTATGAAGGGCTTTTTGAAGAGAATAAGTCACTATACAATAATTACACATCCCTCCACTCCCAATACAACGACTTACAAAAAGAGAATTTCGAGCTAAAAGAAGAAATTCAGTGGCTCAAACGCCAGATTTTTGGCAGTAAGCGGGAACGGTATGTAGGAGAAGACACGGGGCAGCTGCAAATCTGGGAAGATATCGGTAGGGCTGATAATGATGAGCAGCAGGAAGAAGAAGAGCAGGAAGTCGTTAAGCAAGTT
>CAZJWK010000120.1:0-7330 GCA_964549595.1 uncultured Sphingobacteriales bacterium | reverse complement strand
GGATATTACAATTAAGACCATGGGGAGCTGGGAAACCGGATTTTATACGCACAATGAAAACGATAATTATTGGCCTATACCCAATGCGTTAGGCGTTAAAAGGTGATAAATGTACGAATTGGGCGTCATCAAGACCTCTTTTCAATATTGCTTCCAGAAGCTGGGTTTGGCTAAGGTGGAGATTTTTGAGCGGTTGCCGAAAAAAATCCGCTAAGCCGGGTATGAATAAAACACCTAGAGATTTAACCAAGAGCATTTGTTTACCATTCATACTATCTTTTAGCAAAATTGTAATGATCGGAAGTTTCGTACCTGATTGAAAGTTTATGAACAGGGCTAATGAACAGATCATTCATAAATAGTTTTCACTTTTTGATTAATTTCCCGTAAAATGTATGTAAATCGCTTTTCCCCTTCAATAGAAACAAGCCTGAATTGAAGGCGGAAACTTGCCAATGAAGTTTCCTTTGGTGAATAGTGGTCCTTTTTACCTTGGGCATTGGATAAAATCAGTGGAAAAGGCGGATTTATCCCTCACTTAACGTTATTCAAACTCCCTCTTGAATAGGGTTGGGAGCAATTGCTAAATTCGGTTCTCTTGGGACATTGGTTTTATTAGTGGCTGAAACTTGCCTGGTGTGGTTGCCACTATCCTTAAACGGTTTATAGAAGAAATTGGTATCCTTATAGCAACGAAACGGTCCGCCCTCTTGACTACTAAATGGTTTGCAGTAAAGGTCCTAAGGAAAAATGCCCCTTGCTTTACGTTTTTTTTTCAAGAATCGTATCCCAGCTTGATGTTTACTGCTCATATTTTTGAGACTACGTTATCAATTTTTTTTAACCTTAAACCCTTTCTTTTGACCGTCCCCGTATCTATTACATTGACTTTTAAGGTACTGTCACAATAATGTCACCACCTATTCGGTACCGTTATTTCCCAATGATCCCAGGGTTTAGCCGAAAAATCATAAAGGGTATCAAAACGGCCTCTGGTATAAAAATAGACCACCTGATCCTTGGCATAAGTGAATTCTTTACCTCTAACGCTCCCAAAACGCCCATTAAATTTTCTTCATATTTGAGCCTTTTTCGAATTGAGCAAGGTATCCCCCATGCTTTTTATTTTTAAGAAAGAATAGCTAACTGGCCGATTTTCAGGCAATTCGGTAAAGTACCAGTAGGTGCCAACAAGTACCCAAACAAGCGGATCATTTTCAGCTTGTGCTTTAACCTTGATTGAGGGAATCGTGATTGATAAAAAGAAAAGCAGCAGTAAAAAGCTTATATATGGAATTGGTAAAGGGTTTTAAAAATTAAAATTTAATTTTATTGTTATAAATAACGAGCATTGTCAAATAAATTGTCTGTAGATTTGTTTTAAACGTTGGGACTGTTCAGAAAAGTGTGTCAAAGTTTAATCTACACTTGAACCACTAAAAGCTTCCTATGAGACGAGCAATAGGCACCCTCATTGTGTTATTATTCTTTGCCGGTATGAAAAAAATGGATGGCCAGGGGAGGTTTCAATGCTATTTTGGTGGTGATAAGGATGATCGAATGAACCTTAATGCTTTTTCTCAACCCCTTGCAATTAAGCCCGATGGGTCTTTCATGTGCCTGGGATACACCGATGGATTTAACCATCCAAAAGGTCAGATCATGTTATCTGAAATCGGTCCGGAGGGTAATCTACAATGGTCTAAGACCTATGGCGGGAATGCGCTTGATTATGGTCATTCTATCAGCCGGCTCGGAAAAGGTTACCTCATTAGTGGTGCATCCAAAAGTTTCTCCAATGCTTACAGGGATGGCTACTTGTTGAAAGTGGATTCTTTGGGTAATCTACAATGGTCCAAAGCGTTTACGGGCAATCAATCATTGGGGTTTGCAACCCAGGCCAAAATGACCTCAGATGGCGGTATTCTTGTTCTGGGTATCACAGAAAGTGAACAGGGTCGGAAAAGAGCCATTCATGTGTTAAAGCTTGATACTAACCAAAGGGTTGAATGGGAGCGTATTATTGGCACCGAGCAAAATAATTATTACGGGTTGGATTTTGAGGAAGTAAGCAACGGCTATATTATAGCAGGCCGAAGAGAAATCACCAAAGGACGTGTCATAAAATTGAATCATGATGGAACCGTTGCCTGGATTAATCAATATGACCATCCTTCTTTTGATATCCAGTTTAACGACATCGAGAGGCATGAGCAGGCATTGTACCTTTTTGGTACAGTCAACACGGGGAATAATGATGAGGCACTAATAGTTAATTTGGACCTGAACGGAAACATAAAGTGGGGTAAAAGTTACGGAGGGCAAGAGCAAGAAAACGAGATCAGTGGCTCGGTAAAAGAGAACGGGCAATTGTTAATTTACGGGACAACCTATAGTTATGGCACCGGAAAGGGTGACTTTTACCTGGTCAAAACAGGAAATGATGGTGAATTCATTACCGCAAAAGCTTATGGTGTAAGCGGTGATGATATAATGGCTCAAGGTAAACTAGTAAAAGACGGAGGTCATGCATTGTATGGCTATAGCAATGATCACCCGATTGGTGATACGAATAATGCTAACCTTTATTTGGTGAAAACTGATACCTCCTTAGCATCAGGTTGCCAAGAGGAGAAGGCAAGGGCTAACGTCAAAGACTTGACGCTGGTTAAAGCATCCATGCCTGATTCATCGTTTACTTACAGCAGTAATTTCAATAACGCTGCAACTCAGGTTGGTCAACCTTCTGCAAAGTATGGTGAATATTGCAGCGAATGTGTTTACCAACCTAAAGCGGCCTTCGACTATACAGTAACCGCAACCAACCAAGTTGATTTTACCAATGAATCGGAGTTTGGTTTCAGTTACAAGTGGACATTCGGTGACGGTGATACCAGCTTTCAACCTAACCCAACTCATACGTTTGCAGGTAATAATGCGTATGAGGTTTGTCTGGCAGTTTCCAATGCCTGCGGTAAAGATTCAGTTTGCCAAAAATTGGTGCCAACCACGGGAATTACTGAACCTGAACAAAACTTTATTAGCATGTACCCCAATCCCACCGGGGACTATTTATCTATCAAAGTTAATGAAACCCCTAAGGAAAGGTCCGCTCGAGTAACTATTGTTGATATGCGAGGTAAACGGGTATACACCGGATTAATCGCAGATGGTAAAAAAAGGCTAAATACAAGCCAATGGGAGGCTGGTGTTTATATGGTTGAAGTAATCACTTCGGACAAGGCTTATAAGCGGAAACTCCTGATTCGTTAAGATTTAAAAAAAGGTTTTAAAACGTATACGCTCCGGAGTTCAGGACGGCATTGTTCGCCTTGCGATTATAAATAAGTCATCATACAAGCCGAATTATATCCTTTAAAAAGATAAACTCGGCCGAAATCATTTGAATAATAAAAGAGTACTAATGAATACGCTACACACATCCAGGGGTGGAAGGGAGTCTAATTTTGCTAAGAACTGGAGTTGTTACATATAGCTTGAATGCTTACCGCAATGAAAGAAGAATTGATGAGCTACATTAGTTTGACATTCATTAACCGGAAACCGAATTAAGTCATCTTTTTGAATAGTTAACTTCTTTTTCCTTTTATTACCGTTCGCTTCTCATTGCAACCATTTATTGCTAAATTAACGTTTCCATGAATAAGCGAAGACCTTATGAGCGACAAGACCAAACTAATTCAGCAACTTAAAAACCAAGGCGCTTTTTGGAGCTATGGTGAGGAAGGACTCCAAAACCTGCCGGATGCGGTCCTTATCGAAACTACATTGAAAATGGGCGATGTCCCGGAAATTCAGCTATTGTTTAAATTATTTACTATCGAGGCAATCAAAGCTGTTTGGCATCAAAAACTCATTCCGAATCAGAGGCTTTATCCCCACAACTATTATCTGGCCAGAATTTTTTTCGATATTGAAAACCCAGAGGCTTATATAAAGCCTCTTCAAAAGCAATACAGCCGCTATGAGCGCATTAAAAATGCTGATGCCTGAAACCAACAGGGTCCTGCAAAAATTAGCTTCTAAAGCATTTCTTGCTGATTTTACTTTCGTAGGGGGTTCTGCCCTTGCCCACTATTTATCTCATCGTTATAGCGAGGATATTGACCTGTTTACCTGGCAAAAAACACTTAATAGCCTGGATTTTCAGCATCAACTTGAAAAAGCGGGATTTTCATATATCAAAGCCCTCAATCTCTCGGTCAAAGAAGCCGATTTCCTGCTGGATCATGTAAGGGTCACTTTTTTTGCCCATGATTGGGAGGAATTCAAAAACAGAAAATCCATAGAAAATAACCTTTACATTGCTGATTTGCCTATGCTGGCTGTTATGAAGGTTAATTACACTTTTTTTAAGAGCAACTTTCAGGGATTACTATGACCTTTATGTCTTGAACTTACAGCATTTTACCGTTCAAGAACTTTATGAAATGACGGCTGACAAAATGAGCAATCTGACCAAAAGCTTATTCCAAAAGGCCTTGGTATTCACCGGGGATATAGAAGATGAAAACATTCACCATCTAAGCCCCCGCTACCAAGTAACCTTAAAGCAGATTGAAAACCATTTTATTCAAGAAATAAAAGCATGGAACGAAGGTTGAGCCAACTTTTAGCCTATTCATAGTTAATTTAATTGACAATGATTAGCTTTAATGGGAATAATATAAAACACAAATGACACGGATACAACTGATGACCACTGAAAATGTATCAACCTTTATCAGCGCCTATCTGCCCGATCAGCGTTATCAGCGTTCCATTCGTTTAGCCTTAAATAAGAAAACGGGCATCACAAATAACCGCATTTCTAAAGATGCTAATGTTCATAAGCTCTGTGGCCTCTGTGCGCTCAATGGTGAAAAAAGGTTCGCAGATAATCAGGAGGTGATGTTTAACCCAGCAATTCTTGGATCAGGCCCTCACTTTGCTTCTCCACATGTTCAATGATTTCCTGCTTGAACGTTTCGGATTGGGAGCTATCCCGGCTATAAAGGATTTGGCCCGATTCCAGGTAGTGAAGGTGATCGCAGAGGTTGGTCAAGGTTTCCATTATGTGGGAGGTGACCAGGATGGTTTTGCCTTTCTCCCTTAGCTTGTTCAAAATAGAACGAATATTGATAGCCGCTTCCATATCGAGGCCATTGAAGGGTTCATCCAGGATCATGAACGGCTTATCCTGCTTCAATACCCGTAATAAAGCCAATTGTTTTTTCATCCCGGTTGAATAGGTGTCTACCAGCTCATCCAGGGGAAGTCGAAATAGGTGGTTCCATTGGTCCGGATCGAAATCGGGGTTGGCAAACAAGTTCAGGTATTCCCGTCCAGTTATTTTGGGGTAGAAATAATGGTAGGTTTCCAGGTAGGCCATAGCTTGCTTGGTAAGAGGCTGTTTATCCCGTTTGATAGTTCCTGAATCCGGCTTAAGCAAGCCATAAAGGGTTGTGAGCAAAGTGGTCTTACCGGCACCATTTAACCCTACTAAACCATGGATCTGACCCTCCGTTAAGGAAAGGGTCAGCCCTTGTATGACCGGCTTATTTCTGCCATATCCGACATGGAGGTTGTCAATCAAAATCATACAGGTAAGCGTTCAAGTTGTTCATGGCTTTACCACAAAACCGAATACCCAATAACCATACCACCGGCACGAAAATGGGCATCAAAGAGCAAAAAATCCCGATAGCTTCGATGGTTTGAGAGGCGGGTGATTTTGCATTAGGCCGGTAAAAAGCGTATTTGACCAAAATGGTGAAAACATGAAGGTTGGCTAAAAGGAGCCATTCAATAACCAGGAAATACCAATATTGGGGATGGAAAACCATAAAAATGGCAATGAGGGGAATGGTCAGCCAGGCAAAAAGGATAAGTAGCCGCTTGATTTTTTGTACCAATAACTCACGGGGCCTTTTCTCAAAGGCTAAAAGCATAGGCAAAGGCTCTCCTTGTTCGTAAAAGCCAATGACAATGATTCCCAGGATAAAAAGGGTTAGGGGTACACCGCCAATAAGCCAGGAAGTTCCCATTCCTGCCAGCCAAACTACACTCACAAGCCAAATGGTTTTTCTCAAACCGGACTTCCATTCAAAATCTTGATCCGGAATGAGCCAAAGGACTTGGTTGTAGGTGATGGCTTTCTGAGAAATTGGTGGTATGGGTAAGAGTAGTAGAATCACGAGTAAATAAGCCCCACACAGGACAAAATAGCCATTGTAAAGCAAGGGCAATAATAACGGAAGCCCTAAAATCAAGTATTCCAGCGCGTAAACGGCTTGGTGATTGGCAATATGCGTTTTCAGGAATTGTTTATCGTTTCTTTTGAAATGTATGGTGATAGGTAATAAGCTGTAAAGGGCTGTCAGGTAATAAACATGGGGTAGTTTGGCCGAAGCTCCTACAATGAATATTTCCCCGATTCCTAACAAAAGCAACAGGAATATGCTTCTTCCAGGCCCCAGGGCCAAGAGTTCCCGGTAACTTTGTTTGAAACGGATGGTTATGAATGGAAAAGCCGACATTATATTATAAAGTAAGAAAAAAAATTTTTTATTGAAATCGGTTGCAAAAAATTCTGAATGCAAGAATAATGGTTTGCTGCGGATTTCTTTATACCAACCGAACTACCTTGCACTACCATTCGTGGCACACAATTTAAGGTGTATTATTTACTCAAAAATCAGCCAAAATGGGCATTAACAAGGAACGTGTGCTGTCCATAGCTAATCAAAATTTTCAAATCCAGGCAACCTTAACCCTTATAAATTCGACTTTGAGTAAAGAAACAAACGGCTTACATAAAATTTGCCCTCATTGACCATATCATGTAAATCCTCAAATAACAAAGTGCTTATGTACTTTCCTACAAAATGCATTTTGGCAGTGCTATTAATCAGCATGGTTAGTAGCAATACTGCTTTACCCCAGGCTCAGCCTGCTGATAGAGACGCTTCCAGTTTGAAAGTCCCGGAAAGCTGGTTTGAAAAAGCCAAGCAAAACATCCGCCAACGGGAATACCGGATCAACGCTAAATTGAATGCCAGCCAAACTTGGCAGAGCCCTAACCGGGCCCAAAACCTCAACGTGAATTACCAGCCACAGGTGGTGACCATGGAACCGCTAAAGGATACCGTTAATAAGGAAGATTGGCAGCTAAGGTTAGCTACTCAGGGCCTTTACGTTGATGGTAATTTAAGACAAGCCGTAGCCGAGGACGGAAAAGCGCATATTAAGGACAGCATGGCCAACTTCCGTCACGGGAAAATGACCATCCAATACCTGAACACGCCAAAAGGCCTGCGCCAGAATTTCA
>CAZJWK010000119.1:0-7375 GCA_964549595.1 uncultured Sphingobacteriales bacterium | reverse complement strand
CACCCCCCAAAACAAAAGGCACCCTTTGATTGCATTTTTTGACCCGTTCTAAGGGTGCCCCAAAAAATTCAATAGATGGGCACGACCCAGCCCCTCATTTACGGGTTTTCAACTTAAATAGGCGTTTTATTACTAAATCAAAACTTCTCAAAAACATTTCCATAAAATTCATGGTAGAACCAATTTACTAAAAGCATTGGAAGTAAACGTTAATAGAGCATTCCGAATTGAATGCCAGAAAAACAGATACAGGACACTGTGCGGATAGCCCCCATAAAGCGGGGACCATAAACCAAATCTGATGTCCATTCCATAATAGGTTTAGCCAATTGATTAAATTCTCGCAGATCATACTCTAAATCAGCATCCTGAACAATTAGCATATTCCTTGAGCTTTGTAAATACTGGTATGAAGAGCCTCTCCCTTACCACTGCTCTTTGCATGGTTTCGGTTTAAGTGTTAGGGCAACGGTCTTTAAAACGGCTTTAAGAAGTGTAGGCCAGGGGCAGGGCTTTTTATAAAGTACCGTGGAAAAGGCATTTTCTGTTCCAACAATTTGAGCCCGGAAGTTTAGCGGATAAACAATTTTGAGAAAGGCACTTTCCTATAGGATGTTCGGAAATTCAATTTTCCATTTTTTGAGGCTTCAATTGAGCTGAAAACTTCGTTTTTCCAGTTAGCTAAGCTATTTGTGACTTAAAACTCCTGTTTAAAAAGCTAACAACTTACACATCAAGAATCACCTTTTGCTTTTTGAATTTGCTGTTGCGATACCATAGGTAACCTAAAATACCGGCTACCAGTAACTTTATGAAAACAAGCAGAAAAAGCCCACCAACTACTATATTGACATTCTGCTGACTGGTATCTGCCGCCGTTGAACCATTGAGTATTAATGGTGAAAACCCCAAAACAAAAAATAGGGTTAAAAGTAAAGTGCCCGTTAATGTAATGGATGTGCCTCTCATAAGTTTGTCTTTAGAATAGCCACAAAATCAAAAATGCATAAAGCCATAAGCCGTCTACAAAATGCCAGTATGTACTACAATTGATCACCGGCTTTTGGTTCCGCGAATGAACGGTATAATTCCTGCTCCACCACCAAAGCAGAGCTAAGTAAACCAATCCTCCCAAAAGGTGCAACCCATGTAAGCCGGATAAAATAAACAAGAAAACAATACCTGTGTGGCTGGCTTTTGAGTATTGGTTCAATAAGTCGTACCAGCCAAAGCCCTGGGATATCATGAATAATGTACCCAAAATCAGAGTGAGTAAAACCTTTTGTTGAAGCAATTCTATATGATCCTCCCGCATAAATTGCTGGGCTTGGAATAAGGTGTAAGAACTCCCCAGAATAAAAGCAGTGCTAATATAAAAAGCGATTGGCATTGAATGGCCATAACCATTGCCTTGAGCCCACAAAATAATATGAGCAATTAATAAACCGGTGAACAACAAAGTAATGCTCCCAAGGAGCCCCCAAAACATAAATTGCTTGGGGTCCATTGAAGCCTGGTCTTTTTCTACCTCAATCGTAATGGTTTGATAGGCCGGATTTTCCGGCTTTTCCTCTTTTTGCTCTTTATGCTTTTTTCTCAAAACCATGATATGGACTTAAACAATTCATTACCTTAGAGGTTCATAACCCAATAGCAACCAAGCCTGGCGCAACAGTTTCCGGTTTTCAAATGGAAATCATAACCTAAAAGCCTCTAAGAACCCTCCTCATTACGCATCATATCAGATAACCAATCCTTTAAGGCTTCTTTTTCAGAAGGCTGAAACCATTTTATTGCCGGATCTCTGCGGAACCAGGTCAATTGCCTTTTAGCCAGTTGACGGGAATGGGCTTTAAACCTTCGGATGGCCTCCTTGTATTCATACTTTCCTTCCAGATACCCAAAAAATTCTTTGTACCCAACACTATTCAGTGGATTCAAATGCCTGTAAGGAAATAAAGTCCTTACTTCTTCCAATAGCCCATTTTTAAGCATTTCATCACAGCGCTCCTCTATTTTTTGGTAAAGGACATACCGGGGAAGATAAATACCAGCTTTTAAGGTGTTAAAAAATCTTGGTTCAGAAGCTTTTTGGGCTTGCCAATACGCTGTGATAGAATGGCCGGTTCCTTCTTTGATTTCCAAAGCCCGGATCACCCGTTTTGGATTATTCGTATCAATGACCCGGTATGCCTGATGATCCTTTTCTTTCAATGCATTAGCCAAGGCTTCACTACCTTCATTCTGAAGAAATTGATTCCAGCTTTCGCGGATTCCGGGGTCCACATCCGGAATCGGGTCAAATCCTTCAAGCAAGGCTTTCAGATATAACCCGGACCCCCCCACACAAACAACAGCCTGGTGATCTTTCAATAAATCCTTTAGTAATGCTAAGCTTTCATCCGCATAACGAGAGGCTGAAACCTCATCATAAATGGAATGGGAATTCACGAAATAATGGGGAGTAAGGGCCTGCTGTGCTTCAGAAGGTTTGTCTGTACCAATCGTCATTTCCTTGTAAAACTGCCGGGAGTCGGCAGAAATAATCACGGTGTCCAAGTATCGGGCTAACTCAATAGCAAGGTTGGTTTTCCCTGCCGCCGTAGGGCCAACAATCGTTACTAACCAAGAATTTGCCCTTTTCATGGGAATGCTTTTCAGGAAAAGAAGTCCTAATAATAGCCGTCCTCTTCATTACCATTGCCGGGATCATCATCATCCCCCTCATTGAATTCTCCGCCCAATCCCAAATTAAAACCTTCCTCTTTTAAGCGGTCAATGATTTTCTGGTCTTCGTCCGATATTTCATCAGGATAGCGGCCTTTTTCCCCGTATTGATCAGGCGGATTTCCGGTCTCTTCAACCAGCATCGGATATTCCCAGTTCGGATTGGGTTCAAGGATATCCTGTAACTCCAGGTAAAAAGTCCACATGAGGATAAAATCATAGACATAAATCAACCGGGCGCCTTTTTTCTTCAGCATCTTATCAATGCGAACCTCATTCATAGTGATCGGAGAAGCATCATCCCCCATGTCGAGTAAAGTCATTTCCTGACCTTTCTCCCATTTTTCATCACTAAGGTAAAAGGAAGCCAACTGGGAATCGTCAAAATTCACAGAGCTGAGAATGGCCAAATGTAACCCTTCAAAGGTGTAATCGCCGGAGATGTCTATTACCCTTAGCAAATCATCATGATTGGCCAAGGTAACCTTGAACCTGTAAATCTTCATTGGAGTCAAATTTTACCCCTCGAAATTAAAAAAAATTGTACCCTGCCAAAATCAAAATTTTTTTGGTCATAAGTCCCCTGTAAAAGGGATAAGGTAGTAGCAAAAAGCCATTTATTCGGTTAAAAAGGAAGGTAACCAATGCCAATTTTGAAATTAAAAGTAAATGGGCCACCACCGTTTACCGTGGTTTTAGACTCCAAATATTCTTGTTTATCCGCTTTATTGTCCGGAATATCTCCGAATGAAGGCTCTTCTAAAGCTTTTAGGTAGGAACCAATAACCCATCCGAATTGGATCCCATAATCCAGGTAAAGATAATCAAACAAGACCCTTTTCCTACCAAGCATACAATGAAGCCCGTACTTCGTAAAATTATGCTCTTCTTTTGCCGGCAACGCATATTTTACTTTATCCTTAGATGGATGCGACTTTGCAAAATCCGCTTTATCGTAGGTTAAAGTAAAATTATGTACGCTAATACCGAGTTCAGAATAATTTCCCAAAGGCGCTAACATTTCAGTGTTAAAAAGTCTGACTTTGGCGGTTAGGCTCAGATCAGTGATATCACCATAAGCGTTCGGTTCAAAATATAATGGGTTGTCACGGTCCGGGGGAAGGTCTTCGAAAGAAACTTCAGCAGTTTCCTTAAAGGGCACACCGGTTTTCAGGTAACCACCGGTAAGCCCTACAGAAATTTTCTTCGCAATCACATAATTCAAATCCACTAAATGATGGACATTTAAAGCAAGTGCACCTTTTTCATAATTTTTATTAGGACTGGTTACCGAAGACATAAAGCGATTCTCGTAACCAACGGAAAATTTGTTACCTAAATAGCCGGGGACCTGTCCCTGCCCATTAAAAACAGAACTGAGTACAATAATCAAAACCGTAAAGAAAACCTTCATTATCAATCAATTTTTTCACTTACTTGATACAATGTGTTATAACTAAAAGACTTCAGGATATCGGATGCATCTTTTTTACCAAATTCCTTTTCTTCAAATAATACCAGCTTATTTTTCTTCATATCAAAAACCATAGATTGGTATTTGGTATCATATTCCGGCGTTAAAAACTGATAGATCGCGTAAGGGATGCCTATAACAGAGAAAACATAACAGGCTGTCGCAATGTCTTCTGTTTTTTTGACATTATTAACCCATGACCAGTGATAGTACCGTTTACCATTTTGTTCAAGCATATCATTCACCCAATTTTGGCTACTAACCAAAGCCCAATCCCGGTCTTCGTGTTTAAACCGCTCAATAAACCACGTCTGAGCCATAACGAAATGATTATAGCGCTCGATGTCACTTTGCTCAAAATTAATAGGGTCCAATAAAGTCAAATCCAGGTTTACCCTGTTCGCATTTTCCTCCAAAATCTGGTTAAAGCGGACCCTCCTTTCTTCTGACTTGATGAATTTATTCTCATTAACATCTTTTTTATTGTAGTTGTAATAGTAGGGTTTAATACTCACCAATTCCTTTACATGCTTTTCCTTGATTTTTTTATTATTCTCTTCCTCCAGAAAATCGTCCATTAACTCTTCTTGGGCCTTTTCGGTTGACGTTTCCAGTTCCTCCTTTTCATATTGCTCTACATAATCCTCGAACCTTTGCTTAAATGAGTCTTTTTGTAGTAACCCGACAAAAGCGAAATCCTGAAAATTACTACTATCAGTCAGCTTTTGTTTCTCAATTTTCTCGTATTTAGACAACTCATCTTTTTCTTTGAATTTTTCCTTTTTCTCCGCAATCACTTTTTCACGGGATTTTTCATAAAAGTTGGTAACAGAAAGGTCGTTTTCAAAGACCAACATCTTCAACTGGTTATTGGCTAATTTTTCCAGAAACTGTTTATCCGGGTATTTAAACTTCATTTTCCAGGCATAATGGGTCGCCAATACATTTAATTCGGTTTTGTTTAGCTTCCTAAGCAGGTAATAAACCTGTTGAGATTTACCTTCCACATCTTTATAGTAATCCCCCAGGTTGGGATTATCCATTTTGTTATGATACATAGATAAATTGTACAAGGCCTTGTTAATTACATTTTGCAAGTAATAATTATCAGGATATTCCTGCAACATAATAAAGGTCGTATAAATAGCCCTTGGGTAATTGCGACCAAGCAAATGAAGCCCGGCCACTTCAAAGCGGGCAAGGTCCTGAGCCTTTTCAAAAGCTTCTTTAGAGACCTGATAAGGTGCCCCTTCTGAAAGGTCCTGCTTGCCAATTTCTTTTTCGATAGACCGTTTTCTTTTTCTCACATTAGGGTGTGTGGATTGATCTTCATCCGGCTCTGACTTGATTTCCTGAGTTTCATCCAAAAAGTAACTTTCAGGAAAGATCATGTGCTCAGTTTCCAGAAAATCTTTTTTAAAAGCTATATTGTCAAAAGGAAGGTAGGAATACTTAAGCACGCTAAAAGCATCGTAAACAGCACCCAGTGGATAATCCGTATTTTCAAATAACTTTAATCCCTGAACGTCTGCCCGCCTTTCCTGGGTTTTTGAATAGTTATTTTCCGCCATTAACTTTTTCTGGTAACTACTTGTCCCTTCATACACTTCCTCACCGGATTCAATGGCTGCTTTTTCCTTATGCCTGGCCATGGCATCATCTTTAAGGACGTGAATAAACTCATGACACATGATGAAAGCCAATTCAGCCTCGCTTTCCACCTGTGCTACCATACCGATATTGAAAAAAATCTTATTGTCATGAACAGTATAGGCGTTGGCAACCGGTGATTTAACAACGTATATCTTTGGATTCTGTAAGGAAATATCCGGATTTTGCTCTACAATGTAATCAGCGAGACTTTGTAAGTAGGAAGTCACAGGATCATTGAACAAAACCCTGCCACTTTGCAGTAACCGTTTAATTTGATAATTGCTTTCTTCCAAAAACCGGCTTTCCGCATCGCTTAACCCATCCTTTTCTTTTTCAAGCTCTGATTTTTCCTTTTCAAGTTTGGCTTTTGTCAAAGAAATAATGGATTCAGGAATAGGTCCTTTGGCTTTCAATGGTTGGAAATTTTCGATAGACTGTGCTTTCAAGCCATTGACTAAACCTAACCAAGGTAATACGAAAGCCAATAAGGTAAAAAGTATTCTTTTTGCGTTCATTAATTTCATTTTTAGGTTGATCTTTAGAAATTAAAAGCCTTTATTTTATACAATCTTTTTCTTTTGGGAGGGGCAAAATACGTAAATTATACAGTACATTCAAAACCACACCGAAATTGAATTATATCCAAAACCAATTTAAACTGAATTTCAATAAGCCGGCAAAGAAAATACGAAATAAAATCCAGATGCCGGCCTTAATGAGTTTATTTGTCGGCGCTAAGCATTACCGGTAAATCATTTTTACCATTGCCTACTACTATAACCTTACTGTTATCCGAGTTCACCAGTTTTTCAGTAGCACTAATGGCCTTTTCGCGCAGGATTTCATCCGATAAACTTTGGGTTAGGATCTCGTTTGCCTTTGCTTTGCCACGGGCTTCAATCTTTTGACGCTCGGCCTCTTTTTTAGCCTTCTCCTTCTCATATTCTTTTTCCTGAATGCGCTGTTCTTCCTTAAGCTTACGTTCTATCGCTTTCCTTATTTGATCAGGCAATTCAATAGAGCGAATCCGAATGGCATCCAGGTTGATAAAGTTTTTTGCCAATACCCTTTTTGTCCTTTTAGCAATACTGCTTTGGATTTTCTGCCTGTCAGAATGGTATAGTTCTTCTGGCTTGTAATTCCCTATGATTTCCCGAGTGGCAGACCTTAATTCGGTTATGATGATTTTGTTCTGGTAATTTTTTCCTACCGAGTCATAGAGATATCCAATTTTATCACCAATAGGACTGTAGCGAATGGAAACATCCATATTGATTTTCAATCCGTTGGATGATAGGACATTCATTGATTCCTTTTTAGTTTGCTTCCTGATATTAAACACAATCATGGAATTCCAGGGCATTTTAAAATGTATCCCCTG
This sequence comes from uncultured Sphingobacteriales bacterium, assembly GCA_964549595.1. Lineage (GTDB taxonomy): Bacteria > Bacteroidota > Bacteroidia > CAILMK01 > CAYYUA01 > CAZQQN01. Next base: position 140 of record CAZJWK010000119.1, on the reverse strand, counting down.
CCCGTAGGTCTTTTCCTTATCAAGGCCATCCTGTAACGGGCGAAATTTAACGCCTCGATGACCAGAATCGATAGTGACAAACATTGAACTGCCGAAAATGAGTAATAGCAAACCAACTACTCCGGCAATGACATAAAATT
>CAZJWK010000118.1:0-7428 GCA_964549595.1 uncultured Sphingobacteriales bacterium | reverse complement strand
TAACTCTGAATTTAATATTTACCTAAAGTGCTAAACGAGACTTTCGGAATTTGGGGATTGTGATTTTCATAACTTTGTTCAATTAACCAACTTTACTATTTAATTTGACAATTAAACAATGGTTAATTTCACTTCAAGTCATCAAAAGGATTCATTAAAGATTCTCCTTTATACCGGTCATTTTAATCACCCCACTTTTATTAGCCTCTTGGGAAAATATTTACACCTCAAGGGCCACCAGGTTATGTTTATGGGGTTTTCAGCAAGGTATCTTTCTTTCAAAAAGCAAGGGATCAGGTATTTTCCGCTACCTTACCCTGATAATTACCTTAAATTTGGTTTCCGAATTCTTCAACAATTACTAAAGCTAATTTTCAAAAGACCCTCCACCTTAAAATCTGTTGGTACTACTTTAAATAATGACTACCAAAAAAATAAGGGCCGGAAAGGTTTCAGGGATTGGTTAATGGATTTCATCCGCCTGAGTGCATGCAAACTTTACAGGGCAGACTTAATCCATAACCAATGGTCACCGGCTTTGAAAGCCCTTGAACCGTTGTTTTATCATTACCCAATTGTGCAAAGCCTGCATGGAAGATTAGAGGATGTCACACCATTTCATGATCCCACTGTTTCGGCAATTTATAAAACATTTTTTCCAAGGGTTTCAGGTTTCCAGAGTGACTCCATGAGATTACTCAAAAATGCCGATTACTTTGGTGCTAAAACCGAAAATAGTTTTGTTTCTTATTCCTTAGTGGAACAAAAGAGACTAAAAGAGGAAGAGCAAGAACTTAATGCCTCTGAAACCCTTAAAATACTTTCCGTGGGAAAATTTGTCTGGCGTAAAGGCTATATCCATGCCCTTGATGCCATGAAAATTTTGAAGAATCAGGCAATACCTTTTCAATACACCATTATAGGCTGGGATGATCCCACTGAGATTCATTTTCACATACAAGATCTGGGATTGGAAAAAGATGTTTTTATCAAAAGTCAATTAAAACATGAGGAAGTTTATGAAAATCTTAATAACGCTGATTTGTTATTAATACCAAGTGTTGAGGAAGGGTTCGCCACAGTGGCTACGGAAGGAATGGCTACTGGCACACCGGTTATTTCAACCGAATGTGGTGGAATGGCTGAATTAATCGAAAGTGATAAGAACGGTTGGTTGGTACCTACACGAGATCCGTATGCCATTGCTGAAATTTTGAAAACCTTTAACAATATACCCATAGAAAAGAAAAAAGAGGTGATCCAAAATGCCCGAAGCCTCGTCCAGGAGCGATTAACCTGGGAAAATGAGATTGATCGTTATATCCAGCTTTATTATAATGCCCTGCATCAATGAATAGGTCCTCTACTAAAACAATTGCCCTGTTGGTACCGAAAATATTTAATTTTTCGGAAACCTTTTTCTCAAATGATTTAAAGGTTTGGGAAGCATTGGGTTACAAGGTCCACATTTTTCCATTACATTACCAAGAAGATAAGCAGTATTTAAAAAATAATTTCCATAAACCACCAAAACCTCTTTCACAAAGTATCTTAATTCGCTTTTTCCAGGTTTTTAGCAGTTTTTTTACCCTGCTGGTTAGCAATGGTTTAAAAACAACTTACCGGTTTTATAAGCTTGAAAGGGAAGCCAGGATTCCATTAAAGCAAATTTTAGCAAGAATTTATTCCAACCAACATATACTAGCAAATAACAATTTGCCTACAACCCTTACAAAGAATTATTTAAAAGAGACCTTTACTTTTATTTTGTTTCAAAAGGGTTACACCAAAAAGCCATTCGTTTGGGATTTCCTATTCAAAAAAAACCTTGTATTATCCCAGCTCACCTGGATGAAAATGAAATGCCACAAGAAAAAAAAGATTCCGGACCCGGTAGTACTCTTCAAATTATAGCAATAGGAAGACTTCATTGGGTAAAAGGTTATAGTTATCTGATTTTGGCTTTAAAGAAATTACATAAAACAGGAATTAAAGCTAAACTAAAAATCCTTGGATCCGGGGAACTATACGAAGCTTTATTTTGGGATGCTAAGGAATTAGGGCTTTTGGATTGGGTAAGGTTTGAAGGGGCTTTAAACCATGCCTACGTCCTTGAGGAATTGAAAAATTCGGATATTTTGGTTCACCCCAGTTTGTCAGAAGGAACTCCGAATGTAATATTGGAAGCTCAATATCTGGGCTTACCGTGTATAATCACTAATTGGGAGGGAGCAGAAGAAATGATTACCGACAACCATAATGGTTGGGTAGTAGAAAAAAGGAACCCGGAAATTTTGGCAGAAAAAATAAAGGAAGTATTAAACCTTAGTGAGAAGGAAAAGCGAACCCTATTAAAGGAAGGTAGAAATGAAGTACTGAAAAGGTTCACTTCTGAAAAACAAAAACCCGCTTTTAAAGCACTATTTGAGCAAGCTGAATCCAATGAATAATAGCCTTTCATACGGATTATTAACCCTCATTCTCGGGATTACCCTCACCTTTAGCCTAATGGGTATCATGTTTGGCTACCATTGGGATGAAAACAGGATTATGGAAAGTGCCCGGGAAAGCTTCTCCACCGGAAATCCTTTACCAGGGTGGTATGTGTATCCTTCCTTAGCCCATGACCTGGCAACCCTTGTTCAGTTAACCAAATTTCTTTCCCCTATTTACTCCGGATTTGAAGAACCTTGGAAGCAACACCTTCTTGTCAGAGCAATATTTATTGCCTATTCATGCTTAGGCATTTTATTCACCTTTTTATTAACCAAGGTGATCACCAATGATAATTTATCCGGTTTAATTGCGGCAGCCTTCCTGGCATTTTCCTGGGAGTTCGGTTACCATATAAGGTGGATCGCACCGGACAGCATCATGATGGCCAATGTGGCCGGGAGTGTTTATTTTGCCTCTAAACATTTTTACAGTAAGCAAAAACGGGATTTGGTTTGGGGCGGTATTTTTGGTGGCCTGGCTTTGAGTAGCAAATACACAGCCGGCCTTATCTTCATACCCTTGATTTTATCCGCTTGGTTTGTTTGTTCAGGAACCTTAAACGGTTTGAAGGAGAAATCTTTGAAAAGTTTAAAGGTTATTGGCATAACTATCTTAACTTTTCTTATTACGACACCAGGGTTTTTATTCCACTTTAAAAAGGTTTGGCAGGATTTGTACGAGCATATCCTTATTTACCAAAACGGGCATTTCGGGCATACCTTATCCAATCCCCCTTTGGATCATTTTTATCATTTGATAGAGTATTTCTCAATGGCATCTTTTTCCCCTTCCGAAGGTTTAAGCACAATTTGTTTTTTATTAATTTTTCCTGGCCTCCTTTATTTGAAAAACGCCCAAATCAAAAGAATACACCTCATTTGGCTATCCTTTCCGGTTTTTTACCTAATTTTTTTTACCTTACAGAAGGTTTTTATTGCAAGAAATTACCAAGTGCTTTTGCCATTTCTGTTCTGCTTAGCTTCATTGGGTTTTTACCTGGTTAGAAAAGGAAAATTCAAAGGACATAAACCGTTAAAAACCATATCCTCTATTCTCGTGGTGAGTACCCTGATTTATAATGCTTTTTTTGCTTTTGAAGCCGCATTTTCCATTATTAACTACCGTAAAGCAGCACTAACCTCCAAACTCAAGACTTATATTGAAAAAAATCCCGAAACCAGGTTTTTCCTTACCAGGAACCTGAGAAAAAAGTTTTTCAATACGGAAAAGAATGTTCCTGATAACCTAATTCGGTCAGATACCTTTCCCCAAACCAAAAGCCATTTTTTTGTTGCCACTTTCAACCCGAAAAGAAAGCATTGGCCCTATTGGGAAGCCTACCACCACGATTACGTTACTAAAGTCATTGGACAACAAGAAGTAAACTTTAATTACTACCCCAACTGGGCAGGGTATAGAAAAATTGTTATTTTACCAAAGAAACATTACCGTGAAATCCTCGAGAAAAGCCATGAAAAAAAGCCTGATAAAACTCAATAAAAAGTTACAAGCCCAATACAAGGAAAAAAAGCACAAGTGGTTTTATAAAAAAGCTCCGAAAGTATTTTGTAACAGTTTCCATAAAAGCGGTGGACAGCTTTTGATTACTTCTGTTGAAGGAATTCCGGGGATACACCATTATAACAAAGCCGCATTCAATCACGTATTGACTCAAAATTTCGTAAACCCTCAACGAAACACCGATTTCAAAAGGGTAAACCAGAACCTCAAAACTTTGTTACCAGGGGAAATGATGGGTGGCCATGTTGAATACCACCCTCAAGTAGAGGCCACATTCAGGCAAAATGAGATCAAACATTTACTGATTATTCGGGATCCCAGGGATGTAATAATTTCAAACCTTCATTGGTGGGAAATCCATGAGGAAGTGGATATCTGGCCTTTCAGATTTTTCAAAGCCTTAAAGCGTCAGGAAGAAAAAATCCAATTTTTGATCCTTGGCCATGAGTATCCAGGAATCAAAAACTTAAATCACTATGAATCCCTATACATCCCTAATATTGTGGATAGGTACAAGACCTTTATGCCCTGGTTGGATTCTCCGGATTGTTTAATTGAGGATTTTAAGTTAAATCCCGAAAAGGAATTTAGCCGTATTTTTAGTTGGGTTACGGATTCTAAAAAGATCCATAAAAAGGCTCTTCAAAAAATGCAATTACAAAGTCACCCAAGGAATTCAAAAACTTACTTTAAAAGTGAGGTAAACAAATGGCCGGATTACTTTACTAATGGTCATTTGGCGAATTTCGAAAAAGTAGGAGGATTCGGGCTCCTTGATAAGTTGAATTACAGCTTATGACCAAATAATTTCACTCAATAAGCACCCAATCTTTCCCCTTATGCTTATTCATAAATTTATAAATGCTCTTATGATAATCGGTGGTATTATCATTCGCCAGATAATTCGAATCCCGGATTTCCACGTAAGCTTTTTCACTTCTTTTCTTCAAAACATTTTTAAATGAATCCATGGTACAGGAGTAATTAACTTTTCCAGTTCTACAAATTGGAGGGGTAATTTTGGTAAGATCAGATTCCCTATAATCGAGATGATAACTACCAAAACCAATAATTGCTGGGCGCTCCATGTTTTTATACCTGGTTCTCAGATCATTCATGTGTTGGGTATAGGTCCTTAATGGTTCCCCAATAATTGCTTTTTGGTAAATAAACTTAATTGGAGTATTCAGCATAAATGAAAACAGAAATATAACCATTGAGGTTTTGCCTAAAATTTTGAATAACGGAAAATGATTGACCTCAGAATATTTTAATAGCCCTAAGAAAAGTAAAAAAGAAGCCGGGATAAGGTAACGGGCATTGGGAAAATCATGCATTAAAATAAATATTACCAAGAAAACTATGACCAAATAAGTCAATCCTCCTAACAGGGAAATTTTCCAAAATGAATTATGGCTAATATCCTCTGAATCATTTTTAAATTCAGGCTTTTCATGAAACCAATTCAACATTAAAAAAAGACCCTGTAGACCAATACAACTTATAATCCACTTGAAAGAATGGAAATTTTGATTAATTGGAATAATCAGCTCTAAGAAAATATGGTAAAAGAAACCTAAAAAAAATTCCCCTGAATTAACTACGGCTAAATCCCTTTCTCCAAATACTTGACCTTTCATCTTGAGATTTAAAAGCAAATAAGCACCTATTAGGGGTAAACTAACAAAAATGGAAATTACCAATGGTTTAAAATTCCTCCCCCCTTGCCAATATTCTTTAAGACAAATAATACCCAATAGTAAAATAGTAAAAATCCCAATATACCGGAAAAGGAATAAGAATAAAATAGAAAGCACAATGGAAAGCAATTGCCAAAGGGTGGGAAAACATTTATTCAAAAATTTTGAAAGGGAAAAAATAAACCAGGTTAAGCCAAAAATGAATCCGGCCTCGGAAAAAGTATAACTAAAGTATTCTAAAAATGAAGCGCTTAAAAATATTAGCCCATATACCCAGGCATACTGCCGAAAAAATTTTAAAAGTATAATTAAGGAACCGCCAAGCAATAGAATGTTCAAAACTTTGGATGCCCAAAAAACCTTAAGGTTTGTCATAAACCCTACTAAAGCAATAAAAAACGGATATCCTAAGGGCCAGAGGGCAGTTTTTATATGAAGTGCTTCCTGAGAAAAAAGGAATTTTGATTTGACCAATTTTTGGGCTACCCTAAGATAATGATAGGAGTCACCACTTAAATAACCGTTTTCATTTAAAAAACTATTGGTCAAAATGGTTATAGCACCCATAAAAAAAATACCAATTAAAGTAAATAGGTAATGCTTAGAAAAAAAATTAAACAGGCGATCAAATAATTTTCCTGTTTTTTGATTTAAAAACCCTAAAACACTGATTAGCATTTAAAAACGAAAAATTTTAATTTACCAAAAATTAAATAAAAACTTTGCCTTTGGAACTATTTGAATTTACGTATTTATCTGATTTTGGAATGCAATGGTGAAACGATTCAACTTTTGATTCTTAGCTTTTATTATTCATGGGGAAGCCGCTTAGCCATTTTGAGTCCCTTTAATTCTAAAATATTTTAGAAAACTATCAAACCCTCTTCTCTATGGAATGATGCTTAGAATAAATTAATGATTAATTTTGAAAAAGGCAAGTCAGTTCATTAAAGGGATTATAAATCCATAAATTGTTGGATAAACGACCCATTAAAAAATAGATCAAAAAGCCGTAATAAGAATACATAAACAAGGAAAACTAACCAATATTCAAAAATTAAAATTCATTAAGGTAGAAAAAAGTTGCGAAAAAATTTCAGTATACCCATTCTGCTAATTTGAAGAATTCGGGATTTATAGGGTATTATTGGTTTTAACCTACAAAATTTAATATGTCCACTTCCCAAATATTTAGGCATTTAAAGAAATGGAATTGGATAAAATTTAGCTCAGGATTTTTTTTATTTCTTATTGGCCTAGTTTGTATCCTAAATGGTAAGATGGGAACAGATGAAGGGATTTGGAACTACATAGGTCGTGCATGGTTCTTCCAGGGCCTAGCACCTTACAAAGGTTTAGTGGATAATAAAACACCTCTAATTTTTTTACTTTATGGTTTGTCAAACTATTTATTGGAAGTTAATTACTTGTTTCCTAGACTTTTAGCTATTTTAACGATAATTCTTAATGCCTTTATTATTTGGGAAATCACTAAAAACTTATCAAACGAAAAAGGGGGTTTGATAAGTTTTTGGATTTTTGGCTTAACCCTAAATTGGAGAATATTAGATTCCCGAAACATAGCGGTAACAGAAACTTTCATGATCCTTTTTATTTCATTAGCTTTTTATTTTTTGGTTTTCAAAAGAAAATCAAATACGAATTTTATACTAATTGGTATATGGATAGGATTTGCTATTGGCTTCAAGCA
>CAZJWK010000117.1:0-7796 GCA_964549595.1 uncultured Sphingobacteriales bacterium | reverse complement strand
TTAGAGGAAATTTGGATATCAGGACTATTCGTAGTATCCATTGGTTCACTGAATTCGGCAGTAATAAAAAACTGCTTCCCGGTAAGGGAATCATTGACAACCTTATCACTGGGTTTAACCTGTTTAACCTTTGGCCTGAGCGTATTAATCACAAAGGGATTTTCAGCCAAAAAGATTTTTTGCATTTTGCCTTTTTGGCTTTCCGCACTATCTATCTCCAAATAAATATCGGTTAACCGTTCTGAAGCGTCATTGACATCATATTTCAGCTTAAATGTAGTATCATTGACCCATTGAGCACTCACCCTGTCCAGTGAGTTTTTCAAAGGCTTATCAATAAGGTATTCATAAACCGGCTTTATGTTGGTGTTCATTTTCCGGCCAAACACAATGGAAACATTCAGGGTCTTACCAACGTCACTTTTACTCAGGATACTATCATTGGTATGAATGGCTTCCACAATGGGCGGCTGTTGGTTATAGATTTTATTAGCTATATCAAAAGCATAATTGCCAACTTTTCGACCTATTTCACGCCCATTAAGGTCATCGGCCGGGGGGTGAATCCCGCCCCAAATCCTGGATAAGGAGGTGTAATCCGAGGCCCCTTTATATTTGGCATATTGAAGATACACATCCTCCGTAGGGCCATTTTCATGTTCTAAGAATTTATTTTTTTCCATCTTGAAATTACTCATACCCCCCGGAAAATAAGGACTTCCTGTAATTTGGGTCATAACCCTCGAAGCTGCCCGGGAATAGGTAGAATGACCTGAAACATATCCTGGAAAAGGCGGTGTTACAAAAGTTTTTTTCTGGTATGGCCACCATTTACTGGCTAAGATCCAACCTACACCAGCAGTATCATCCTCAGGATCGTTTAAATGAAAATGGCCTCGCCAGGTATACAACTTAATCTCACCAACATTCTGATTATTCTGACCGGCTAAGGGATCACCTTTTTTGACAAGTTTTATATAACCTGGAATTAACGGAATACCGGCTGAATCAAAATTCATTTTATTGGGATCAGAGCATTGCCCTTGTGAAGCCATCCAGCGAATAGCGGAAACCGGCCTGACATAATCGTACCATCCTTTCACACTCCATGCAGCAATGGCTGCATCATGCATAGCGCCACCAAGTGTTAGATAGGCCTTCACATCGTATTCCAGATCGGTTAAGGTATCCCCTTTACCATTCCACTGTTTAATAAAAAGGGAATCATCCTCAATCTTGTTATAAATCGCAAACCAATGGCCCGGAGGCGTTTCGGAAGCAATCCCATCAGCCCAGTATTCAGCCAGAATTCGGGTATAATCAGCCCGCTTAACCATTTGTTTTTGGTAAGGATTACCGGTTACAGGATTCGTGTCATACCCTCTGCCAAAACCAGGACCACCACCTTTATAGAAATTAAAAAAGCTATCGTAATGCTTAAAAGAATCCGGCGATTCACTATCTTTTAAATTACCGATATTGCCCGGCGAAACATCCCACATGGTTGTATCAGCAGGGTCAAGGTGAGATTGCCAAACGGAAACCATGCAAAATCCCCATTTATACTCAGAATCCAGGCAACCCGGGGCAGAAGTGTCAATATAGGGCGGAGGACCCGGATCGAGGTAAACTTCATATTTATTGCCGTTTCTTTGCCTCGTTTTTATGGTCTTATTGGTATCCCCAAGGGCAAAAGGGTCTACATCACCCCATTCCGGTGACAAGGCTGTCTGAATGGATTTAACAGGATTTCCCGCCTGATCTCTTCTTGTGGTGATATTAAGAGGTTGCCAATGGTTAGGAGCTTTTAAACCGGGCGTACCGGTTTTATTAACATTCAGGGTGTCGTTTAGCGTTTGGTAACGCCTGTTACCATAATTATTTTTCTCATTAGCACCATCCTGATGACCGTATTTTATAAGCTCCTGAGCTATATAATTTCCTAAGTGAGCCGGATCTCCTTTTACATAATGGGTGGATGTGTCATCTATATTATACCCATGTTTACTCATAAAGGATTTGAGGTCATTCAATATCATGGCATAACCAGGGGAAACCTGGTAACGGTGCTTTAAAAGCCTGTAGGAAGCAAAGGCTATGGCTTCTTTCTGTGCAGCCTTTTTAGCTTTTGGTTCCGGAACCCCTTCAAAGGGGCAATAATACCCTTCCAAAGTTTTGCCAAGGAAAAACGGCTCTTCATCCTTTTCATAGGCTGCCCAGCAATCGTAAGCCAAGATAGACCAATGGTAAAGATTCCTCGCATGCACTGTGGGTCTTGCTTTGCTATTGCGAATGGCATTTAAAAGCTCCTCATTCCATTCTTTGGCAAAAGAGGGCTGGGCTTTAGAAAGCTCAGGGGTTAACCCCGCGAAAATTGAAAACAAGAATAAAATAAGTAATAGTCTTTTCATACAGGTCAGTAATAATTTTATCTCAAAAGCACGTTAAGTTGTCACTACTACTTCATTTAATAGGGTTGAAATCCTTGAAAAATCCAAATGCTTTTCCTGACAGATAACTTAAAATTCCCCCTTCACAAGCCTCAACGAATTAAAGCATTTTTTTGTACAAATCCAACCCTATTAGAAAATTTTTATGTTTAAACTTTTACTTACAAGTTTCTCTTCTACCCTTTGAAGAATAAATTTGCCACAAACAAAAAGGTCATCTCCGGGTTTAAAATTTAGTATCAGGCAGTAAGCGAAAAACATGGACTCACTAACCCAAATTACCCTTGGTGCGGCCGTAGGAGAAGCGGTACTTGGCAAAAAAATAGGCAATAAAGCCATTATCTGGGGCGCTGTAGCCGGTTTAATTCCGGACCTGGACGTGATTCCCTCCCAATTTATGAATGCCGTGGAAAGGGTAGATTTTCACCGCAGTATTAGCCATTCCCTGTTATTTTTTATCATGCTCACCCCTTTGTTAAGCCTGCTTGCCCGGAAAATTCACAAAAGCATCCACCATATCAGCTTTCGTGAATGGGGTTTACTCTTTTTTTTAAGCCTTTTTACCCATTCCTTGTTGGATTGTTTTACTACCTGGGGCACCCAGCTTTTTTGGCCCCTGGAATATCGTGTAGCCTTTCAATCGGTTTTTGTCATAGATCCGATTTATACCTTACCATTGCTGATTGGGCTATTGGGCGCTGCTTTTAAGCGACAAGGCTCCCAAAGCAGAAAAAGGTGGAATAAAATCGGTTTGATAATTAGCAGTGCTTATTTACTCTTAACATTGCTTAATAAACAATTTATTCACCATCAATTTAAAACCGGTTTGAAAGAGCAATCCATTAAGTTTAAAGACATCGATACCAGGCCATCCCCGCTCAATAACATTTTGTGGTCCGCAAACGCTGAGACAAAGAAGGGTTTTTACCTGAGCTATTATTCCTTATTTGATAATCAAAGGCCTGATCAATTCAAATTTTACCCTAAAAACCATGAATTACTGACTTCCCAAATGCGCTCAAAACCTATCATTCAAAAACTGTTAACCATTACGCAGGGGGAATACATTGTAGAAAACGGTAAAGCCGATAATACTTTGGTCATCCACGACTTACGCTTCGGACAATTAGCCGGTTGGTTACCGAAAACAAATTTTCCGGAAGCCAATAATTTTGTATTTTCTTACAAGATCAATAAAAAACTTTTGCTGAACTCCCAGAAACCCGCCATTTCCAGACCGGAGCCGAGTATCGATAAGGCGGCTCAAATATTTCCTAAACTTTGGAAAAGGCTTAAGGGAATAGAAAAGTAACGCCCTAAAGCCAATAAACTCCTCAATAAGGGTCTTTTGTCTCCTTTGTTCAAAATTTAACTCCTGCAAGAGGCATTGGTTAAAACCAATACTGAAGAAAACAATTACCCTTAATTTTGAAGTAACCAAAAGAGAAACCTCATTATGGATAAAAACGAGTCCAGCAAGAAGCAGTACATAAGGTGCCGTAAGCTTAAGCCGGAAAGCCAGATGATGTCCTATGGTTACAACCCCGAATGGTCCGAAGGCGCCATTAAGAGTCCGATTTTTCAAACTTCCACTTTTGTTTTCAATACGGCCGAAGAGGGAAAGGCTTTTTTCGAGGTCGCTTATGGCCTGCGCGAACAAGGCCCTAAAGAGGATTTAGGCTTAATTTACAGCCGCCTAAACAATCCGGATCTCGAGATTCTTGAAGATCGCCTTACGCTATGGGACGAGGCCGAAGCTTGTTCTGTATTCGAGAGTGGAATGGCTGCCATCACTACCAGTATGATGGAATTGTTAGAGCCGGGTCAAACCATCATACACAGTGAACCACTTTATGGGGGTACGGATTATTTCATGAAACATGTCCTCCCCAAGTTCGGCATTAAAACCTATGGATTCACAGCTCCCGGAAGCCGGGAAGAAATTAAGCAAATTATCGAGCAAAACGGGCTGAAAGACAACCTGGGTATGATTTACATCGAAACACCGGCTAACCCTACCAATGCCATTGTGGACATGGATATGTGCGCTGAATTGGCTCAAAAATACGGAAAGAATGACCAAAGAGCCTACCTGGCCGTGGATAACACATTCCTGGGTCCCCTATGGCAACATCCCCTTCAACACGGGGCTGACTTGGTTATTTATTCAGCAACCAAATACATTGGTGGCCATAGTGATGTGATTGCCGGTGCTTGCCTTGGCTCAAAAGCAATCATCGAACGCATCAAAACCCTTCGTACCTTCATGGGCAACATGGGAGGCCCCTGGTCAGGCTGGCTATTACTAAGAAGCCTTGAAACCCTTAAGCTCCGTATGACAAGCCAAATGAAAAATGCCCGTTACGTGGCTGATTACCTGGCGGATCACCCCAAAGTGGAAAAAGTATATTATTTGGGCCACCTGGAAGAAGGCCAACCAGAATATCGTGTTTATCGTAACCAATGTTCTGCCCCCGGAGCCATGATTTCTTTTGACATTATAGGCGGAGAAAAACAAGCCTTCCGCTTTTTAAACCATTTACAACTGTTCAAGTTGGCCGTTAGTTTAGGCAGTACGGAATCATTGGCAGAGCATCCCAGTACAATGACCCATTCGGATGTGCCTCCCGAGGAACAAAAAGCTTATGGGTTTACTGATCAAATGATCCGGCTATCCATTGGGGTTGAGGATCCCAATGATTTGATCGCTGATATTGAGCAGGCCCTGGAGGAAGCTTAGATCCAGGCGAATATTTTAAACCATTTAAACTAAAAACATTGTGGGTTATCCAATGGCTTAAAAAAATCTGGGAATACCGTTTCACGCCTTTATGCATTCTTACTGTAATCAGCGGTATTCTACTTCTGGCTGATTTAAAGGATGGATACCTCTGGCAGGATGAGGCCCAAAAAGCCTTGATCAGTGAAACCATACTCCAACATGGTGTTCCGAAAGGAACAGACGGCATAAATAGTTTCTCACAGGAAGAAGGAACCGATTACGGCAAAAATAACCTTTGGCGCTGGCACCCCTGGCTTCCGTTTTATGTCAATGCGGCTTCATTTGCCCTTTTGGGAACCAGCACCTTTACAGCAAGGCTCCCTTTTGCTTTGGCCGGCATAGCCTCTGTAATACTCATTTATTTGCTTGCTTATAGGCTTTTCAGGGACAAAATTTTAGCCTTTATAACCGGTTTGCTCCTCGCTTTTTCAGTGGCTTTTTTACTGCTAACCACTCAGTGTGGTTATTATGGACTGGCGATTTTCTTAAGCATTAGCAGTATATTCGGGTTCTGGAAAATCCTCAACCAAGAAAGGAAGGGCTTTCTGATTTTCACCATTAGTACTTTTTTGCTTTTTCATACGCATTACCTTTACTGTGCCTCAGTTTTTCTGACAGCCATTGTTTATCATTTGTTTATTGACCGTTCTCAATGGCGTAGGACCCTTATTGGCATAGGCGTGGTTTCATTGGTTAATATTCCGGCAGCCATCTGGTATGCGGGTATAAGTAAGGGTTATGAAAACCTTTTCGGAATGACAAAATCCTTTAATGCCCTTCAATCTTATTTACTGAGCTTAAATAACTTTGTCTTTCCGGGCTTTTTATGGGTAATACTGCTTATTTTGACTTTTGCCGGATTGGCAAAGTTTGGGAAAGGCAACCTTTCCATTACCAAGGCAAAAATAGGGCTTCCCGCGCTATTTGTTTTGACAACCCTGACAATCATAGCGTTATTGGTGCATCAACCTTATTTTCGGTATTTAGGCCCAATTATTCCCTTTATCTTTTTGCTGGTAGCCCTTTTAATCCGTTTGGCTTCCCGCTTTCACTGGTTGGTGGCATTAGGTATAATGGTAATATGGTTGAGTACCGGATATATGAAGGATTATTTATACCAATTAAGCCACGATTACAAAGGTCCCATGGAGGGGATTTGTCAACTATTAAACCAATATGCCAAATCTTCGGATACGGTAGCCATTCCCTATGGGGATCTACCGGTAAAGTTCTATACGGATTTAAAAGTAATCGGTGGGCTATCAGGTAAAAGTTACAAAAGCGCACAACAGGCCGATTGGATCATACTGCGGAAAAACAGTATAAAGGAAGCAGATGCGGCCATGAAAAAATACGTGATCGACAACCTAAAGCGGGACCAATACAAAATGACCCGAATCAATTACCCGGATATCCCTTATCAAAACAGGGAAGTTCCCGGTCTACATCATTTTAGAACGGTCAAGAATGCCCCACGAATAAGGATCCTGAAAAAGAAAAAGCGGTAGCTTAAAAACCTTGTCTTTTCTTTACCTTCAAAAAAATTTTAAAAAAAACTGAAAAGCCTTATATCCTGACTTCCAGAAAATCTTTATCGTTTTCCAATAAAATTTCTTAGATTCGGTGCAAAGGAAAAGGATATGTTTTATGGAAAATTTTTACTCCTGACGTGTATTTTATTAAGTTTAATCTTATCACCGGGTAAAGGCCAAAAGGTGAAAGGTCCCTTGAACATTTCAAAATCGCCTGATACCATTTTTCACGAAGTTACCCGTTCCCCGGCTTTTCCCGGCGGTCGTAAGGGCTTGGTAAGTTACATCCATTCGGAAGTAAATTACCCGGAAAATGCCCTGAAAGATTCTTTAGAAGGAGTAATGACGGCCAAGTTTATGGTTAGCAAAAAAGGTTCCATACGGAGAATCCGTATTGTAGATTCTTTGTGTCCTTCTGTTCATAAGCAGGTGAAAAAGGCATTGCAAAAGATGCCCCGCTGGAAACCAGGTTATAAAAACGGGGAAGCAGTAAATACCTGGATTTACCTGCCTTTGAGATTTAGGCTATTAAAGGAGTAATTACGGAAGTTTTAAAAAACCTTAACAATGGCCATTTGATTAACATGACTTAAAAAGTAGGCAACGGTCAAAATAATGCAATGAATTATCAATAGCGCCCTTGCCAATTATCATATTGGATTTTACAGCCACCCATTTAAAGAGAGTATTTTATTCGTCATCAGGGTAGTGGCCGAAAAAGGGCAAACTTAATTGCGATTGAAATTTCTGCTTTTATGGCTTAAACTTAGGGCGTTTAACCCAAACCCATTTTTTACTAAAATTAATCATACGGGTAATTATCCATTGACTCGTAGTCATCATCTTTTTTGTAGTCCGGCTGTTCCTGACGCCCATCGTTTGCCACCGGACAAGCATCTTGGCTACAGGAGGTTAGCGATAACGCTGCAAAGATTAACAATAGGGATAGAAAACGAACCATAGGCAAAAATTAAAAATCCCCCAATTCCGAATGTCCAAGATAAATAAAAGCTGCAAGCCTTGAGCAAAAAG
>CAZJWK010000116.1:257-8018 GCA_964549595.1 uncultured Sphingobacteriales bacterium | reverse complement strand
AGTCGTATCAATGGCCCTCACTTTAAAACGACCATCACTTTTACAGGCTATTCGGGTATAAAAAGTATCATAAACGGTACTTATGGTATCGAAACCATCGCCATCGTCATACAGCACCTCGTACTTACCAGTATCTCCAAAATTGGATGGGGTCCAGTTCAACTTGAGTTTTTTATCATAAAGTCTTGTAAATTGGAGATCTATGCCGATTTTAATCGAATCCCTGTCTTCACATTGTTGCTTACTCCCTTTCACCCAATACTGGCCGGCTCTGAAGGCTTTAAAAGTCGAATCCTCTGAATCATCCTGCCATTTATAGTTGACGACATTGCTATCAGACGGATTAAGCACAATTGAATCGTCTTTGGATTGGAAAAAGGTATCACCCGGAAGATTAACCCACGGTTCATTTAATTCCTTTACTTCAAAAGTATCAGTGACTTCACATGAATCCTTTGTTAAAACCTCAACCCAATATGTCCCTCCACTATCAAGGGTTACCTGGTTACCCGTATCCCCGGTACTCCAGGTATAGCTTTTTAATCCGGTATCTGCTTTAATCGTGACAGAATCATCAGTTCCACACAAATTGTAAAATTGTTTTCCCAAACTGAAATCGGCATAGGATGAAAAGTAACCATACCGGGCACCGGCCTTATTACCATCCTCATTTAAAATGCCCAAATGAAATTTACCTGAATCATTGGAAACCACGGTATTATCATTAACAGGAGATTGAGAAGTGTTTAAACTGACATTGGCAGCCAACCATTCCCCGCCTGAACCGGTAACAGTACTAAAATCACTGGCTGTTATAATTCCTGAGTTACCATTTACCTCAAAACCATCCTCAGCACCACTATCGACTAATAAATTAACGTCAAGCTGTTTATTACTGCTCCTTTGAAAGGATACTTCATTGGATCCCGAACACTTAATCGGAGGAAGCAAAGCTCCTCCTAATTCAGCACCAACCCCACTTAAATGATAAGCATAAACCTGGGAATCGGTTTCAATATGAATGGCATTACCACTGATACTTCTGGAAAACCTGTCCCCTACCATTAAAGTATCTGCAGGAGTGTTGCTCCCGTTCACGTAAACAAAGGTGGAATCCTTTACAGGGGTAATAAAAATTTGTTCGTTATCTGAATTTTGGTTCACCGCAATATATTCGGATTTTAATACACTTTTCGGGACCAATTGATCGCCGGCTAAATCCCATCCTCCAATGCCAGGACTACCCCCATTAATGGAATCGTCACTGACGGTCACTGAAACGGGTTTATCCGCTTTGACAATACTCCCGTCTAAATGATCAATATCAAACCGTTCATCGGCAATAAAAGTATGGGTTTCCCCTTTATTCAGGACAAAAGACACCGTATCACCTCCATTAAAATTTTCGGTAGTATCTTCAAGGATGACATCCACTTGAGTACTATCGTAGGCTGCTACCACAGTAAAAGCATTTTTAGCCGGTGGATTGTTATAGTTATGGTTATCCTGTGAATGCTGGCCTGGGATGGTAAACCGCTTTCCCAAAGCCTTATCCCCCTTTAAAGTAAATATATCCGTATTTAACTGAGTAGAAACCTCATAATATGCTGAAATCGGGTTATCGGAAGAAACTTTTATTCCTTTATCTAAAACGGAGTCCCCATTGGCATTTTCTATTTCGCTTAGTTCATTGGTTAAATCCACCGTTTTGATGGTATCCGGCGGAATGGTATAGGTAGAGTCATTAAATTGAAAATTATTATTGGCAGGTTGCTTAATCTCTACATTGGCAGTGTCTTCATTGGTAGCGAGCCTGATAACAATAGGTTTATGGGCGTGCTGTTTGGTAACTTCCGGAGCTGCAAACCAAAAAGCAGTATCCGACTGCCCCATTAAACCCTTATTAGCCAATAGAAGCACTATAAGGATGATATAAGAAAGTAAAAATCTAATCATAAACATTAAACCTTTCTACCCCTGAATAATTTATAACCGTAATTTCCGTTAAACCGGCTGTATTGAACCTTTGAATTTCCTAAAACTTTAATGGTCAAAAATAACCTTCCATGTCCGGTAATTAAAATCAAGATTGAAAGAATATTACATATTCAAGCAGGCATTTTAAAAGGATTTTTGGTATTTTTCAGGATATTAAGGCCAGTTTTCTTACCCTCTCAAAAGCCGGCTTCTTCACAAGTAATGAACGACTGTTTTCCTTATGGCATTCCACCCATTTCCTGTATTTTAATAAAACGATAAAGGGTAAATCCGCTACATAAAACGCTTTTTTTATTTTTGCCATCAATCTTTTCAATCGATACCGGATGAAAACCTTTGAGGAAACCAGACAAATTGCCAATGAGGTTCTTGAAAACGAGGGCAATGCGATTAAGGACCTGCAAAATTTCATTGATAAGGACTTTTATGAATGTGTGAAAGCCATTTATCAAGGAAAAGGAAGGGTTGTCATTACCGGTATTGGCAAAAGCGGAATAATTGGTAATAAAATTGTGGCCACCCTTAACAGTACGGGGACGCGAGCCATTTTTATGCATGCAGCGGATGCCGTTCACGGGGATATAGGCATGATCCAGGAAGAGGATATTATCATTGCCATCTCCAAAAGCGGAAACACGCCTGAAATAAAAGTCCTGGCCCCTCATTTGCGGTATTCCGGAAACTTATTGATCGGAATGGTTGGCAATACCCAATCATACCTTGGAGAGCATGCAGATTACATACTCAACACCCAAATTAAAAATGAAGCTTGTCCGAATAACCTGGCACCTACTACCAGCACCACAGCTCAACTGGCAATGGGTGATGCTTTAGCGGTGAGCCTTATCAACTTCCGGGAATTTGGTGAGCAGGATTTTGCCCGCTTTCACCCTGGTGGTACGCTTGGGAAGGCCCTTTACCTTCGCGCCTCCCATATTTATCCCAATAATATGGCTCCGGAGGTCCAGGAAGATGCGGGTTTAAAAACTGTAATAATGGAAATTTCCACCAAAAGGTTGGGTGCTGCTGCGGTCAAAGCAGACAACCAATTAAAGGGAATTATAACAGATGGGGATTTAAGAAGAATGCTCAATGATACAGACAAACTCAACACAATTAAAGCCAAAGACATCATGAATCCCGCTCCTAAAACCATTCAAAAAAATGATCTGGCTGTGAAAGCCCGGGATATCATGCGTATTGATCAGATTTCCCAGGTTATTGTACTGGATGGCCATGAATATGTAGGCATGGTTCATATTCACGACCTTAACCGGGAAGGACTGCTGTAAAAAACCAAAGCCCTATGAACAAACACCATTATGCCATCATTATGGCAGGGGGAATTGGCAAACGCTTCTGGCCCCTAAGTACCAAAGATTACCCCAAGCAATTCCTGGATATCCTGGGCCATAATCAAACCCTCTTTGAAGCCACTTACAACCGGTTTAAGCAAATCCTTCCGGAGGAAAATATTTTCGTGGTAACCAATGAAGGGTATATTGACCTTATAAAGCAACAAGCCCCGGCTCTTCAGGATCATCAAATTCTACCGGAGCCGGTTGGCAGGAATACAGGCCCGGCCATTGCCTATGGAGCCCATAAAATCGATGCGATTGATCCCGAAGGCGTAATGGTGGTTGCCCCATCCGATCACCTGATCATGAATGAGGACAGGTTTAAAAATACCATCCGGGAAGGACTGTCTTTTGCCCAAAAGGAAGATATTCTCATAACCCTGGGCATTAAACCAACAAGGCCGGATACAGGCTATGGGTACATCCAAATGGAGGATGAAGGAAGCAAGGGTAATTTGAAAAAAGTAAAAACCTTTACCGAAAAACCCAATTACGAATTGGCCCAATACTTTCTGGATAGTGGTGAATTCTTCTGGAATTCAGGAATATTCATCTGGAACATCAAAAGTATCCTGAAAGGGTTTCAAAACCACTTACCGGAATTGTTTGATAGTTTTGAGGAAGGCAAAACTTATTTTCAAACCCAAGACGAAGAGGCGTTTATCAAACAAATCTTTCCTACTTTACCCATGATTTCCATTGATTACGGGATCATGGAAAAGGCTGAAAACGTGTATGTACTCCCGGCAGATTTTCAATGGTCGGACATCGGTACCTGGAATGCTGTTTTCGATTTTCTGGAAAAAGATGATAATAACAATGCCCTTCAGGGTAAGAAGGTTTTTGCCCGTAATGCCAATGATTGCCTGGTCAAAATTCAAAAGGATAAGCTTGTGGCCCTTAATAATGTCAATAACCTGATTGTAGTGGATACGGGTGAAAAATTGTTAATAGCAGACAAGCAAAAAGAGCAGGAGATCAGACAGATCGTCAATGAAATCAAAGCCCAGTACGGCGAACGTTACACTTAATGGCATAAAAATTATCAACCCATGAGAACATTATTTTTGATTGGCTTTTTCTTGTGTTTTAACATCCTTTCCCATGCTCAAGTGCCGGTTAGCACAACCAATGAAACCATGCAATCCGGAAGAGAACCTTCAGGGGATTACAATCCCCTCACTGAACCCAATACTTACCAAAGTACTGATAATCCCCTTTATTGGAAAAACCAAAAACCCAACCCCGGCTATTGGCAACAAGATGTTCACTATAAAATTTCTGCTAAGCTTGATGATCAAGCCAATGCCATTAACGGGAAACAAACCTTGACCTACTGGAACAATTCCCCCGATATGCTGGAGAAAGTATATTTTCACCTATACCAAAATGCTTTCCAGCCAGGGTCCTATTACCACCAATTAAAAATGGCCAATAACAATAAACCCCGGTATGGCCTTTATGAAAAGCAGGGACTGGGGACTGTGGTTAAGGAAATCAAAATGAACGGCGAAACCATAGAAACTACCCTTGATAACACCATTCTGATTTGTGATTTACCAGAGCCCATTAAGCCCGGGGAAAAGGTCAAGTTTACCATGGAATTCAAAACTTTTTTTGGTAACGGGAGTGCGAGAAGACGGATGGATATGTACCAGCACCATGGTGTTAAGCAATTTAAAGCCGTTCACTGGTACCCCAGGATTGCTGTTTACGACCGAAAAATGGGTTGGCAAACAGACCAACATCTCGGCAAGGAATTTTACGGAGATTACGGCACCTTCGATGTCAGTCTAACCTTGCCGGAAGAATACATAGTTCAGGGTACCGGAAATTTAGAAAACAGAAAAGTAGCTTTGCCGGAAACCCTTTTGGACATCATTGCCCTGGAAAATTACCAATCGGAGGAAACCGGAGAAGAGGAAATACAAACAAGGCTAAAAAAGCATTTTCAATCCGATGAAGACAGCTTAAAGACCTGGAAATATCACGCGGAAAATGTCCATGATTTTGCTTTTACGGCGGATCCCAAATACCGAATGGGAATACAAAGGGTCAATGATATTCGCTGTATTGCATTAGTCCAGGCGCATAAAGCCGGTAGCTGGACAGAAATCCCTGAATACACGGCAACAGTAGTGCAGGTTTATCAAGAAAAATTCGGACCCTATCCATACCCCAAAGTGGTAGTGGCTGATGCGCGGGACGGTATGGAATATCCGATGATCACGCTTTGCAGTGGCAAACCCCCTTATAACTACGAACTTGTGGCTCATGAGGTTGGTCACATGTGGTATCAAAGTGCTGTTGGAAATAATGAAGCTTATCGGGCAGCCATGGATGAAGGCTTTACTCAAATGCTTACGACAGTGGCTATGGATGAAATCCTTGGGGCTTATCCCACCATATCCTATTCGCCGAACTGGTACACAAAAATGTTCCAGGATTCCATTTCCCACAAACAAAGTGAGGTTTACACCGGTTACGTGGAAAAAGCCATTAAAAATAAAGATGCCCGGCTCAACGTGCATTCCCATAAATACAACTCCTCTTTGGGTCATGGCGGGGGTTACAGGCAAGTTTATTACAAAATGGGGACCATGCTCTTTAACCTTCAATATGTGCTTGGAGAATCCCGGTATGAAAATGCCATGAAAAATTATTTCAAAAATTGGCGGATAGCACACCCCTACCCCGAAGATTTTCGCCATTCCATCCATGAATTCACGGATATAGACCTTACCTGGTTTTTTGATCAGTGGATGGAATCAACCAAAACCATTGATTACCAGGTAAAAAACGTCCGGAAGCAAGATAGTGTAGGGAATTATACCCTAACTTTCCAGCGAAAAGGAAAGATGGAAATGCCTTTGGCCTTTACGGTTTATACCCAGGACGGGGAAGCCCACCAGTACCTCATTCCCAATAGGTATGCCCACAAGGAAACGGAAGCCGAAGTATTACCCAAATGGACCGGCTGGGGGGAAAAATTGAATACCACCTATCAAGCGGACATCAATGTGGGGAGCAAAATTGAGAATGTGGTCATTGACCCAAGTAATCGATTAGGCGATGTGAACCGCACAAATAATAGCTTAAAAGGGAACATAGACCTGCAATTTGACAGCAAGGTGGATGAAATAAAGGACATTAACCAATACCAATTGAACTGGCGGCCCGAGGTTTGGTACAACCAGATAGATGGTTTAAAAGGAGGCATCCATCTGAACGGAAATTATTTGGATTACAAAAACCGGTTTCATTTCACCGCCTGGTATAATTCCGGGATCCTTGAACAATTCAATGAAGCCAATACCCTTGCCGAAAATTCACCCGAAAGGCAACCTATTAACGTGAATACCTGGTACAAAACCCCTATCACTTCTCTTGATCACGACTTGTTTTTGGATGTCTCCGGGCGAATACTGGATGGCTATTACAAAGGCCAAATCGGCCTGGAAAAATCTTTCGGCAAGCAGGACCAGGTAAGCCTCCATGTTAACGCTGCAACCCGCCCGAACGATAGTGATCTGGATTACCTCTTATATCCGAATCAATGGGAAGCGGGTCAGTGGAACAATGCCATCGACCTTGAATACCATCACCAGTACAACTACTTCCGCGGCTCCGGTGATATTGAGTTTAGCTTAAAAAGCAGCGCCCTGGGTAGTGATTATGATTATACCCGGTTAAACCTTACCGTAGAGAATGACAACTACCTGGGGAATCTGGAAATCAAAACCCGGACCCATTTCGAATATACCCTGGGCAATGAAATAGCACCCCAATCCAAACTTTACCTGGCCGGGGGAAACCCTGAAAAAATGATGGAGAACAAATTTGTTAGATCCAGAGGGTTCTTCCCCAATGATTGGCTGGGTTATGGTTCCCGGATCAACCACTTTCATTACGGGGGTGGTTTAAACCTTAGGGGCTATTCCGGTTACCTGGCTCCTTTCAGGGCAGATAATCAACAATTTCAAACCTTTACGGGCAATGCCGGTGCAGCCTTTAACCTGGAGGCAGAATTTGACCGCTATGTGGATATCCGTTTAGGAGCCCTGAGCCGCTATTTTCATTTAGACACTTACTTGTTCGGGGATATCGGGATCATCAATTACAATGACCTGGATCAATCCCTCAAACTTTCAAAATTGAGAGGGGATGCCGGTATTGGCACGGCCCTTACCGTTAAGCAATGGGGCCCCTTGAAAGAAGCCAAACCCTTAACCCTTCGGTTTGACATGCCCTTATACTTGAGCCATAGACCGGCCTCCTCTGACAGGAACTTTGCTTTCCGCTGGTTACTGGGCGTTGAGAGGAGTTTTTAACAATGTGTTTGTTTAAGTTTTTTACACTTAATCGATTTTTCTCATATCAGGAGTTAGCACATATGGCTTAAATG
>CAZJWK010000116.1:0-247 GCA_964549595.1 uncultured Sphingobacteriales bacterium | reverse complement strand
GTTTTCTTTTAGCACATTTATAATCCAAATCATCTCATCCTATGCAATAAAAATACACGCTTGGTGGGCTTTTAATAATAGGTAAGAATGATTCCGTAACCAATTAAATAGTTAAATGGATATTTTTAAAATAGGGCAATCATCAGAAGGCTGTAATTAAAACCCAACTTGAACATTTAAATTAGCCTTTTTGTTTAAATTTGATGCATCTTCTTAATTAATGTTCATTTGAAATTCGGTTAATTAA
>CAZJWK010000115.1:5144-8235 GCA_964549595.1 uncultured Sphingobacteriales bacterium | reverse complement strand
CGGTGGTAATTATGGGACAGATGTTGATAGAGTAAAGGTGGATGTAAGCCAATAAGTGACTAAAATCTAACCCTTCTCACAAACAAAATTTCTGATCATGGTAGGTAACTTTTGATTATCTACCATGATTTTTTTAATTTGAATATGACCTTAGAAATAATAAACTCAGAAACTTTATCGCCAAGTGGTTATCATTGGTCATTAAAACCTTTCAGACTTTGCTTAAAAGGTGGATGCATCACCATTATGCAAGGAGATAATGGCAGTGGAAAATCCAATTTGCTAAAAATCCTAAGCGGGGTTTTATTGCCGGATTATTCAGTAAATAATTTTTTACCGGGGGGTGCTGATTGCATTCGATCAGCCGGTTTCTTTCAGCCTATCCCCTTTGATCCGCAGCTTAGCCTAAGCCGCAATATGAAGTTGTGGGGCATAACCCCTTCTCTGGATGATCAGATAAGTAATTATCAAGCAAATCTGGATCGTCTAGAATTAAGGCCCTATATAAAAACCAAATGGGGAGCCGCTTCCAGTGGTATGCGGCAAAAATTTGGGGTTGCCATAGCATTAGGTCAAAAAGCTGATCTTTATTTCCTGGATGAACCATTAGCCCATGTTGATACCCGGTCTACTGAAATCATTACCGATATGATCCGGGAAAAGCTTTTGGAGGGTTCAGCGGTCCTCGTAACTACCCATCAAATCCGGAATTGGTCGCTGAATTCGGGACACTATTACTATATGGTTGACGGTTCTATTAATCACCAAATGCAATCATCCTATCATCATGCAATGGACAACCGTTAGTAAGCGTCATTTCTATTATTTTTTTACTGCTAAGCGAGGTATCATATTAATGATCACCGGTCTATTACTCAATGGCTTTTATACTTATTTAAGAGTAGGAATTATCCCCGATGTATCAATGCCATTAACCCCATCCGAAATCAGTGAAATCAGAAACATGAGGATGGGATTCTCGAGTATTTTAAAACTGATATGGATTGTCATTCTGGCCTTTGAAGGGGCTTATTTGTTTAATAACGGGCTTTTTCAAAGGTTTTTACTGAATGGTTTTAGCCGTTGGCAATGGGGCCATTCGCTACTTTTGAATATGGCGCTTGCGGCTTTGCTACTTGGGTTATTGCAAGCGGCTTTTATCAATGCTTTAGGGGAAACCTTGTACGGAATACAGGTAGTAAGCTGGGGCTATATTTTTCATTTAGCCGTTTCATTTTGGTATATTGGGGTTTTGGTCTTGTTCCTGGTGGCCTTGTTTCCCAGCTATCTGGCACCGCTATTTGTAATGGCATGGCAACAGGTAGAAAATTTATTGAACATAGGCCCTATTAAGCAAGCTTTATTAGAGGTTCCCACCTTTTTACCGTTTCAAATTTTATATGAATGGGAGCGACATCATATGTTATTTGTTAATAATAGTGGATTTTTGATAAGTTATTTTCTCCTCTTTCTGGTGCTCTTTTATACCCTTATAAAAAGGAAACTTTATGACTAAAAAACATTTGATATTTCCTTTTTTGTTCGTTTTAAGCTTTGTGCTGCTCATGGTTCTAAACCAGCAAACTACAAAGTTACAAAGCCCGGAAAAGACATTGGTAAATGAACTTCGTGATTCTTTGACTCAATACACCTCTTCTGTTTTACCTGATACGTTGATGCTTAATTCGTGGGCATCCTGGTGTAAGCCTTGTAAAAAAGAAATGCCTCACCTTGCAAGTTTTGTTAACAATGCTGAAAAACAAGGTTATAACCATATTGGATTTTACGCTATTACAAATGAAACCAAAGATGAAAGTGAAAAAGTAAGAACCAAACATTCCGATTTTTTCAAAGCTTACAAAGCCATTTATGAAGCTTCCTCTATTAATAAAATCATTTATGCTTTAAAAGGAAAGCGGTCATTACCGGCAAATATTATCATCATGGGTGATTCTTGTTTGTATAAAGGAGGGTATGCCAATGGAAAAGACCGACAATATATGAGGGAAATGCTTTTCGGAAAACGTTTAAATGACTCAATTCCAGCTATCCAGTCACACAATCGATAGTTTAATAATCCGAATAAGAGAACGCGTATAAATGACTTTGACTTTTCGTCTTTAGGCACACTGTAATAGTGTTTATCCGGAAAAAGTAGGATGTTTAAAGATTCCGCATGGGTTTGTGATAAGCTAAAAGCGTTTTTGGCGGATCGTTGGCCAATAGTCGTTCTCCCATTACGGACTTGGATGCCCAATTGTTGGTATTTTTGGGAGCCGGAAATAGCCTGGGATTGAGCCAGATCCAGAGCATTACAAGAGCAATCGGAATTAAGCAATACCAGCCAATTCATTGCCTGCTCCATACGGCAATAACAAGTAATGGAAAGGATAAGGCTTGGATGTAGACACTTAAAAGATTGGCATATTTTAGCCAAACGTCTTTATTAAACTGAAATAAAGCGCTTATTTTGGCTCAGCACTTCCCACCATATTTCCCGAGGAAATTCTTTAAATTCATAGGTTAAAAAATTATGAACTCCCGGAACCAGTTTACTAAGAAAGGGTAAATAGTTTAACTCTTTTATCACCACATCTTATATTCAATGGAACCGAAACTATGCAAAAAGGTGTGAAAGCACTTTAAGTTAATCCATTAGTTCGGGTTAATGATCTGGCTTACTCGAATGCTGTTCTTAAAGTTGATTGAGTTCTGTCAGAATCCGGTTAGCAGAAGCCCTTTGCTTGTAATTCGGATTAAAGAAACGCCAGGCAATCCGGCCATTCTGATTGATAAGGTAAGTAGCTGGCACAGGCAACCGAGCTGATTCAGCATTGTTGTTTTCAGCAATGCTAACGTCAAAACCCTGCTCAATCTTTTGGGCATATTGGCTGGTAACCTTGAATTTAACTCCGTATTGCTCCATGATCCTTTCAGTGGTATCCGGGATGATGGTCACAGAGGTCCCGGATTTTTCCCGCATTTTCTGGACATTGGGTGGTGTTTCAGGGGTGACGGCAATTACTTTGGCCCCCAATTCCTGAATCATATCCAGGGAATCCTCAAAGCGCTTTAAGTATTGATTGCAAAC
>CAZJWK010000115.1:0-5134 GCA_964549595.1 uncultured Sphingobacteriales bacterium | reverse complement strand
CGGGCACCACTGACCGCGGTAGAACATCAACACCACCGGACCTTCTTTTACCAATTCCTCGAGGTTTAACGTCATCCCTTTATCATCTGAAGCTTCAAACAATGGGGCCTTATTCCCAACTTTAATACCGTCTGGTTTGGTATGGCTGGTATCTATCCCATATTGAACAAGATTGGATGATTTTGCTGAATGCGCCTGGTTTTCTGTTTGATTTTTGGTTTGTTTTTGCTCATTTTGCTGTTGCCCTTCCTGGCAACCGGAAAACAAAAACAAGCTGACCATTAAATTAAGTAGGAAAGTTTTCATGGGATTGCATTTTTTAAAATATTTCTAACCAGGGTAATCAAAATTCCAACCAAAAGTTTATACAATGAAAGGTTTTTTTATTGCTTAATCCGGGCTAAATAAATGTTGAGTAAAAAGCTATTACTGAGTAAGATTTGGGATCGAGGCAATTTTAGCAAATTGAAACCTCAACTTTCAAATTGCAAAAAGGATCAATACGCCTTCAAAAATAAAGGCTCTACCATGAATTTTAGGGAAATGTTTTTGAGAAGTATTTGATTGAGTAATAAAACGCCTATTTAAGTTGATAACCTTTAATTGGGGTGATGGGCCGTCCCCTTCTATTGAACCCCGATTAAGGAAATCCTTGCAATCAGTTGACTTCTGGAATCACCTTCTTGGTGATTTCCTAAATCGGGATAACTCGAACCAATGCCATTGATAAAAATGTTCCCATATTTATCAATGGCATGGTTTCGGTTTAATTTTTGATCCACCCCCTTAGAACGGGTCAAAAAATGCAATCAAAGGGTGCCTTTTGTTTTGGGGGGTGTATCAAAACCGAAAATTTCGGAGATTTTTCGGTTTTAAAAGGTCAACACCTGGTAGCCATCTTTGACCAGGCTCCTTACACTGGGATGGTCTTCATAATCATCCAGGAACGTCACCCCCGCTTGTTGAACCTGGTTGGTTACGCCAAAAGCCCCGGCACAAAATTTACAAGCCCCTTCTATATGCTTTTCAACAGCTTTGTAAAGGGGATTTAATTGGCTGTTTGAATCAGCCAGTTTTCCGATCCACTTGGTTCCGGCCCCATCAAATACGATTTTCACTTCATCCCCGGCTTCGCTGAATTCTTTGGCAATTTCTAAGGCATTGGTAATACGGCCCATGTCGCCATGGGTTTCATCATCTGCTAATACTAAAATTCCGATTTTGTAACTCATGTTTCCTGGTTTTTAAGATTTTCTAAGGACAAAGGAACAACAAAAGCCATTAAATTAACGTCTCCGGAAAGACATCAAAGGATTTAATGTTGGAACATCAAGATTAGATTTAAAAGGTCACTAAGCGCTCCTGCTTACAGCATAAACTTTAATCGGTTATTCAACGGGTTTGAAATTTACCGGCTAAAAGAAGTTAATCAGTGAACTTATCCTGTTTTTTAGTAAAAAGAGGGTATCAATTAAATTTCGGATGGTTGAGCAGGGTCTTATAAGTACTGAGCAATCTTCCGGGGGAAGTGCCTAATTTGAATAGGGTAAAAACCACAAGGTTGGCAAAGTTCACACGCAGCCAGCTGTTATTCCTGTACTTGCGGGTTGATACGATCACATCTTTGGGAATAATTTTTAAAGGTGCTGCTTTTTGGGAGCGGTTGATCAATTCAAAATCCTCCATAATGATATAATCCTCCCTGAAACCCCCCAATTCATTGAACAATTTGCGCGTAATGAAAAAAGTTTGGTCACCGCCCTTGGTCAAAGTCAAATTAAAGCGGGTGAGAAAAGCATTGATCTTGAGCAAACCTGTATAATGATCAAACCTGAGGCGGAAACAGCCCTGGGGATAGCCTTCTTCCAATGCATATTGTATATCATCAAGAAAACTCGAAGGCGGCCGGGCATCTGCATGAATGAAATGGAGGACTGAACCTTTTGCCATCGAAGCGCCTACATTCATTTGTTTTGCCCTTGAGGGCCGGGATAAACTATAAACCTTCACTCCTTGTTTTTTGGTAACTGAAATGGTTTCATCTGTACTACCGCCATCTACTACAATGATTTCTTCAAGGTACTGGCCTTGATCCGCTTCTTTCAAATGAGGAAGTAGGTGATCGAGGTTATCAGCTTCGTTCAAAGCCGGGATGATGACGCTTACGGAAATAGCCAATTTTAGCCATGTTTTTTAGAGAACAAAGATAAAAAGCCTAACCGGTAAAAGAATTGTAAAAATCCAGACATTAAGCAACAAAAGGTAACCGTAACCCCTTGGAAACCTCGGATAAGGTACCATGCGTAGACCGAATTTATAGTGCTTGTAAGTTAAAAGACAATTAGCCCAAGATAAAAACAAGACATTTGTTGACAATTTAAAACCCGATTTGTAATGATTAAGCAAGTGATTTCAGCAGTACTGTACTTAGGGATTGTTATCTCCATGTTTAGTTGCAATTCCGTTCAAAATCCTCAAACGGATTCAGAGCCGGTTAGTCATAAACAATGGACAGCCCTATTGAAAAAACATGTAACCGATGATGGTTTAGTGGATTACAAGGGGTTTGCAAAGGATAGCGGGAAATTGAATGATTACCTATCAGTTTTGAGCGATAACCATCCCAATGCGGACCACTGGAGCAAGGATCAACGCCTGGCCTATTGGATCAATGCCTATAATGCCTTCACTGTTCAATTGGTACTTCGGCATTATCCCGTTGAAAGCATCAAAGATGTAGTCAGTGGCCCTAACATTACCTTTGTCAATTCTCCCTGGGATATCAAATTCATAAAAATTGAAGGAAAGGCTTATGACCTGAACAATATTGAACATGGCATTATAAGGGAGCGGTTTGAAGAGCCTCGTATTCATTTTGCCGTTAACTGCGCTTCCATTAGCTGTCCCAAATTACCCAGGGAAGCTTACACGGCTGCCAAGCTTGATCAACAGTTAGAAGCACAAGCGGCGGATTTTATTAACGACCCTTCCAAAAACCGGATTTCATCGGACAATATCAAAATTTCCAGGATTTTCAAGTGGTTCAAGGGAGACTTTACTGAAAACCATGAAAGCCTGCAGGCCTACATCAATCAATATACCGAAACCAAGATTGATTCAGATGCGGAAATTGAGTGGATGGCTTATGATTGGGGGTTGAATGATGCATCGAAGAATGTTCATCCGGGAAAAAGTATAAACACCAAATAAAGAACAAACGGGGAACCGTTAAATGAACCAGCAATAAAAAATTACCAGGCGCTAAAGTCTTTTCAGGCTTATTGGCTACTAACCAGCAGGGCTTGAGGCTTTAAAAAGCCCAAACATTTGACAGCATAAAAATCCCAACAGCAGCGAAAAGGCCGGCTATGAATAACTTCATGGTTTCTTGGTTTACGCGCTTCTGTACACCGGGACCTAATTGACCACCAATAATGACTCCGGGCACTGTGAATAAAACGATAGAGCCCACCTTGGCCATGGTTGCCGCATCCGCATGGTTAATGAACGTGATTGCGTGGGTAGCCGAGGCAGGCAAAATCGTAAAAACGACTACAAAAATCGAAGAGGCAACCGCTACTCGAGGGGGCACCCTACATTGGGCAACCAGCCGGTATTCCAGTATCTCTGCCAATCCCACGGAAATCAGCCCGATAAAAAAACCGCCAACCGAGGCCAATAAGCGACCCAACCATCGTTGTTTAATGGTATAATAATAAGTATTGCCTTCCTTGTCAATTAAATACCGGTTGTGTTGTTCTGAAGCAAAACCGGTCGTTTCTTCTTTTACGGCCTGTTTTTCTTTTTGCTCATTGCGGTATGCCTGATATAGCTGTGACCCAATGACCAGGATACCAACCCCAAAAATGCTTTTGACCAATGCATCGGGAAATGTATCCGCAAAAAGTGCCCCTGCAATGCCCAATGGGACGGAAACGATTAGCAGGTTCAGCGCCAGGTTATAATCGATCAACTTAGCCCGGATATAGGCATAAAGACCGGAAGAAAAACCAAATAATTCCGTTAACAGTGCTGCTCCAACAGCCGTGTGTGGGCTCAGGTTAAGGCCTACCATGAACAAAGGGGAAAAAAACACAGCCCCGCCAATGCCAGTAGACATGGCTATTGTTGCGATGGCAACGGATGCCGGGAGCAAATACCAGAATTCAAGCCATTCCATATAATCTTAATTATTAGGGCTTAGATCCTAGAATTTAGATGCTAGATTCAATCCAGGTTCTACCATCTAAGCTCAAGGTTCTACACAATTTACCGGTATTCGGGATTCTCATCCAATGCATCGGCACCGCCTTCCCATATTGACCGTTGGTTACCATGGGCAGGGATGCCTCCGCTCTCCTGCAGCCACTTCGCCATGTGCATCAGGTTCCAGGTCATGAAAGTGGTGTTGCGATTGGTGAATTCGTTTTGCGGACCCCCTGAACCCTCATCGAGGTACGAAGGACCCGGGCCGGCTTCCCCGATCCATCCGGCATCGGATTGAGGCGGAATCACGTACCCTAAGTGCTGAAGGGCATACATGGTATTCATCGCGCAGTGCTTAACGCCATCCTCGTTGCCAGTGATGATCACGCCTCCGGCCCGGCCATAATACGCATATTGGCCTTTGTCATTTTGATAGCCAGAATAGCTGTACAACCGTTCAATGACTTTGGAAGCCACAGAAGAGCGCTCTCCCAGCCAGATGGGTGTGCCAATAACCAGGATGTTGGCATTCATTACCTTTTGCTGAATGGTAGGCCAATCGTCATAATCCCAGCCGGCTTCCTTCATATCCGGGTATACCCCATAAGCAATGTTCCAATCCACTGGTCGGATGACCTCAGTGGTGACCTTATTGGCTTCCATGATGGCCTTGGAGCGTTCAATGAGCCCTTCGGTATGCGAAAGTTCAGGAGATTTTTTCAACGTGCAATTGAGGAAGATCGCATTCAGATTCGAGAAATCGTAAGGATTGTTTTCATTCCAATATTGCTGGACCTTGTTGAATTGAATGTTCATGAGGTTAGCCTTTTTTGAATTGTACCCTCAAATATCGCAAAGAAATTGGTTTGAGCAGTGTCCGTTTTATGACATTAAATGGAGCCTAAGGGATCGAAGAGTTCCAGGCCCG
>CAZJWK010000114.1:0-8720 GCA_964549595.1 uncultured Sphingobacteriales bacterium | reverse complement strand
AATCCTGAAAATACCACTGGCTAAAACCCACGAAGTATCGAGGATAATAATGAAAAAGGCAGCGGGGAGCCATTCAGGTAGTTGAGCAGCAGTTATTAGCACAAAAATGGCAAATGCGGTTAATCCTATACCCAGTAAAAGGAAAGGTATTGTCAATGAAGTCTCCAAAAAGTTTGCAATGCCAATGGGGGAAATCAGGAGCGAAAAGCCAGTAAACAGCGAAAAAACCCCATTGATGGTTAAAGCCCTTTTTAAGTTCTGCATAGTTTTCTTTTTGGTTTAAGGGCAAATATCAATGAAGCAGTATTTCCTTCTCTTGATTTAAGTCAAGAAATCTGTTAAGGGATTTTTTTCCTTAACCGGCTTAGGGTTTCCGGCTTCATACCCAGCATGGAAGCAATGTGTTGCAGGGGAACCCGGTTAAACAGTGTAGGCTGTTCAGAAAGCAATCTCCGGTACCGGTCTTCAGCTGACATGTATAGGTGATCAAACATGCGTCTTTCAAGAATGGAAAAGCCATTGGCCAGTACAAGGTTATCAAACGCCAGCCATTCGGGGTATTTTTTCAGCATCGCAAAATGGTCTTCCCGGCTGATGACCAATAACTTCATATCCGTTTCCGCCTGGATATACCAACCAGCTGGTGTTTGGTGTATGAAGCTTGTTAAATCAGTAATGAAATTTTTTTCCGACCCGAAAGTCAGCGTTATCTCCTCTTTTTCGGTTAAATTAAACATTCGCAATACACCTTGATAAATGAAAATCAGGGTATGGCAGGTCTGACCGGGTTTTAGCAAATAATCCCCTTTTGCCAATTGCTTTTCCCGGAAATGTACCGCAATTTCATTGATCACTTCTGATTGAATTGATAAGGGTTTGTCTCATGGCTTTTTATTTCTGATCAACGAATAAGCAAATTAAATAAGACAACATGAATTCCCGGAGGCTTACCTTTAACTATTGAATACTTAAGTCTACTTGTGATATCAATTTTTATTTCCCTAATAAATAGATTCAATCCCAAACTTCTTAAAGGAATAAAGTCATCTTACCCCGAACGCTTCCCATATTTTCAAATAGCCAGCGAATGGATGAAAAGGCCAAAGTCGAACACCCGGTTCCACCCGTGCCACGTTTCATTTTAGCTAATTCCTGAATTAATAACCCTTTGTTTGCAAGCATCTTACAATTTGTGGCCTTCACTGAAACTTTTTGTAACAATTGTTGTATGTACAAATGTAGTTTTGAAAGTAATTTATGAAGCTGGAAGAAGCCTTAAAAGTCAGGAAGTTTAAAAGCAACGAGCAAAGGGCTGCTCTGAACATTTCCTATACAGCCGCCTGGCTCAATGAACGGATCAATGCCGTGTTAAAGCCCTATGGCATTTCCGAGCAGCAATACAATGTTTTACGCATTTTAAGAGGCCAAGGGGATAAGCCGGCTACTTTGCATTTGATTCAGGAAAGAATGGTGCATAAAATGAGCAATGCCACCAGGCTGGTTGAAAAATTACGCCAAAAAGGTCTGGTTAACCGCAGAGAATGCCCTGAAAACCGAAGGCAGGTCGAAATCACCATCACCCAAAAGGGAAAGGATATGTTAAAAACGATTGAAAGTGAACGCTTAAAGCTTGAACAGGATCTCTTTCAAAACCTCGAGGAGGAAGAGGTAGTGCAATTGGCTGATTTGCTGGACAAGCTCAGGGGATAAAAACAGGAATCGATTAAGTTTCTAATGAAAAGCTTTGATTGACAAAAAAATTTTTAAATCATTGTATATACAATAAAAGTCCTAAAAACTATTGTTTAACCATTGTTTAATTTAAAAGGGATTTTTTATGGCACATCAATTAAGCACGAAGCAAGCCAAGATTGCTTACTGGACCCTCAATATCCTCATTGCTCTGCCATTTGTCATTTTTGGCGGCATGAAGATCGTAGGAGCGGATCAAATGATGAACCGGATGGCAGAAATCCACTATTCCGCAGCCATCACCCGTTTGATCGGGATCATTGAGTTTATAACGGTTATTGGCTTGTTCCTGCCTAAGTTCCGGTTGGCTTCCCTTTTTACCTTTTTGTTAATCATGGCCGGAGCCGTTGGTTCTCATATTGGTGGGGGGCATCCATTGAATACCGTGGTTATGCCTTTTCTTATCGCCATCCTCATTTTGATCGGTATGTACCAAACATTAAAGATCCAGGAATGGCGGATTATCCCGGAAAATTTGCCGGCCCATGTTAATGAGGAACTTCATAAGCATAAGGAAAAGGCTTAAGTGGGCCCGTCATGATCATTTAAAAATTCAATCATAGCCGGGCTTCCAATATTAGGCCCGGCTGTTTTGAGAAGTTGTCAAAATTGTTAAACAAAAAGCATTAACGATGTCACATCAATTAAATACACGGAAAGAGCAAATGGCCTATTGGGGACTTAACATCCTTATTGCCTTGCTATTTGTGATTTTTGGCGGCATGAAGGTCGTAGGAGTGGAGCATATTATGAACCGGATGGCAGAAATCCACTATTCAGCAACCATTACCCGTTTGATCGGTGTCATTGAGTTTATAGCGATTATTGGTTTGTTCCTGCCTAAGTTCCGGCTGGTTTCCCTTTTTATCTTCTTGTTAATCATGGCCGGGGCCGCCGGCTCTCATATTGGAGGAGGCCATAAGTTGAATGCGGTGGCTATGCATTTTCTGATCGCCATACCACTTTTGATCGGTATGTACCAAACATTGAAAATCCAAAGCTGGCGGATTATTCCGGAAAAAAAACCGGCCAATGGAAATTAAGAGCATCATAATCACGGGGAAAGGGGTTAAGTAGCGACCATCCATTTTGAATGAAACATTCAACCACACGTGGGTTTCCTGTTTTCGGCCAGGTTGTGGGGATTAAATTTTAAAGGAACTTTTTAAAGCGCATACAAAGTAAGTTCAACCCATTGTTAAACATAAAAAATTGAAATCTATGTACGTTATCACAGGAGCAACCGGAAACACCGGCCACGTTGTGGCCCAAAAACTGCTGGATGAAGGACAGCCTGTTAAAGTCATCAGTCGCAGTCCTGAAAAGGTACAACATTTTGTAGACCAGGGCGCATCAAAAGCCATTGGGGATCTCTCGGATACCGGATTTGTCAAAGAGGCTTTCCAAGATGCCACCGCTGTTTATGCCGTCATCCCACCCCGGAATGATCCAGCGGACTTCCGGGCTTACCAGCAGGAAATCGGTGAAAACATCGCGAAGGGGCTCGGGGCCAAAGGCATCAATAAGGTAGTGGTATTGAGCAGTTTTGGCGCACATTTGCCGGAAGGTACGGGCGTTGTTAATGGCCTTTACGACTTTGAGCAGCGCCTCAATCAAATTGACAACCTGGATGTCCTCTCCCTGAGAGCGGGCTTCTTCCTGCAGAATTTTTACGCCAACCTGCCTCTGCTTAAATCCCAGAATATCCTGGGCGGCTTTCCGTTTAGAGCTGATGTGCAACTGCCAATGGTTCATACAGCCGATATTGGCGAAATTGCGGCCCAACGGCTGAAGAACCGGGATTTTTACGGTTTTGAAGTGCAGGAAATTGCCGGAGCTAAAGATTACTCCATGAATGAGGCTGCCAAAATCCTGGAAACCAACCTCGGCCTGAGTGGCGTGCAATATGTACCCTTTAGCTATGAAGATGCCAGGCAAGGCATGATGCAGATGGGCATGTCCGAAAACCTGGCGGATAACTATGTGACTTTCACCAAAGCGGTCAATGAAGGGCGGCTGTATGAAGGCTATCAAAGAACAGCGGCCAATACCACTTCCCGCACGCTCGAAGATTTTGCAGCCAATGAATTGGCCCAGGCTTTTCAGCAGGTGGCGTAGTACCTAAAATTCCGGCTATTTTGAATGCAGAAGTAATAGCTTGGGGGTGTATCAAAACCTAAGAAATCCCGGAATATTCCGGTTTAGAAAGTTTTTGAACCGAAATCTGAAAATTAATGATCAAGGCTTAACTTTAAGGCGTTCGATGGCGTATGAAACCTACAAAGACTTTTGATACACCCCCTTTTTTAGTATTCAACCTAATCTATGCAATAAAAACGCGAGCAAGCACTTTAAGTTATGGCACGGGTGCATCTTTAGTGGAAAAGCCCTGTTTGAATCTTTGTAAAATTGAAAAGTAAAAATTAATAATTATGACGACTAAACCCGTTGAAATGGTAGTAGCCCCCGGAGAACCGCACTATGTAGGGGATGGTTTCCGGGTCAACACTTTCATCCCGGCCGGGCAGCACCTGGATATGCACCGGATGAATCCCTTCATCATGATGGATTACAATCCCCGGCATTATTTCCCACCAACCGATCAACCGAGAGGAGTGGGCGTGCACCCGCACAAAGGCTTTGAGACGGTTACTATTGCTTACCGTGGTAAAGTGGCGCATCATGACAGCAGTGGAGGCGGTGGTGTGATCGGTGAAGGCGATGTGCAATGGATGACAGCCGCTTCCGGCATTTTGCATAAGGAATACCACGAGGAAAATTTCAGTAAAAACGGAGGTGACTTCCAGATGGTCCAGCTTTGGGTGAACCTGCCTGCCGAAGCTAAGCAAGGCCCCGCCAAGTACCAGGCCATTCGCAATGCGGATATGCGCAAGGTTGACCTGCCGGGCAATGGCGGAACCGTGGAAGTGATAGCCGGGAACTACCAGGGCACGGAAGGCTCGGCCAGTACGTTTACGCCTGTTCATTTGTACAACGCCAAATTAAACAAGGGTGCGAACGCGGAATTTAATTTTCCGGAACATTACAACACGGCATTGTTGGTAATTGAAGGCAGCATCACCGTCAACAATAACCAGCAGGTGGGCACGGACCACTTTGCCTTGTTTGAAAACAAAGGGGAGGATTTCTCCATCCGGGCCGATGAAGAAGCGGTGGTTTTGATCTTGAGCGGAGAACCCATTGATGAGCCAATTGCTGCGCACGGGCCTTTTGTGATGAATACCCGGGAGGAGCTGAAACAGGCTTTTGATGAGTTCAACAAGGGAAATTTCGGGTATTTGGCTTAAAAGAGTGGATATCCAAGCTTTCGGAATTGTATTCACCATCCATTTGGTTATTGATTGCCATCCAGTCTAAAAGTAAATTAGTGTTGCCAATCTTTTTTTTCATTTTTTAAATTTAAAGAGCATTTTCTACTTTTAAACTGTCCTATTTTTAGGGAAGCCAACACTTATTGAATACTGGTTCCCTTAAATTTTGCGGATATTTGATGAGTAAAATTTACATCTATGGCCAAGACTACCCTCATTACAGGCTGTTCTGCCGGAATCGGTAAATCCGGAGCTCGGTTTTTTGAAGAAAAAGGATGGAACGTCATCGCTACCATGCGAAGCCCGGAGAAAGGCCAAGACCTTGAAAAATACGAAAATATCGATGTCCAAAAGCTCGATGTAACTGATCCTTCTGGAATACAGGAGACTGTCAACCATGCCATTGAACAATACCAAAAAATTGATGTCTTGGTCAACAATGCGGGCTATGGGGTGTTTGGCGCATTTGAGGCAGCCTCGGATGAAATGGTCAAAAAGCAGTATGACACCAATGTTTTTGGCGTGATGAACGTCATTAAAGCTTTGCTACCCCATTTCCGGGCCAATAAGGACGGGATGATCATCAATATTTCCTCTGGTGTCGGGAAAGTTCCCTTACCTCTGCAGAGCCTCTATGCCTCCACCAAATTTGCCCTGGAAGGCTATACCGAGGCCTTATCCTATGAAATGAAACCGTTAGGGATTGCCACAAAATTGGTGCTACCAGGCAATATCAAAACAGCATTTTTCCAGACGCTCACCCGGACAGATATATCTGATTACCCCGATTATAAGGATTACCAGGACAAAATCCTTGACAAACATGACCGTTTTAATGCTGAATCCAATACCACGCCCGAGGATGTCGCCAAGGTCATTTATAAAGCAGCTACGGACGGTAAGAGCAAATTGCGATATTTGGTGGGAAAAGACATCAGATTCTTCGCACCGGTTCGCAAATTACTACCGGACGGGTTATTCATGAAGCTCGTACGCGACAGATTTGAAAAATGAGGGAAATAGGCTACCTTTTTTATTCGATCTCTTTGATGCTTAACGCGGGGAAGGCCTTACGCCAAGTTACCAATAAATTGTTGAATGGTTTAAGGTTTATTCTTAGTTTAATTGCTTTGCTATCTTAGCAGTTTAGCCAGCAACATAAGCTTCATAAATTTAGAATAAAAACCGTTATCAAGATACAAACTTTTCGTTGGCTTGGCTCATTCGTTTATTCCACTTCCTTCTAAGGTTTGAATTACCATGGCATATCCATTTCACGTCCATTTTATTACGATTTAACCATTTTGCTCCATGAAGCGATTGATTTTATTTGCCCGGATTATATTGGGTCTCACCTTTTTAGTATTTGGCCTGAATGGCTTTTTGTTGTTCATCCCGGTCCCGGAATTTCACACCCTTTATGGAGATCATGGTTTCGAGTGGTTTCATCTATGTGCAGAAATCCTTGGAAGTACTAGCGGGGCTGCTATTTTTGGCCAACAGGTAGGTTTTGGTGGGTCTTGCTGTGTTAGAGCCCATTGTTTTTAATATTTTGCTGAATCACCTCTTAATGGATTCTACTAGATGCGTGGCACGGTTAAAACATGATTTTTGCTTAGATGCTTAATGCCCTTTCTACAACCTTGCCACGCCTATCACAGGTAAAATTACACAGAACCTGGCATTTTAAGGGTTTGCCCCTTTCAATCTTCTCTCAAGCCTTGTTCTTCAGGTTCTAAAAATCCCTGAATGGCTCTTATAGCTGGTTCTGTGGCTTCCTCCTGTACAAAATGTCCGCAATCAAAGTTTTTTACTGTCGCTTGCGGGAGCCTTTCCTGCCACTGATTCCGGAAAGTGGTATCAAAAAAATGGTCTTTTGTGCCCCAAAGGATCAGCCAGGGCTTATCTTCCAATACCGCTAAACGCTTCCATTGCTCCTGGTACCAATCGGATTCGCCTACCAATGCCTTAGCCATTTTCAATAGCCCTTTCCGGGAGGCTTTATTGGGAAAGGGTTTCAGGTAATGCCGGTGAATGGCTTTAGTTAGCTTTCGTTTGTCCGTAAAACCCTGCTTTAATAAATAGCGGGGCGAAAAATTGAGGTTGAGGTACAGGAACCGGCCCAGCCAGGAATTGACAACCTTGTCCACTTTCCGGGCTTCCTTATAACCTTTCGTTGCCCACAGGAAGCTGTTGAACAACACGATTTGCCGGATGCGCTCATGTTCCTGGATGGCAGCGCCCAAGCCGATCGGCCCGCCAAAATCGTGAACAAGTAACGTAATATCCTGCAAACCCAGCTCCCGGATGAAGTTCACCAGGTTTTGGGTGTGGGCTTGCGGTGTTCCGGAAAAATCTTCCGGCTTTTCCGAAAGCCCAAATCCAAGGTGATCTACCGCAATGCAGCGGTAATCCTGTGACAAAGCTTTAATGAAATCCCGGTACAGGAAAGACCAGGTAGGCGTCCCGTGAATAAAAAGGAGGACCGGTCCTTTGCCTTCGTCCACATAATGCATTTTGCCTGAGGCAAACTCCATGGTTTGATGTTCGAAGGGATACATGGTCGTATCCAGCCAGTTTTGGGCCTTAGTGTAAGTTGTCATTGCTATAAAGGTTAAAAATGAGACAATAAAGGTTTTCATGACCAATTTTTAAAGCAAAGGTCGGCCGTATGGGATCACCGATTGTTGGTTTATACCAAGATTTACAAGGCGGTATTGGCTAAAAGCCTGCTAAAATTGGTCGGATCCATGCGAAGGTAGGAAGCCAGGTCTTTGTGGGGAACCCAATTGAGGAGATGCGGACTACGGTTCATCAACAACCGGAAGCGGGCTTCCATTTTGTAGGCCATGAGTTCATACTGCCGTTGAATGACGCCCTTCAGGACCCATTCCGTAGCTTTCCGGGTGAGGGTTTCAATGGACCGATATTGGGCCATGCATTCTTGGTGTCTTTCATAGGAGAGCCGCAGGAAGCGACTTGGGGTAATGGTTTCCAGGAAAAAATGCGAAGTCGTTTGTGTCAGGAAGGATTCCGGAATGCCGGTAAAAGAAGGATGGTAGGTGAAGGCCATGACGTGCTCTTTCTTTTCACTCAGGTAATAGGATTTCTGAACGCCTTCCAGGACAAAATAAAGGTAATGCTCGGTATCCCCTTCAGCCGTTAGAATCGATTTGCGGGGTGCTGAATAGGTATTCCAGTAGGTGAGGTAATGATCCAAAACCGTATCTTCTACCGGATGGATGCTGGTGAGAAAGGTTTTCAGGGATTGTAAGGCATTATCTGACATCAGGTAGCATTCAGTATTGTTTTAAAACAGGTTCGAATTTTAACCTTTTTGGGCAGTATATCAAATAGCCCCCTGTTTTATACTTTTTCTGAAGCCTCAACAATGACCTCCCTTTTTACTTTTTGAGGAAAATGATGCTTTAATTTTCCAATAGTTCTACACCTTAGGAATATTTTATTAGAGGCGTGGCACGGTTAAACCACGATTATTGCTTTGAGGCTTAATGCCCCTTGTTCAACCATGTTATTCAACCGTGCCACGCCTATCCAAAAATAATAGTCACCGAATGCATGATAAGGCCAAAGGTAAGAGAATTACCGGGGTTTCGCCTATGTCCATCAATTGCC
>CAZJWK010000113.1:0-8725 GCA_964549595.1 uncultured Sphingobacteriales bacterium | reverse complement strand
CCAGCAGTAAGCAATCTCTTTTCGGGGATTCGGATGAGTTACAGCTTGACCCGCCTAAACCGCCTGATTGTGAACCCTGGAGCCTAATCAAAACACTCCGGGGGGAGAAAGAACTGATCGGATTTTATGTATCCGGGCATCCATTGGATGATTACCGGTTTGAATATGAGAAATTCTGTGAACCTTTTGACCAGGAAACCCTGAAAAGCAAATTTGGTAAGGAAACCAGTATAGGAGGCATCATTACCAGTGTGACGGAAAAGACGGATAAACGAGGCCGCAAGTTTGCCTTTTTCACCCTTGAGGGATACGATGAAAGCCTGGAAATGGTGGTTTTTTCGGATATGTACCTGAATCACCAAGCCCTGATTGCAGAAGGAACAGCCGTTTACATCAAAGGGCAGGTGGAGAACAAATTCAAAAAAGATGATGAGTACACGGTTAAAATCCAGAAAATGCAATACCTCGGGGATCTGAGGGATAAAATTGCCTCCATTACGCTTGATCTCACCCTTGAACAGATTGATGATAAGCTGATTAGCCAATTGGAAGACCTGGTGACTCAGTACCAGGGGAATCAATGCCAATTGAAGTTGAATATCCTGGATCCCGAAAACAAGATCCAGCTTTCCATGCCTTCGGTTACTTACAAAGTGGATCCTGCGGATGGGTTGTTAGAAAGTATTAAGCGGATTCAGGAAGTTCAGGATTTCAGTATGGCCTTGGCCTCTTAAAAATTTTATATAATAAGGTATAATCGTAAAAAATCTAACTGGGGTTTTCTCTTACCTTTTGTTTGAAGTCAACACACTACGGTAAAAATTGAGGTGAAAGCCCTAAATCCTCCTATTAAAAGGAATTTTGGTTCTATTCAGACTTAGAGGGTTTCATTATTGGTGAAAAGCAAAATCGGAGGTGTGAAATAATTGAAGGGAATGAAGGCTCCTTTTCAGTTTTCTCCGGACTGTGGAGGTTTGAAGTCATTGATTCAGGTGGATGCTTACTAAGAAATAGGTTATAGTAAATAATTTTTTTGACTAATTCTAAACATTAATTTCCAAAATATGTTTAATAAGGGATAAAATCATAAATCAAATGGTAAAATTTAAACACGGCGTGGCTTTTTATGCATTAATTTTTTGGCTTCTTTCCCCATTCATGGCATTTTCCCAGTCAGGTCCCGGTGGCGTGGGAACCAAAGATGGAAATTCCGATTTAGCATTGTGGCTGCAAGCAGATAAAGGCGTCACCGCATCAAGCGGTGATGTTACCAAATGGGCAGATTCATCGGGAAATGGCCGGGATGCCACACCACCAAGCGGTAATGAACCTGCCTTTAATAGCAGTGGCTTAAGTGCTAAGCCAACCATAGGTTTTGATCGCTCCAATACTGAATACCTCGATTTAAGCAGCGTAGTACCAACAGGTTCGAGCGGGGAGGTGACAGTTTTCATGGTAATACAACCCAATGCTGATAAAAATAACGGGAATGCAAACGTTGAGACGTTATTAGCGAATGATGGAAGTAATAGTAATACCGGCTTTGTAACCTTCGGGGATAAGCTTGGCAATTCTGAAACCATTGCATTTGGACGGGATAACGGCACCAACGATGAAGGGTACTATTATTCCCAAAACATCAGCTCGGATTCTTTCATCATTCACAATTTTGATTATGATGGCTCAAGTGCTAATTACTATCAGGATAATGGTTCGAAATCACTATCTACTGCAAATAGTGGGTTTTCTAACTCCAAAAGCTTAAAAGACTTACAAAGAATCGGGGCGAATACTTCCGGCTCGGATGCTTTTGATGGTGAAATAGCCGAGATCATCATTTATAGCCGGCATTTAGGGTTGGAGGACCGCGAATTGGTGGCCAACTACCTGGATGCCAAATATCAGCTGGGCGAGCTTGCTGCTGACGAATATTTTACCAATTCCACTACGCATAACTTCCAGCCACAAGGGATTACCAAAAATAACACTACTTCCACAGAGGCGGGTGGCTTAGATTTGGAAGACTTTAATGGTGTTCTTGCAGCCAGTAATGATGTGGTTTTTATCGCCCATGAAAATAGT
This sequence comes from uncultured Sphingobacteriales bacterium, assembly GCA_964549595.1. Taxonomy (GTDB): domain Bacteria; phylum Bacteroidota; class Bacteroidia; order CAILMK01; family CAYYUA01; genus CAZQQN01. Next base: position 6,643 of record CAZJWK010000113.1, on the reverse strand, counting down.
ACGGGCATTGACAACACTTCCAGCCCGGTCAGATGGAATCGTTATTGGAAAATGGACTTCAGCAGTGTTTCTAATAATGACAGAATCAGATTAACCTTTGATGTCAACGAATATCTCGGACCTGGGGCGAATATTCCATCAGGTGCTAATTCAGGAGATTATGAGTTATTAGAAAGCGCAAATAGTGATTTTTCTAACAGTGCCACCGTCAACACCACTGGTGGTGCAACTGTAGACGCTACTAATAACAAAATAAGCTTTGAACCAAAATTCCAGAAACTAACTTCTGGTAATTATTATACTTTAGGTACTACAGATACTACCAATTCCCCCTTACCGGTTGAATTTACAAGTTTTACCGGTGAGCACAAAAAAGCCGCAAATCAACTAAGCTGGACAACAGCCTCGGAAACCAATGCGCACTATTTTGAGCTACAGCGTTCCACAGGGGCCAATGAGGATTTTACCTCTATTGGCCGGGTGCAGGCTTCGGGCACAACCACTGAAAGCAACCAGTATTATTTCACCGATCAAAACCCTAATGCTCAAACCCCTTATTACCGCCTTAAACAAGTTGATTTTGACGGTACTTATGAGTACTCGAAAGTAATAGCCATTAGCCTGGAGACTAATCCTGGTGACCTGAGATTTAACCTTTTACAAAACCCGGTTAAACAAGGGTTCGCTATTCCTTACACTATTGAAACTGCTAAAAAAGCTTTCCTGACGCTGCGAATAAGAAATAGCCAAGGTATAGAAAAGTATCGCGAAACTTTTCAGTTAAACCAGGGTAAGCATTCAGGGAACTTTCCTGTTGGCAACCTGAAAAAAGGCGTTTACTTCATCAACTTTAAGGCAGAAGATGTGCGGAGAAAAACCCGAAAGTTACTCATCTTTTAGACCAGGTGCTTAGGCGGGCTTATTTTAGCGCTAATTTTAATTGGAAATTAGCATCATTGATTGAGGGCCTTGGCCAATCTCATTTCATCAAAAATGGATTGATTTTGAAAGCGGTCTGGCAAGAATATTAATTACTTTAAAAGCGATTTTTGCAAAAGAAATAATGAAGGCAGTAAAACTTTGGCCAGTAATCCTGCTTTGTATGACGAACTAATAATAAATTGGTATTTATTTTTTTTGCCTGAAAAATGCAACCAAAAAAAGCCCACTTCTTTCCTAAAAAGAAGCAGGCTTTTGGTTTAAAATCGGTCCCCGAAGGGCATTGTCAATCACCCGTTTTAGGCAAGGGATGGGTGTATGTTCGCCCATTAATCTTTATAACCAAATGATACAATCCATTGCTTAGCGATTTACCTTTCTCAAACTTTAGGTGGTGTTTACCAGCTTTATAAGGAGCATCCACCAAGGTTTGGAGTGCTTCCCCTTTGTTATTGTACAGGGTAATCCGTAAAGGAGTGGTCTTGGTTAATGTATATTGGATATTGATGTGATCCTGGAAAGGTTTGGGATAAATGTCCATGGATTTTACCGTTTCATGGGATTCAATACCAGAACCTCCTGGTGGGGCAGAGGTAATATTAACATTTTTGGTTTTGGATGTCGAACAAGTTGCGTTTTCTGTGGCCTTTGTGGTTAGTTTCACGGTATAAGTCTTATTCTCATTGTATTGGTGAAGGGGTTCCACCTCATCGGAAGTTTCTCCATCTCCAAATTCCCATTTGTAGAATCCGTACCCATTACTGAAAGGCGAAAATTTCACTTTTCCTTCACCTCTTTTGTCGTATTCAAAATCGCTGATCGTTTGAGCCGGCAAAAGATCTACATCCTGTTTGGTAGAATCTATACAACCTTTCTGGGTTTCAACAACCAATTTGACTTTTGTGGTAACCTGATCCAAAACAGGGCTTGGGTTTTCGTCTGTTAAGGTATCATCCGGTAAGATCCATGTATATTTAAGCGGGTATAAGGAATTGGTAGCTGTTTTATTGTTAAGGGGTACGCTGTCTCCCTGACAAACTTCCTTGGAGCTGAAATTTGCCTTAAGGTTGATTCCGTAGCAAGGTACCAAGGCTTTATCAAATTGTAATACAAAACCCTCCCTATATCCAAGGCTAACCATGGTTCTTCCTGAAGTAATCAATTGGTTGTCGATACCATGCAATTTGCCATTTCTGGCTTTTGAGCTGTAAACGCCAAAGTTGTAAATTTTATCATTCTGAGCTTTTAATTTGAACAATGAAGCACCGGAGTTATCCCCTAAGGGTTCTCCATAGGTGGCATACCATTGACTTTGGCCTGCGGTGTCAAACTTGCCCAGAATAATCCCTTGCGATGTGAAGGGAATGGTATCCGGTTCGTAATGGCCTCCCACATAAAGGGTTTGATTGCCATAAGCGATGGAGGTGACAGGGTTGTTATTGTCTGTCCCGAGGGTTTTTTCCCATGTAAGACCTCCATTCGAATTAAATTTTCCTAAATAGCCATTGCTGGTTGTACTATTAACCCTGTTTTTTCCACCAAGATAAATGTTGCCATTACTACGTGTTAAGATGGTTTCTGCTTTGGAAGGATCCAATCCATGTTGGTTAATGGTTTTCCACCATTGAAGGCTCCCGGAAGGATCGGTTTGAAGCAAGAAAGTTCCTCTCTTGGTTTTATTGTAATTTAAGGTTTGCCCTTTATGTTCAAGCGAACCTTCTAATTCTCCGAATGCATTAATCCTATCCCCGGAATCGTAGGATACAGCCTTAAGGTTTACGAACTCACCGTTTTTTGTTTGATAAATTTCAGACCATTGGAAGTTACCATTCTGGGATATTTTGAATAGAAACCCGCCAAATGTTGCCGACCCTCCTGATTGATTGAAATCACTGGGGCCATACATATTACCACCTAAACTAAAAGAATCGGTGGATTTTTGTGATACAAAAGAACCTGTTAAGTAAATAGCTCCCTGATCAGTAATAGTAAAATCTTTGGACTCTACAAGCCCCTTTAAATTATTACCGGTGGTTAAGTAGTCTTTACCGATTTTTTTAAGGTAATTAAGATTACCGGCAGTATCCAATTTGGCCAGAAATAGGTAATTCTTTTCCTGGTTTGTATCCAGGGAAGAGCCTCCAATAGCAACTTTATGGCCGGCCATTCCGGTTATAAAAATCTGCCCTTGATAATAGGCGATATTAAGGGATAGGTTTTGAGCCTCATTTTTTGTAAAATTATCGTTTGTGGATGTTTTCAACCAAATACCTCTGCCTCCTGAGCCAATTTTTCCCAGGAATAAATTCAGGCTGTCACTTCCTCCTCTCTTCCGGGAAACCGTGGGATTCTGTAAAGCAAGTTTTAATTCTTTGTTGTAATAGCCTGCTATATATTGGTTACCTCCTTCGTCAATAGTGAAATCCTTCGGATAGGTAGCGCTATCGCTTTCAATTTTTTGCGCCCAATCCAGGCTTTGCGAGTGGATTAATTCCGAATTAAACAGAAGGAAGGAAAAACTTAGCATGGTAACCAAGTAAAAGTGTAGGGTTTTAAACTTCATAGCACGACATTTTTGGGTTTGATACGTTAAAATTACAAAGTTTTTTTGGAAAAGTAACCAATTACCGTTTAAAAAACGGCTTTGAGATTCGTTTTAGAGGTTTTCAGGCTTTCATGAAACCTGTCTTACAGTACTCCATTGCTGGTAAATTATTAGTTTTCAAAATTAAACCTTCCAAGGTTACTTGCAGGTATTTTGGATGTATAGGAAGAAAAACCTGAATCTATGATGAAAAATTACCTGTTGTTATCATTAATCCTTTTGGCCAAATGCTTATTGGCTCAGCATTTCAATCAAGCTGTTAACCTCGGAAATAATAAACCGTTTGACCTCACGAATAGGGCCAATACCGTTTTTGATATAGCCAAAAAAGGCACTAACCTGTATATTGCCGGAGCCTTTGAGGATACATTTTATGTAGATGATACCTCTTACGTCAATCAAACCGAAAAGCAAAAGATTTATTTAGCTAAGTTGACCGAGAATGGTGAAAAAGAATGGATTAGGTTTATTTATGCGGATCTGAAGAATTCAAATTCAAATTATTATTACAACCAAAAATTGCTGCGGCTAAGGTATCATGAGAATAACCTTTACCTGGCCGGTAATTTTGAAGATACTTTACGCTATAAAAACAAGGTTTTTTCAGATACTGGCAATACCTCTATTTTCAAAGCCACATTTAGTGAAAGTGGACAAAAGCAAAATATTGAAAAATGGGGATCCTCAACTTATGGATTTGAAGCCGTTTTTACTGATTTTAACTTTGACAATAAAGGTAATTTAATTATCGGAGGTATTTGGGATGGTCACTTAAACCGTGATACCGGGAAATTTTATTTTAAAGGCGATTCCCTGTCTTCAGCGGTTACTTCCAGTAGTTTTTTAGCTAAATTAGACACTAATGAAGAGTTACAATGGCTAAAAAGGTACAATGTATCAGGACCGGTAACGGGTACCAATAAGCAGATATTCCAGTTAAATATGATGTCCATTGCTATTGATGACCAAAATGCCATAGGTATTGCAGGGCGCTTTTATGGTGAATTAGAAACTCCCAATGGCACGATTCAAAGCAGGGGAATTAACTCCCAATCCAATCCCAGAGATATGTTGGTCGGTAAAGTTTCAGGAAACGGGAAATTATTGTGGGCTCAATCTGTCGGCAATAAGTTTCGTAGATCAGTTCGAGCTTATGATGTAGCTACCGCTAAGAATAATACCATTATTATGGTGGGTGATTATGGTCTATACGGTTATACACCGGATGGTAGTCTTTTATTTGGTATTCCAACGGCAGGTCAAGCAAAATTTCATGAAATTAGTACTGATCCGAAGGGTAATTTTTATGCAGCAGGCTCCTTCATTGAAAAATTAAAAGTGAGTACTTTTCAGGATACCCAGTCCGTGAGTGTTGGTTTTGCCAGGAACTATGAAGGATTTCTGATGAAAGGGGATCCGTTAGGGGAAATTGAATGGTTAACCCATTTTGGATCAGCTGAAAGGGATCACATAAAAAAGCTAATTACTGGTAAATATACGACTTATTTAAGTGGGGTTGCTTATGGTGATACCCTTCAATTGGCTGATCAAAAGACAATTAAGCAAACAAAGGGCAATGATTTCATCTTAAATATTGGCAATGAGGATTGCGATGACTTGAAGTTAAACCCGGAATTCAGTCTAAGTCCCGAAGTTTGTCAGAGAGATACTGTTAACTTAGATGGGAAAAGCCAATCTACGAAACCACTGGATTATCAATGGATTATTCAGGATTCTGTAATAAATGGGAAAAATGTCATTTATACTTTTCCGGATACCGGAAAAACCCTGGTTAAATTGGTTTGCAAAACCCGTAGTGGTTGCCGTGAGGATACAGCCAGGAGTATCCAGGTAAATCCTGCTCCCATAAGCCGGTTTAGTTTCGAAAAGCAAGGCAATGGAAGGGTTGCTTTTTACCCGGAAGATAGTTCCTATGCCTTTTACAAATGGTGGTTTGGTGATCAGAATAATACCAGCCAAAAGGTTACACCCGAACACCAATATACCCAAAACGGTCAGTTTGAGGTAAGATTAAAAACCCGCATTGATAGTTGCTCAACACTGAATAAAAAATCTGTCAATATTAACAATGCTACAAGGATTGATAAGCCGGACTTAAAGAATCTTGATGAGGTTCAGGTTTATCCGCAACCTGCTCAGAATGATACCAGAGCAATCATTCACTTAAGGGATAGGACTTATCTGAGAATATCCTTAGTAACCATTCAGGGGAAACCCATTAAAATCCTATACCGCGGCTTTATGCCGGAAGGAAAGAATAGGCTGGAAATCCCTGATAGTAAGCAAATCAAGTCAGGCTTGTATTTCTTGCAATTTAAGGGTAAAAAAAGCCGTCAAAACAAGCCGGTCATTTATAGATAGCTATGGGTAAGCAGGGTTTTTTTGACCAATCTTCTTCCCTGAAAATTTACCTCAATCCTGTTCAGGGCGGGGATGAATTTCACCTGGTCTCTCATGACAAGCCTTCGGTTGAAAAAGCAAGGTTTTACACGGCGGAAGGGCAATTGGTTAAGGAAGTATGCATTCAGGATGATAATCAAGCTGTCATTGATATGAGTGGTTTTGAGTCCGGTGTTTACATCATGATGTTGAGACAAGGGGATAAAAAAGTAACCTCAAGGCTAAATTCTTTAAATTGATAAAGTTTTTCTTTAGTATGGACTAAACAGAGGATTTTGATTTAGTAGGGTTGTTTGCGTCTCTTTAAACATTTTCCTTACTCCTTCGAAAGTGTGGGGTAGTTTTTTGGTGGTTTCGGTATATTCTTTAAAACTTTTTTCATCCATAGTGAAATCCTTGGGGTAAGTGGCACTACGGCTTTCAATATTCTGCCCCCAATCCAGGCTTTGGACGTGGGAAGATATAGTGGGAAACAGGGATAAAGCAAAAAGTGAAATCAAAAGGACCGACAAGCGAAATTTTTCTTTTTTCATAATTGAGTTTTGGGATCAATTAGGTTAAGTCACTGAATAAATTTCTGAAAAAAATTTGGTTCTACAATGAATTTTATGGAAATGTTTTTGAGAAGTTTTGATTGAGTAATAAAAAGTCTGCTTAAATTGAGAATCTGTAATTGAG
>CAZJWK010000112.1:0-8735 GCA_964549595.1 uncultured Sphingobacteriales bacterium | reverse complement strand
AATTCAATGTCATAAAAACCCTGGCTTAATTGGATACCAATGCCCGTCAGAATTAAAAGCCCAATTAAACTGGCTATTACTAATACCATGGCCACAAATTGGCTGATTACGTTAATGGAGGTCTTAATAGGCATGGCATCCAGAATCCCATCAATCCGGTAGTCCCGATCTTTCCAGTATAACTCCCCGGCGTAAAAAGTGATCAGGATAAGGAAAAAGAGCATAAACACATTCCCAATAAAACCTGCCATGATATAGGTTACGGGTTGTACGGGGGTCCCATATATCTGCTGCGCCTGGCTCGTATTTACAATGACATTCGCAATCCCCATCAGCACAATGGCTAAGAAGGGGATGGAAAATACCACATAACGAAAGTTCAATTTGACCATTTTCCAGAATTGGGTCCATTGCGTACTAAGGGTGAAAACCGGTGCTATTCTTGGAAGGTCAAGGACGGTGAGGGAACTTCCTAAATGCCCCTCCTGAAGATTAGATTTTGATTGTTTTTGCTTTTTGCCGATCCGGATAATGGGTTCATTGGAAAACCTAAACAGCTTGTAAGCCACGAAAAAAATCGCAACAGCGATACCAAGCCATAAAAGACGATTCCACAATAAAACACCTTGTAACGGAATTAGAAGAGAATTTTTGTCCTCAACAGTCCAGTATTTGGTTAATAGTTGGACGGAATTGAAACCGGCAGGATCCAACATCCCGGCTAAAAACTCGCTTTGCAGGTTATCACTTAACTCCAGGGCAATGCTAAAAAGGACGAAAATCGCAATACCCTGCGTATAGATGACAATCATGCGCTTGCTCAATGAGCCCAGGGCAAAAAAGATGGTTCCCGTAACAAGTACGAAGGGTACCTGCAAGAGTAAAAATGGTTGTAAATAGGATATTAAATTGAATGCTTGTAAATTTTCAGGCTTAAGCCAAGGCATCAGGTGGCCTGTCATCAAACCCAGATTACCACCAAAGAAGATGGCCAGTGTAATGACCAGGGAACCCAGGTATCGTCCTAACAGGTAATCCCGTTTGGTGATCGGTTTGGTGAAATAAATACCCCTGGCGTTGTGGTCAAAATCCCGGAATACCGGAACCCCCATAACCGCTGAAGCAATGAGTAACCCAACTACGGATAACCCCATTAAAGTGAGGGCAATCACATAAGGCGCATTGTCATCAATTTGGGCTGAACCGGTTGTTCCTACATTGATTTGCTCAACAGACGCTGATAAAAAGGCCAGCAGGACCATAATGCCAAAATACAGGTAGGTAGCAGGCCGGTTCAGGCGATATTTAACCTCAAACCTGAAAATCTCTTTTAGCATGATAGATGGATTTTTCAAAAGATGATTTAAAAACGCTAAAGGAAATAAGGTACTTTATTTTCGAACAATGTATTGAAAGCCATAAAAGTTACTCAGCCATGATTTCCCTGTATTTAATGGCTGAAAAGTAGGCATCTTCTAAGTCCGGTTCTATTTGTTCAAAACCATCGTTCGGTGGGGTTTCACTATAGATATGAATCTCTGTTTGCCCGGCTATGAGCTTGGTGGAAATGACGGAATACCGGGTTTCGTATTGCGAAAGGGCATTTTTTTCCACCAGTTTGCGCCAGACTTTCCCCCTGAGGGCTTCGACAGCCTCTTCCGGGTCTCCTTTCTTCAGTACTTCCCCGTTATGGATGATGGCCATATCCTTACAAAGCTCCTTCACATCCTCCACGATATGCGTGGATAAAATGACAACACGGTCTTCCCCGATCTCGCTCAGAAGATTCAGGAACCGGTTTCGTTCCTCCGGATCCAGGCCGGCTGTGGGTTCATCCACAATGATAAGCTGCGGGTCACCCAATAAAGCCTGAGCAATCCCGAACCTTTGCTTCATGCCCCCGGAGAAGGTGCCAAGCTTCTGGTTTTTGTAATCCGTCAGGTTGGTTTGCTCCATTAAGTTATCCACTACTTCCTTACGCTTTTTTCGATCCTCAATGCCTTTAAGAACCGCAAAATGGTCCAGCAGGGTACTGGCTTTGACACTCGGGTAAACCCCGAATTCCTGCGGTAAATAACCTAGTATTTCCCGAACGCGGTCCTTCCCTTTGATGAGGTTTAAATCATCCAGCCAGGCTTCCCCGCTTGTTGGTTCCTGTAAGGTAGCGAGGGTCCGCATCAAAGTGGACTTACCGGCACCATTGGGGCCCAATAATCCAAACATGCCGCTTTGAATGGTCAGATTGACCTCATTAAGGGCCTGGACTCCATTGGGATAAGTTTTGGACAGGTTCTGAATGGTTAATTCCATAAGGATTGCGGTTTTAATACACAAATTAATCTAAGTATGACGTAAATAAAAGGCTTTTGTTACAAACGAAAGGCTAAAAACTAAAATTTGACCATTATCATTAATACGGAGGCCCCTAAATAATGCTCCTGTATTATCCTCACGGATTCCCAAGCACACCAATAGGAAGTCAGAAAAACTGAAAACCTTATATAACCAGCAAAATAGCTTGAGCAACTTTTTAAAACGAAGGTTACCAATTTTGGGGTTTGATAGGAACCGCAAGCTTATATTGAGCCTTCACCTTCTGTCCATTTTCAAGTGCAGGCTTCCAGTTTTTCATTTCCTGGAATGCTTTTAAAAGCTGTCTATTAAGGGCTTTATACCCTCCTTCTGTTATTCTGGGATTTTTCACTGCCCCTGACTCAGCAATGGTAAACCTCACCGTTACTTGAAAATTAGGGAGTTGATACGGATCCAGCTGCTTTTTGTCTACTTCCGAATGAGTTTTTAAGTATTCAAACAGCGCTTCTAACCCTCCCGGATATTTGGGTAGTTTATCTTTTCCTGATGAGTCTTCAAGTGATCGGGAGTGCTTTTGTTGGTCTTCATCAGAAGTGGAGTCTTTATCAAAAGTATAGTGAATTGGTAAACCAAACCTGGTGCTAACGGAATCCGATCCCCTAATGGCAGGCTGCCAAGTGGGCATATTGCTAACAACCCTTAAAGCTTCCTTATCTAACGCCTTGCTAACACCGCTTTTTATTTCTGGATCCACTACTTTTCCTTTTTCATTGATTGTAAAAGCAACGTATACTGTCCCTTCAGTACCCTTATTTTTTGCTTCCGCCGGATAATTAATTTTTTCTCGTACATAAACGGCTAAAGATTCTCTACCCCCCGGGAAATGCGGTTCTTTAACAACAGGGCAATAAATGATATCGGAGGAATCTTCATTAGCCTCTTTACCTTGATTGGAAGGCTCCTTTTGTGGAAAACCCTGTTTCCCAATCACCAAAGTAGTAATAGCTACCATAAAGCATGCCCTTGCTATGGCTTTCATAAAAACGATTTTAAATAAAGCAAGGAAAAATTTCCATTTTGCCCTTCAACTTGAATACCCATTTTTTAGAAAAAAGTAAACCATCCCGAATCCTATCCTTACGTCAAAAATGGCATAAATTGGTCTAAACAAAACCTGAACCTCTTAAGAATTGAAATTATAATTAACCCTAAGGCCGGTAAATTGTATGGGTGAATGGAATCCCTCCCGAAACTCAAAAAAGGGAAGAATTTAATTGGCCTATTAAGGCTTTTATCTTGGCCCGGAAATAGATACGATTAAAGCGTTAGGAATACTTATTTTCCCAAATGGAGCATTGACCATGATGCGGTCAAATATGATTTTATCCCCTGCCTTACCGGCTTTGGCGATTTGTTTTTTCAAATGTTCAGGTAAAGCCGCCTCTTTTACCTTGGCTTCCCTAAATGCTCCTTTGGCGGGCACATAAGTAACCCTGTACTGAGCCACTTCGTAAGCAATGTCTTCCATGAGCAGGTGCTCAGGATGTCTAAGCCGTAAACTATCGGCTGCTTTAAACTTTTTAAGCAAGATTTTATCATCTTGCATGCCTTTTAAATAGGGTTCTGGCGGTGGCAAGGATTGAATATCAAATTTCCGGGTCTCTACCTTTTTGGTTTTCCCATTTTTCATGGTTACTAAAATCGTTAATACGGTTTCGTTACTATCAGGTACTTTCGCTATGTACTTACCCGGTTTTTTCTTAGTCAATTCCCCAATAGAAAGGTTAGCCTTAATTTGCTTAGGGCAATAACCGGGTATACTAATGTCAATGGGATTCTTGACAAGGGTATAAAAGAAATTCACTCTATTATGGTCAATAGCGGCATTTGAAAGCGCTGCTTTTTCACCAGGACAGGGATCCTGTGGATAAGCCGTATTAGCAATCAAAATCATTAATCCTGATAGCAGGCTGTAAAAGGATGACGATGACCATTTAATCATTACCTTATTATTTATTCCATTTTATTTCAGAAAACAATATTGCATTCAAACTTTGGTGAATTATAGCACCACCATTTGGATTCACAGGTCTTATTACTCCCCAATATCCTCATTCCACAAATCCGGATTTTCCTGAATAAAATCGCTCATTAATTGATAACAAGCTTCCTCATTCATTAGCGTGTATTCCACTCCCGTGGCCGTCAGCCATTCCAAAGCCCCATTAAAGTTGAAGTTTTCACCTATCATCACATGAGGAATTCCATATAGCACAATGGCTCCTGAACACATAGGGCAAGGAGCCAAAGTGGTATACAATGTGCTATTTTGGTAAACAAAGGCAGGTTGCCTTCCGGCTTTTTCGATGGCATCCATTTCAGCATGCAGGGTAGGGCTACTTTTTTGAATGCGTTGGTTATGGCCCTGGCCCAAAATCTCACCCTGATAAACAAGTACTGCTCCTATAGGAATGCCCCCTGTCTCCAGGCTTTTTCGGGCTTCATCAAGCCCGATTTTAAGGAACTTATCCATTCCTATTCTGAATAAAAACCATTTTACTTTATCAAAAATATAGCGCCTTCCTCCCGAATGTCCTCTCCTTGGAAACCCTGGGCTGTAATAATGTAATGATAAGTGCCAATCGGTACCTCTTTACCCCTGAAAGTACCATCCCATTTAAAATCCGGATTATTTGATTGAAAAACGATCTCACCCCAACGGTCAAAGATAATTACTTCAAAGTCCTTTACATATTGGGCATTAATACTAAAGGCATCATTAACGCCATTACCATCCGGTGAGAAAGAGTTGGGGACAAAAATCCGTGGCGGGACATCCACATCTATCATTTTGGTGATGGAGTCATTACAAGCATTCTCTCCTTTGGTTTTTAACGTAACCGGATAAGTGCCCGTATCACTAAACTCATGAACCGGCTCATACTGGTCGTACGTTATAATGTCTCCAATCTCCCAGGTATAGCTTTCTGCATTCCTGGACTTATTCTTCACCCTTAGGCGATCTTCTTCCAAGTTATAGCTTTCCGGATTTTCCGGAGTAATAATCTCAAAATCGGCTACTGTTTTTTGTAACGCATTGACAGGGATAAAGGTCGTGTCTTGACACCCCTCTACATTCTGACCTATTAACCTGACATTATAAAATCCTCCTTTATCAAAAGACTGACGCACTTTTTGTCCTGTTTTCCGCTGGCCTCTTACAAAGCGCCACCTATAAAAATCACAATTTATGCTCGATTTGGCAGAAAATACTGTATCAAAAGGCGTACATTCCTCAAGCCTATCTATATTAGCCTTTGCCTTAATATTGGTAAAATCAATTCCTTTCTGGATTTGTGTATCACAACCCTTGTTATCCACAACCCGCGTTTGGATGAAACCAGAGTCAGACACATTATCCCATTTTGACCGAACAGTTTGCTGGTTCAAAGGATCCTCAAGGGCTTTCCCGTTAACAAAATTCCATTCAAAGCTATCAATACCCGGGGCTTGCACTTCGTAAAGTTGAGAAACATTGGCACAAGGCTCAAAGTTACCCAGAATATTGGGCTCTGGCGTGGGATTGACTTCTATATCAGCCTTAATAGTAGTATCACAGTAAGTATTGGTTGTCTCCAATGAAATTTCGCCCTTGCCATCAGTTCCCCAGCTAACATATATTTGATCCGTATTCTGCCCGGAATCTATGACGCCGCCTATCACTCTCCATTGAAAACCAGAAGCTGTATCCTGTGGAGTCTTATAACTTTGATTAGAAAATTCGCAAACGGATTTGGGACCACTTATTTGAGGATCTGGCTTAGGAACCACATTTATACTTCTTTTCATGGAAGTGTCACATTGAAATTGATTGATTTTGGTAATCTTAATGGTACCGGTTCCCTCAGAAAACCATTTCACCGAAACCTGTTCTGTACCAGCACCTTTTTGGATAAGCCCGTTGTTTACATCCCATCTATAAATGATATTATTGGGTTCAGATGAAGTAAAATAAACGTGTTTGGTATATTCACAAGCCAGAGAATCTCCATTTAAAGCAGGCCTTGGTCCGGGCTGAATGGTAATGGTGGTATCAATTAAGGTATCACAACCCTCAGGGTTCCTTGTTTTTAGGGCTAAATTCCGCTTTCCTGCTAACTTCCACTCAATATTCAGGGTATTTTGGTCTCTTCCGGAAGCCACGGTATCTCCATCCACAACCCAGGCATAATAACTACCCGGATTAAGTGGTGTCGAATAATCGTGGGAAGTATATTCGCAGACGGTATCTTTTCCGATGATCTCAGGAGCCGGTTTAGGCTCAATTTGAACAGCACTTCTGACAGTGGTATCACAACCCTCCTCATTGGTTTCAGTAACCTGAATGGAGCCACTGTCTCGCTTAAACCATTTAACCCTAACGGAATTACCCAAGTCTGTGGTTATTCTACCCCCGGTTACTTGCCAATTATAAGTATGCCCGGTTTGATCGATTACACCATAACGATGATCCCGGGTAAACTCACAAACAGTATCCGCTCCTGTGATTAACGGTGCCGGTTTGGGTTCAATGTGTATGGCGCGTTTAACCAAGGTGTCACAATTTTCTTCATTGGTTTCGGTAAGCATTATAGCCCCACTGTCTTTACTCTGCCATTTTATGCTTATGGCATTAGTGCCAAGACCGGAGGTGATTTTTCCATTGTAAACGGACCATTTATAGGAATGGCCGGTGTAATTAGTTGTGGAATAATTGTAACCACCCCTGTATTCACATACGGAATCAGGACCTTTAATTTTCGGTGCTGGTTTGGGCTCGATGTGAATAGGCCGATCAATAAGGGTATCGCAGCCTTCATCATTGGTCTCAGTAAGCATCACGGACCCACTGTCCTTGTCATTCCATTTAACCACAATGCTATCCGAGCCATTGAAATAAGTAATTTGTCCATTTGAAACTGCCCAATTGTAACCATGACCAGGTTTTTTGGTTGTGGTGTAACTATAACCGCCCCTGTACTCACAAACCGTATCATCCCCATTTATAACCGGTTTAGGCCGGGGTTTGATATGAATGGCTTTTTCTATGGTCGTATCGCATCCTTCATTGTTGGTTTCGGTCAAGGTCAAGGAGCCGGTGTCCTTGCCCTTCCAACTTACCGTTATGCTATCCGTACCTTTACCAGCGGTAATAGTTCCGTTATATACGCGCCAGCTATAGCTGTGTCCGGAATCAGAGCTTGCCTTATAGACGTAATTACCCCTATATTCACAAACTGAATCCTTTCCACTGATCTTCGGTGACGGTTTAGGCTCAATATGAATGCCTTGATAGATAGAAGTGTCACAACCCTCATCATTGGTTTCTTTTAGAATCAAAAATCCGGTATCTTTACCTTCCCAATTAACGGTTATGCTATCGGTTCCCTTTCCTGAAGTAATGCTTCCATTTGATATGGTCCAACTGAAAGAATGACCTTTACCACCAGGGGTAGTATAGGTATAACCCCCTCTGTATTCGCAAACCGTATCTTTTCCTTTGATCACAGGGTCAGGCCGTTGCTCAATATAAATGGCTTTTTCAATCGTGGTATCACACCCCTCTTCATTCGTTTCAGTCAAGGTTAATGCCCCGCTGTCAGCGCCATACCATTGAACAATTACGCTTCGCTGATTTTTATTGGTGTTAATTTGTCCGTTTGTAATGCTCCATTTGTAAGAGTGACCAGGAGATTTGGGAACTTTATAAGAATAATTTCCTTTGTAGGCGCATACGGTATCCTGACCTTGAATGACTGGTCCCGGCGTAGGTTCTATGTGAATCGATTTCGTTACGGTCGTATCACAGCCCTCTTCATTCGTCTCTGTGAGACTTACCGAGCCACTGTCCTTGCCATTCCACTCAACGGTAATGCTATCCGTACCCGAGCCACTCGTGATGCTACCATTGGTAATCTGCCAACTGAACGTGTGACCAGGATCCTTACTGGTGGAATAGTGTTTATTGCCTCTATACTCGCAAACCGTGTCTTTTCCGCTGATCTTCGGAGCCGGCTTCGGTTCTATGTGAATCGATTTCGTTATGGTCGTGTCACAACCTTCATTATTAGTCTCTGTGACACTTACCGAACCACTGTCCTTGCCGTTCCACTTAACCGTAATGCTATCCGTACCTGATCCACTGGTAATGCTGCCATTCGTGATTTGCCAGCTGTAGGTATGACCGGTATTATCCGGGGTCGTATAGCTATAACTGCCACGATACTCACATACCGTGTCTTTTCCGCTGATCTTCGGAGCAGGCTTCGGCTCTATGTGAATCGATTTCGTTACAGTGGTATCGCAATTTTCCTCATTCGTTTCCGTAACACTTACCGAACCACTGTCCTTGCCATTCCACTTCACTGTGATGCTATTTGTTC
>CAZJWK010000111.1:0-8778 GCA_964549595.1 uncultured Sphingobacteriales bacterium | reverse complement strand
TTAAAAGAAAAATAGGGTAAAGAAGGTTACGCCCTTCAATGACGGATTTTACCACATTTTTTGGGGAAATTTGGTGCTGAGGTTTAAATGGAGCCTTCGAGATTTTTTCGTTGCCAACCAAGGCTGATCCATTGACGCGTAACCCCAAACGTAGGTGGTCATAGAAGTTTCCGTTGAAATAGCAATTAGCTTGGAAATGGCTGAGTGAGTGGAAAAGGATTAACAACCTTAATCTTTTGATCAACTTCATCTTTCAACAGCGGGGCTAATGAAGAAATACAATGGTTTGCTGATCAGATTTTAGCTTATATGGCATTGGTTTGAGTTATCCCGATTTAGGAAATCACCAAGAAGGTGATTCCGGAAGTCAACTGATTGCAAGGATTTCCTTAATCGGGGTTCAATGGAAGGGCACGGCCCAGCCCCTTATTTACGGGTTCTCAACTTAAATAGACATTTTATTATTAGATCAAAACTTCTCAAAAAAATTTTCCATAAGATTCATGTTAGGCTGATTAATCAAAATCCATGGCGTATTTACAGGAAGTATTCCAATGGGAGGGCTTTTATTACCCAATCATTGAAAATTGCAGAAACCTGATTGGGTTAGGTTTCAATTTTTGGTGACCTCCACTTCTAACTGCTCTTGTTCAAAATCCAATACCTCTACGTTGTAAGTGTATTTGCCTGGTGGAAGGGGCATTTTCCCTTCTTTGTACGTTAAAACATTGTCCTGAAGAAGAATCCCACGATTCTTGGCGAAGACGAAGGTGTAATTATAACCCGTATCTGTAAAACGGTAACAGGTGGTTTCCCCACTTTTTACGATCCCGTAATTAACCCTTTCTCCACCGTGATTGATCTTGACGTTACAGAAATCATAATCGCTTTTGTTCTTAATACGGATGTTCGTTTTCTTAAGCCTCACCCTGCAAGGTGCCACCTCATGTTCATCACAATTTTGAATATCATTGCCATTATTACAGGCCACACCTAAAAAAAGCGGGATCAGAAGAAGTTTGGAAAGGTTTATTTGGTGCATGAACAGGTTTGTTTTGCTATAATTTATCTTCACTTAGCGGTTTCACTGATCATTTGTTTTGTAGTTTCTCTGTCCAGTTTGCCCGTATGGGTATAGCAAAATTGCCTTAAGTCAAAAATGGCTTTTGGTACCTCGTAAGCGGGCAAATGGTTTTTCAACGCTTGGATTAACTGATCCCGGATGTGAGCATTCACCGGTTTTTCGGTTTTGACTACCAGAACGGCTTTTTCTCCCAGATTATTGTCCGGGAAATGGGTCAGGAAAAATTCAGGAATAAAATCCCATTGACCCTCAAAGACCTCTTCTATTGCTTTTTCAGCAGGGTCAACCTGAATTTTATAACCGCCTGAATTGATGATGTGGTCAGTCCGGCCTAACCATTGAAATTCACCCGTTCCGATCAAATTAACGCGATCATTGGTATGGATGGGATCTTGCCACAGGGATGTGTAAATGATCAACCTTTTGTTCTGATCGGTTTCAAAACCAATGCCGGGCAAGGCCCGGTAAGCCTCTCTGCGTTCAGGCGCAATTTCCCTGACCGCCACATGGGTTAACGTCTCTGTCATACCGTAAGTATGGTAAACATGGGTTTTCAGTTGACTTAGGCTTTTTTCGAGGGAATAGGACAAAGGACCACCTCCGATTAGGATGTTGGCTATGTGATTCAAGAAAACCTGTTTTTCCTCTTTTAAAAGTGTTTTTATTTGAAGGGGTACAAATGCTGCCAGAGCAAATGATTGCCTTAAAAAAGTTTCGGGAATAGGTGACCGGGAAGGCTTGAAACAATAAACAGGCATCTTATTCACCAAACCACGCATAAGCATCATAAAACCGGCCACGTAATCAACGGATAGCGGGTTTAAAAGGGTATTGCCCGGCTCCAAACCAAAGGTTCTCACGGTTTGCTGCACGCTTTCCTTGATTTGGGCCCTGCTGAAAGTAAATACTTTAGGCTTCCCTGTGGAACCGGATGTGGTGAGTTCAAAATAATTTTGGCCATTTAGCCAATCATGGGCGAGTAACAGTATAGCCTTCTTATCCGTAGTATTTTGAGACAATGCATCCCTTCTTGCCGATTGAATTTGATCAAAGGGCCAAACTTCATCCATCACATAAATATAACTCATGATAAGAATATAAATTTAACAGTAAGCATACGTTTTTCAATTTGGTATCCTTTTGGCTTAAAAGTTTTGTCCTTAAGAAGCAATGTTTAAATTTGCTTGGCTAAACAATTGCTTGCAAATGATGTTCTGATTTTTGAGCATTAAACAAATGGTTTATGGATATTGAACCCGGCAAACTATTGTCGAATATAAATTACCCTGAGGATTTAAAACAACATGACCGTAAGGAATTATCCGAAATTTCTGATGAATTAAGAAACTACATTATTGACATTGTTTCTGTTTATGGCGGTCATTTCGGAGCCAGCCTCGGGGTTGTTGAGCTAACAGTAGCCCTTCATTATGTGTTCAATATGCCATTTGATCGTATTGTTTGGGATGTAGGCCATCAGGCCTATGGCCATAAGATCCTTACAGGGCGCCGGCATCTATTCCCCACAAACCGTCAGTGGCAAGGCTTGAGTGGCTTCCCTAAGATTGAAGAAAGTGAATACGATACATTTGGTGTAGGTCATGCTTCTACTTCTATTTCATCGGCACTGGGAATGGCTATTGCTTCACGGCAAAAGGGGGAAAAGGATCGCCAACACGTTGCCGTTATAGGTGATGGCGCCATGACAGCGGGTCTGGCTTTTGAAGGACTCAACCATGCCGGGGTGGAAGATGCAAACCTCACCGTGATCCTGAACGACAATTGCATGTCCATTGATCCCAATGTGGGTGCCCTGAAAGAATATTTGACGGATATTACCACTTCTCAAACCTATAATCGTTTCCGGGATGACCTCTGGAATGTTTTGGGCCGCGTAAAAAAGATCGGTCCCAAAGCACAGGAATTGGCTTCCCAAATAGAACACTCCGTTAAAAGCCTTTTACTAAAGCATGCCAACTTCTTTGAATCCCTGAACTTCCGGTACTTCGGTCCGGTGGACGGGCATGATGTAAACCATTTGGTGGACTTAATGGAAGACATGAAGGGGATTCCCGGCCCTAAGATTCTGCATTGCGTAACTGTGAAAGGCAAAGGGTTTAAACCGGCCGAAGAGGAGCAAACCAAATGGCATAACCCCGGTTATTTTGACAAAATATCCGGAGAAATCAAGAAAAAACCGCCTAAACCCAACGATCCGCCAAAATACCAAGAGGTGTTTGGTCATACTATTCTGGAGCTGGCAAGGAAAAATGAAAAAATCATGGGTATAACCCCTGCCATGCCCTCAGGGTCTTCACTCAACATTATGATGAAGGAAATGCCTGAACGAGCCATTGATGTGGGTATTGCCGAACAGCACTCAGTAACCGTAGCGGCAGGCATGGCCACGAAGGGTCTAAAACCCTTTGTGACCATCTACTCTACTTTCTTACAAAGGGCTTACGACCAATTGGTCCATGACGTATGCATTCAGAATTTATCTGTTGTGTTCTGCATTGACAGGGCTGGTTTGGTAGGTCATGATGGCGCTACGCACCAAGGTGCTTTCGATATTGGCTATTCCCGTATATTGCCTAATATGATTGCCTCAGCCCCGATGAACGAACCAGAATTACGAAATTTTCTCTACACAGCCCAATTAAAAGATTGCGGCCCATTTGCTATTCGTTATCCACGGGGAAAGGGTGTCACCTCTGATTGGCAGCAACCCATGGAAGAAATAACCATTGGTAAGGGACGAAAAATTAAGGATGGTAAAGAATTGGCCATTTTAAGCTATGGGCATCCCGGCAATTTTGCTCAACAGGCTATCCAGGAACTGGAGGAACAAGGGATCAGCCCAGCTCATTATGACATGCGTTTTGTCAAGCCCCTGGATGAAAACCTACTCCATGAAGTGTTCCAAAATTTTGATAAGGTACTAACCGTTGAAGATGGCGCTATAAAGGGTGGATTTGGCAGCGCAGTGATGGAATTTATGGTGGAAAACAGTTATTACGCAGAAATGAAACGCCTGGGCATCCCGGATGAAGTTATTGAGCACGGTGATCCCGCTGAGCAGCAACAATACTGTGGTTTTGACAAAGCAGGCATCCTGAAAGCCGTGGAAAATATGCTTCAAACCAATTTAGCGCCGGAGGATTCCGGTGTTCCTAAGTTTAATAACTAAGGAGGCAGAATACAACCCCTTTTAACGAGGCTTTTAGACTGGAGGTTTTCAATGGAGAAAAACTTGAACTCCTTATATGGATCTCTCTTTTTTTAGTGCCTCCCGGGTTTAGCGCGAAAAATAAGTCACTATCCACGTAAACGCCAGCACGCCTAAAACGACCATGCCGACAACCATCCAAAAGGTCGAGCGAAAACTAAAAGAATCCGGGTTGTAAGCATAATTTTTTTCGGGTTCTTGTGCTTCAGGTAGCGGGGAAAACTTGGGATAGGTTTCCTTTTTTGCTTCCTTTCCTTCTTTATCACTGCTTTTTGCCTTGTCAGCCGAAGGTTGCGAAACATCCTTGCTTTCGGCTTTGATGTAATTGAGTACATTTTTAATTTCTTGATCAGACAGGTCTTTATTGGCAGGCATTAAGGTTTGGTTGAACTCGTTGAAAAGTTTTTTGGCTGTTTCATCGCCCCTTTCAATAACAGCTTGAGAGTTACGAATAAATTTTATAAGCCAGTCCTGGTCCCTTCTTTTGTTCACATGAGCCAGACCAGGACCTACGAGTTTTTCATTGGAAACCTTATGGCATGCCTGGCAACGATTTTCAAAAATTGTTTTCCCGGATTTTTGCGCATCAAGGTTTAAAAAGATTATGGATAAAACAAGGGTTAAAACGATGCCGAGTTTTTTTTGAAATATACGCATAATTGAAGGTTTAGCCATTTTATTTTGATTGCTTTAGCAAATATTCAATGTCGTTAATCAACCGGTCCACCGCTTCTTTTTTGGTTCCGTCATAGAAACCCCTAATCCGCTGTTTACGGTCTACCAGCATAACTTTAGAACTGTGTACAAAGCCTGCAGGGCTGTTACCACCCTCCAGGGAAGCCACACCGTAACCATTTCGAGCCATTAAGTAGAGCGATTTTTTGGAACCCGTTACCAAATGCCAGAAGCCTTTTTGGACCCCATACTTTTTGCCGTATTCACGGAGTGCTTCAACGGTGTCACGCTTGGGGTCCACTGTATGAGAAATGATTCTGAATTCCGGATTATCCCGGAATTGGTCCTGTACCCGGGTGAGTTGTTCCATCATAGGTGGACAGGTACTGGGACAGGAGGTAAAGAAAAAGTTAGCCACGAATATTTTCCCTTTAAGATCATCCAGGGTAACAGTTTTACCGGCTTGGTTGGTAAAGCTGAATTCCGGGATGGTGTGCGGCTTTTCCTCCGTGCCATCCGGGTTAATGACGGGCAGGGAATTGTCCCATTGCTGGTAAGCCTGTACCCCCAGGAAGGCCAGCAAAGGTATCCCAAGCAAAATACCGAAGAAAAGGGCTTGTTTAATCCAATTGGGGTTAATCATTACTCCTGGTCTTTTTTATTCTCAATGGGTACTGGATTAGAAGGATCGTAGGGCTTAGCTTTCTCCTGGTTATACTTTACCGCTTCTTTCATGGTCGGGATATAAGCTATGGCTATTATAATTACCGCTGCAATGATCCAGGGGGTAAAGTTTTTGACAAACCTGATGCTTTTTTCATCATGGTAAGCCTCCGCTGTAGGAAAATCCAGCTTTGCTTCTTCTTGTTTGACCGCAAATAAGGTCCTAAAGAACACAATGAAGAAAAACAAGGCCGCAATCGACATAACGATTCCTCCCAACGCCGTAAAATGGGTGGGGATCACCCAATCCGGTTGGAACATTTCACTTTGCGGGTTCGTATAGGTAGTGCCAAGGTTGGTGCGCCGCGGCTCGCCTTCAAGGCCCCCTGCGATCAATCCTCCCGAAAACAAAAGCATTCCAAAAGTCCACAGATACGGAATCGATAAATTCATTCCTTTGCCCTTTACAGGTTTACCGCCCAATTTACTAATAAGGTAAAGGGACATTGCCCACATAGCCAACAAGACAGGTCCCGCCACGGTCATATGGAAGTGACCCGGTAAATAAGCGGTATTGTGAACGGAAAGGTTCATGCTGTAGGAAGCATTGATGATCCCTGTAATCCCCCCGAAAATAAACAAAATAAGCCCGCAAATGGAGTATGCGAAAATGTAGCGGTCCTTGAAGAAGTAGGGCAATTTCCCCAACCAGCCCAATAAGCTTTTAGCCCCGTTTTGCCGGCCTGCATGTTCAAGAGAGGCCGTAAGGGTAAAGGCTGTTAAAAGACTGGGTACTGCGACACCAAAAGTGAAAATGGAATGAAGCATTTTCAATGCCTGGCTAATGTTGGGTTCGGTGAATTGGTGATGAAGCCCGACCGGAATAGAGAAAATAATGAAAAGCATGAATACCAGCCTGCCTGCATAATCAGAATAAAGCTTCCCGCCCGCTTCCTTGGTCATCATGACGTAAAAAATGATATAGGCGGGCAACAACCAGAAATAAACCAATGGATGCCCGAAAAACCAGAATAAAGTACGGGTAAGGAGAATGTTGATTTCACTGACCCAGCCCATTGACCAGGGAATAAGCATGACGATGATTTCGTAAGCCACGGGTAAAGTGGCTATGAGCCAAATAATGAAGTTGGCCAATATCCCGACCACAGCCAAAGGCGTTTTCCTTTCCGGGTTCTCCCTTCGCCAGGAAAGGTAGGGCTTGATCCAATTGAAGAAGGCTACCCATGATCCCACTACTAAAACAACCGTCCCTATGTAAAAAGTAGGATGGGCTTTCAGGGGCGGATAAAAAGTGTATAAAACCGAAGCCTGTCCGGATAACATGGCATAAGCCGCCATCAAGGTTCCCAAAAGCATTAAGAAAAAGGAAAGCCAATTAATTTTATGATTCAGGGTTTTGTTTAAGTAATAAGCGATCAAAGCATTTCCAAAACCAACGGCAAAAAAAGTGGTAAAAACCACGGCATTGATAACCCCGTGAAGGGTCAGGCCCTGGTGGTAAGTGATATTGAGTATGGAGTGGGCTTCAATGATACCAGCCCTGTAAAGGGTCTGCATTAAACCATTGTAAATCCCCAATACCAGTAATACCATTGGGATGGCAATTTCCAGAAGGATAATCCATTTAAGGCTTTTACTGACTTGCATGAGTTAGCGGTTTTTCATCGGTTTCTTCCACAATAATTTTTCCCATCATCTTATTATGGCCCTGGCCACAATACTCGTGGCAAATGATGTCATAAACCCCGGCCTCTTCAAAGGTGATGGTAGTGAAGTTAACGGCACCCGGTACCGCCATTAGGTTCACATTTTTTTCCGGTATCCAAAAGCCGTGAACCACATCCGCTGAGGCCAGGTAAATATCGACCTCACTTCCCTCGGGAATACGGGTGGTACCGGGCTCAAAGCTCCACATTTGGGCCAGGCATTTTAATTGATAGGTATTGTCATCCAATTTGACCAAATCCCCCTTTTTAAAGGGCTGTTCAGCGGGTTTACATTCCGGCACTTCCACACCCAGCCCTTTTGATAAATAAAGAATGGAAAAAATGAATACCAAAAGCGTGACCAGTGAAATGCCCAGGATTGTCTTTTCTATTTTGTCCATAAGTGATTACGTTCTTGAGGTGACCATAATGGCATAAAATGCAAACCATATCAGTAAAAAGAAAACGATCATGAGGATAAAGAAAACAATACTCCCTTTAGGGATAAACTTTTCTTCTTCTCTTTGATCTTCTTGAACCTCTGGTTTTTCATTCATAGGCATTGCGTTTTAATGACACGAAACTCTAAAGGTAAATGACCTCAAAAAATGATAAATGTCATTTTTTCGCACATTCCTTATGTGGGGAGGGTTTTATCTTGTAAGTTATCGAATGGAAGTATCCCAAAAGGTGTGGGGTCAAAGGTACATCACCGCTTAAAAGGTCCTTCTCACCGAC
This sequence comes from uncultured Sphingobacteriales bacterium, assembly GCA_964549595.1. Classification (GTDB taxonomy): domain Bacteria; phylum Bacteroidota; class Bacteroidia; order CAILMK01; family CAYYUA01; genus CAZQQN01. The sequence goes on along the minus strand of CAZJWK010000111.1, from coordinate 662 downwards.
TGCTTGTAAAGGTCAAGGCCTTTATGGAATATTTGGCCATTGCCGGCCAAAGTTCAAAGAGGGATTAGGGATAGACTAACCTATTGAATCCCATTGGGTAATCATGCTTTTTAGAAAGTAAAAATTTAAAACCAAGGACTATAGCCGTTCACTAAGCTTGAAGCCCAATGGTGTTTTATCGGGATCAAGTTTGAAAGCGACTCCTTTTTTTCTAATGACTAATCCCTTTCGCTTACCCCATTAGGGTTGAAAAGGGTAAGGCCAGGATAAAAACCCCAATAAACCCTAAATGCCTTACCAACTCGCCCTAACCAATCATCAAACGGACTTATCAGCCTACACAAAATCTTTTAATACGTTTCAGTTGTATTTTTATAACAAATTCACATTTACCCTTGACATTGTAATCCCCCCCCTATATTTGGTTTATAAAAGAAAAATATTAGCCGGCCAACGATATAAAATTGATCACCGATGCCAAAACTTTTTGTGCCCAGGAGCCAACCAAAAGGAATTTCATCAGATTGTGAAACCCAAAAAAAGGAGGTTGCTATGCCACCATGAAAAAATCAAGCGGATTTCAGAAAAGGAGAGCGCTTGTAAAGCCTTAAAAAAACCTAAGGCTTTGATTAAAAGAACAAAAGTATTGTCAAATTAAAATG
>CAZJWK010000110.1:6508-8896 GCA_964549595.1 uncultured Sphingobacteriales bacterium | reverse complement strand
GGTAGAAATAAGGTGGTTTCAAGGGGTTATATTCCCTTTAGGGAAAGGAAGGGTGCAAATAGTAATACGAAGTAACAAGTTGTTAAAAGGTGGCAATACGTAGCAATAAATGGAAATAAGGCAGTTTTAAGTTTTGCAGCCCTATTGAATTTGCCGGGAAATGACACACTTTTTTGAACAACCCCCCTACCTGGTCTTATTGTCCGTTGGAAATATAAGCATCGATTTTCCGAAGTTCCCACAATTTCAGGAAAAGTAAACCATGCAACACCAATGCTTTTTCCCATTTTTAAAAAGGTTTTAAAGGAGGTCCTATTTTCGATAATTCCAGCGCTTTCGGATTGCTAAGCTAAAGCTCCTTGGCCGTTAATGGCAGTGCGTTTTTAAAAAAAATCGGCAACGAATCGAACCGATGGCATGGCCGGAATAAATCGCTATGTATCCAATTTATTCAACCTCTGTTAAAACGGATTTAAGAGTCATTGCGTAAACGCTTTAGCCATATCTGTAAAATTACCTTAATTTTGAATTTAACCAACCAAAATTATTTAACCATGAAAAACGTGATCTTTAGCCTAATAACCCTTTGTTCCTTAAGCTTTATAGTAGCCTGTGGGGGTGGTGAAAAAACTGACGTTGTGGAAAGTGGTACCTATGAAGGCAAAGTCTCAGAAGTTAAGCCTGATGAGGAGGAAATTTATGTTAAGCACAATGATAAAAAGCTGGAACTTTACTTCACAGACAGTACTAAGCTTATGAAAAACGGGAAATCGGTCGCTTTTAGCAAGTTGAAGAAAGACCAAAAAGTCAAAGTCAAAGTAGAGAAAATGGGAAAAAAATTAAATCCCTTGGCTGTTACCATTTTAGAATAATTTGAAGGTTCCGTTTTTGAAAACCGTGGCTAGATGAATGAAATTCCTTCAATGTGGCGAACTGAGTTACTTCATCCTCAATTCGTCCATTTTACTGTTGCGTTGCTTCTATTCGGAAGTTTGCTCTGGCTCTTATCCTTCCTTTTCGGGGAAAAGAAAAGGCCACTTTTATCCAATGCGGGACAGATACTGATTATTACCGGTACGGCTATTTCCTGGCTGACCATTTATACCGGTACTTTAGCAGATGCTGAAGTAGGCCGTACTCTATGTGATCCTACCGTTTTAGAAGGCCATGAGTACAATGCTTTTATTATGGCTTATGTGTTTTCCGGTATTTCTGTAGTATTGCTCTTGAACAAATTTACTGCGATTTTTAAGCGGTTTAAAAAGGGCATCCATTTGCTATTATTGCTGGCCATCATTACAGGCAATGTTTACCTTACTTACACAGCCCACATGGGAGCCAAAGTAGTCTATCAGCAAGGGGGCGGTGTTTACCATCCTTCTCAAGACTGCCATGAATTTGAATAGCTTTTAATTTATGGGTAAGCTTAGGGTGAAAATGAATAAAACCTGAGATGATACTCACCTGAACAAGGTGATTCATGGGGTGAATAAGGCGCAGCAGGGCAAATCCAATACTCAGCGTTTGCCGGATGTGGCTACCTTGTGGCTGACCATTATTTTAATCCCGGTCGGTTTAATCACGCTGTTTTCCTGGCTGGCCTTAGGCAAACCCTTCATTTTTGCCTTGTACAAATGGTGAAAGTGATGATCATGCCTTGCCCGCATGCTTTGGGTTTAGGCATACCTTTGGTCGCTGCTATCTTCAAAAGTATTTCAGCCCGGAATGGTTTTTTGACCTGCAACAGAACTGCCTTTGAGAGGGCAAGGAGTCTCACTGCTATTGTCTTTGATAAAACCGGAACCCTGACAATGGGAATTAGTGGGTTTCATCGCCCTGGCAGGCCAAATCCGGAAAAGTTACAAAAATGGTATTCGGGGGTTAAAGGCTAATGACATCAAAACCTATATGCTCAAAGGGGATAACAAAGAAGTAGCTGAGGATATCAGCAAAACCTTAAAAAGGGAAGGCTATTTTGCTGAGGTGCTAACGGATGAACAAAGGGATAAAGTCAGGAAACTTCAGAATAAAGAGGAGATGGGGACCATGACCGATGACGGGGTCAAGATCCTCCGGCATTGGCCCAGGCAGATATTGGCATTGCTGTGGGTTCCGGCACTGACATTGCTGCGGAAACAGCTGATATCATCCTCGCGGAAAGTGTTCCGCAGGATATTAAAAATCTTATTCTTTTTGGCAGCATGGGTGCTATATAGTTGGAGCATCATGATCAGTCCGGCATTAGGGGCCGTGCTCATGAGCTTAAATACAATGATTGTGGCTATTAATGCCCAGTTATTGCGGAAGAATATGAAGGAACCCGGATAAAGTTTTGATCGGAAAAATCCGCTCAGCAAAAGCAAAGCCTCTACCTTTGCCCCTTTGAAA
>CAZJWK010000110.1:0-6498 GCA_964549595.1 uncultured Sphingobacteriales bacterium | reverse complement strand
AAAATTTAATATGAGAACATTTTTAGTTACCTGTAATCCGGGATTAGAGGATTTTGTTTATGCCGAATTGGGCGCATTAAATCCCAATGCTCAAGCGGAAAAATTTTTTGAATTTCAAGGCCACATAGCCATCCGGAATACTTCACCGGAGGTCCTCTTTCAATTGCGGTCGATTGACCAGATCATTGAGATTAAGGACACATTTAAATTCAACAAAACCCTTGATGCATTAAGTGAAAAAGTTAAGGAAACTCCTTTCGATGAATTGAGTTCAGCGGGTTCTTTTCGTGTCTCCACGAGGCGGTACGGCAATCATTCATTTGGGTCCCATGAAGTACAAGCTGTCATTGGTGGGGTTTTGCAGGAAAAATACCATCAAACGGTTTCGCTTAAAGCATATGACCTCCATGTTCGACTCGATATTATTGGGGATTTTGCTTTCCTGGGGATTCAACACACACCCGAAAAGTACCATAAGCGTTTCCGGATGGACTATTTGCACCGTGCGGGTATTAAACCCTCTGTCGCTTACGCCCTCCAGAGATTTGCGGCGATTAAACCGGGGGAAACGGTACTGGATCCCTTTTGCGGAGCAGGAACGATTCCGATGGAAGTAGCAACTCATTTCGGAAAACAAGTGAATATCATTGGGGGGGATCTGTATGAAGATGTGCTTGAAGGAGCACGTAACAATGCCGCATTAAACCAATTGGAAAATTACATTGAATACCGGGTCTTGAATGTTTTCACTTTGCCGGATTTTATTCATGGAAAAGTGGATAAGCTCATTTCCAATCCGCCTTACGGGGTAAAGTCTGCCACTAAATCCAATATGCGTAACCTGATTCGTGCTTTTGTGGTGCATGCGGCCAGGATTTTAAGGGATGAGGGGAAATTGGTGATTCTAATGCAGCGGGCCGACATGTTTCGGCAGACCATCCTTAGAACCAAACTCTTCAAAATTACCGAAGAACGGGTAATAGAAAGCGGTTCCCTTTATCCTCATCTTTTTGTTTTGGGTAAAATCGATGACCCTGATCATTGATCCATCCCCTTACCGGTTATTATGTCCTTCCATAACCAGAAAGCGGGCAAACAAATCTTCCGAATACCAATTTTCCTGGCGTGTTTTTTTAATGACTGATTGGTGCATTGGACTATTATAAGCAAAATGTTTCATGGCATTGGCATTTTTCCAGATACTGAAAGTAGCCTGGTGGATTAGAGGGGCTTCTCCTAATCCGATTGAGTATTCCAGGCCTTCAGCATTGGTCAATTCCTCACTTGTATAGGGCACATGCTTCCAGAAACGTACTAACGATTGCCAATGGATACTAGCACGGGTTAAAACGGCCGTTTTTTGGTTTTCGATAGGAACCACGGATGATCCAAAAAGAGGTAAAAAAGGATTTTGGCCGGACCAAAGCCCATCCGCCTTGATGGGTATAAGCTTGAAAGTAACTTGGTTTGCAGCATGTTTTAAATACTGCCGCATAAAAGTGCTTTTTGAAAGGAAATGAACCGCTTTTTCATAAGAGCTCCATACACCTAAAAATCCATATTTAGCCAAATCGGGGATGATACTAAAGCCTATTCCCTTACCGGTTCCCAGTAATTTCCAAAAACACAACCCTTCAATATTTTTCAGGTGAAGCCTGCCGGTCCCCATCTGCTGGAAAGCCCAGGCTTTCTCAATGCCACGGAAATCAAACAGCGTTAGGGTAACGAGTGGCGTTGAAGATTTCAGGAATTCAGAAGTCAATTGGTTCGATCGGGAATCCATTTATGGTAAACGTTAGTTTCATAAGCCAATGGAAAAAAGTAAAGGATTGTTCAATCCATGGTCAAGGTTAGCATTTTTTGAACATTTAACGAAATATCCGGGGTAGAATGAAATTTTGGCCAAAAAATAATTTAAAAACCACAGATTTCTTATCATTAGCATTCATCTAAGTAAGAAACTCCTAACTTTGCAAAAGAAAAGATCAGGTATATAAAATAGATGCTCTTTTTTTTGTCCGCCATATTGATTTTGTGCTTTTTGTTACTTGTTCATAGCTACTTAATCTTTCCAACCTGGATGATGTGGTTACCAAAGCGCAAGTTACCAAAAGCTCTTCCTAATAATTTGCCCCTTGTAGCTATTGTGGTCTCTGCCTACAATGAAGAAGAAGTAATTGCCAAAAAGATTAAATCAACCTTAAATACAAACTATCCGGAGGAAAAAGTAGAAATATGGATCGGTTCCGATGGTTCCAATGACCAAACCAATACCATAGTAGAAGAATTTGCAGCCCAATATCCGAATGTTAAATCTTTTTACTTTAGAGAACGAACCGGTAAGCCGGGCGTACTCAATGAATTGATTAAAAATATTGATGCTGAAATTTTGGTGTTAACGGATGCGGATACTTTTTTCCATCCTGATACCATACCCGAATTGGTTAAGCCATTTTCAGAACCCGAAATCGGAGGTGTTCAGGCCGATATAAAAAGCTATGTTAGTCAAAAAGATGAAGTGGCCAGGCCTGAGAAAGTCTATAACGACCGGGAATTTAAAATTAAAAAAGGGGAGAGCTATTACGGTTCCGTCATTGGGGCATACGGAGCTTGTTACGCTATTAGAAAGAACCTTTATAAAGCAGTACCGCCCGAGTTTTATGTAGATGATTTTTTTATTTTCATGAAAGTACTTGAAGCAGGGTATAAAACGGTTTTTGCCCCCAATGCGGTTTGCGATATGGAAATATCCGGGAAAAGCGATGTCCAATTCCAGCGAAAGATCCGTATTAGCATTGGCAATTTTCAAAATTTTTTCCGTTTCAGGGCTTTCATAAATCCTTTTAAAAATTTCACCAGCCTGGCTTTCTTTTCTCATAAAGTTATTAGGTGGATGGGCCCTTTTTTAATGGTTTTCGTCCTTTTGGCTAATGGCTTTTTGCTGGGGTATGATCCCTTTTTCAAATGGCTTTTTTTGGGGCAGGGGATCTTTTATTGCTTAGGGATACTGGATTTATTGCTAAGTGATTGGTTTATGGAAATAAAGCCGATTCGTTACATACGCCATTTTGTTTTGATGAATGCAGCCCTTTTCATCGGGTTTTTCAGATTTTTGACTTTTGAAGGCGATGGCAAATGGGATTAAACATTCGATCCTCCAAAACTTTTAAACTTAATAAAAACTTTTCCTGTTAGCCTTGAACGATATTTGGCTTTTACGAAGGTTTAAAAATTCTTGTAATGAGTGAGATAAAATTTGATAGCATAGAATCTGCCATAGCGGACATTAAAAAAGGGAAGTTGGTTATAGTGGTAGATGATGAAGACCGGGAAAACGAAGGCGATTTCATAACAGCAGCAGAAAACGTTACTCCGGAGGTTATAAATTTTATGAGCAAGGAGGGCAGGGGGCTTATTTGCGCTTCTATTATTGAGTCCCGCTGTGATGAGCTTAAGCTCGAGCCGATGGTGTCAGATAACACAGCCACACATTCCACACCATTTACGGTCTCAGTGGATTTAATCAGCGAAAAAACTTCTACCGGAATTTCAGCAGCCGATCGTGCCAAAACCATTCAGGCCTTGGTTGATCCAGAAACCAAACCCACCGATTTGGGACGTCCCGGTCATATCTTTCCGCTCAGGGCAAAAACCGGTGGGGTTTTAAGGCGCCCCGGGCATACTGAAGCTACTATTGATCTGGCCCGTTTAGCCGGCCTTAAGCCGGCCGGTACGTTGGTGGAGATTATGAATGAAGACGGCTCAATGGCAAGGCTGCCTGATTTGGCCAAAATCGCGGAAAAGTTTAACCTTAAATTAATTTCTATCAAGGACCTCATCCAATACCGGATGAAACATGAAACCTTGATCGAACGGGAAATTGATGTTAGCCTTCCTACTAAATACGGTAATTTCCGGCTGCGGGCTTATAAACAATTGACATCGGATGAAATTCACCTTGCCCTTATTAAAGGGGAATGGGAAGAAGACGATCCGGTTCTGGTACGCGTACATTCTTCTTGCACCACCGGAGATATTTTTGGTTCTAACAAATGTGATTGCGGTGTCCAGCTTCATCATGCCATGCAATTGGTTGAGCAGAACGGAAAGGGTGTGGTGCTTTATATGAACCAAGAAGGGCGCGGAATAGGGTTGTTGAATAAACTAAAAGCGTACAAACTCCAGGAAGAAGGTATGGATACCGTAGAAGCAAACCTCAAGCTGGGCTTCAAGATGGACGAACGGGATTATGGCATTGGTGCTCAAATTCTAAGGGATTTAGGCATTCGACATATTCGCTTGTTATCCAACAATCCTTCTAAACGAAAGGGATTACAGGGTTTTGGCCTGGAGATCGTGGAACGGGTTCCAATGGAAATTGAGCCTAATCAATACAATACCGAATACCTGAAAACCAAGCGGGATAAATTGGGTCATGACATATTACGGGACATTGAGGAAACGATACGGTAATGGGTTTGAAAATTTCCTCATTGGTGTCCAAAAATCCTGAAAGGTTTAAAAATGATTAAGCAGGAATCGATCTTCCCCGTTTTTTCATTGCATGCTCAATATCTTCCAGCCTGCCTTTTGGAATGGCGCTGATAAGTTTTTGGGTATATTCCTTTTGAGGATTGTAATAGATCTCATCGGCATCTCCCATCTCCTCTATGATTCCCTCATTCATTACCACCATACGGTCAGACATGAATTTGACTACGGAAAGGTCGTGGGAAATGAAGATATAGGTAAAATCAAAATCCGTTTTTAGTTCATTAAGGAGGTTAAGCACCTGAGCCTGAACAGAAACGTCCAGCGCTGACACCGATTCATCACAAATAATGAACCGTGGATCAACGGCCAAAGCCCTGGCAATACATATCCTTTGCCTTTGGCCACCGGAAAATTCGTGGGGATAACAGTTAAAGAAATCGCCATCCAGATTTACCCTTTCCAGTAGTTCTTTAACCTTTTGTTTACGCTCCTTATCATTTTTATAAAGGCCATGAACTTTCATGGGCTCTAAAATCGCACTGCCAATGGTCATACGGGGGTTTAGTGAAGAATAAGGATCTTGAAAGATGATTTGCATGTCTTTTCTCAACCGCCTCAGCGCCCGCAAATCTAAGTGGAATATATCCTGATCGTGGTACCAAACACGGCCATCGGTAGGCTCTATTAACCGGAGAATGGTTCGGCCCAGAGTAGTTTTTCCACAACCTGATTCACCCACAAGGCCTAAAACTTCTCCTGAATACACGTCAAAAGAGACATCATCAACGGCTTTTACATAGCCTTTGGTGCGACCGAAAATCCCTTTTTTAAGGGGAAAATGGGTTTTCAGGTTCGAAATGGTAAGGATGGGCTTATGGTTAAAAAGTTTTTTCAAATGGTAATTTCGCTCTTCCTCTGTCACCTGCAACTCATCCAAAGCCTCTGAAACGGACTTACCAAGGGCTTCCATATGCCCTTCCGAGGTTTCTTCCATGAAAAAATCCATGGTGGGGAGTTTATGCAGCCGTTTTTCAAGAGGCGGCCGGCAGGCTAATAGCCCTTTGGTATAGGGATGTTGCGGATTTGAAAAAACCTGGTAAACATTGCCCCTTTCCACAATCTGGCCTTTATACATAACCAATACCCGGTCGGCAATTTCCCCTACTACCCCCAAATCATGGGTTATGAAAATTATGGCCATGTTATGCTCCCGTTGAAGCTTTTGCATCAGTTCAAGAATGGTTTGCTGAACCGTTACATCCAGGGCTGTGGTAGGTTCATCAGCAATAAGGATAGAGGGATTACAGGACATGGCCATGGCAATCATAACCCTTTGCTTCTGTCCTCCGGAAATCTGATGGGGAAATGCATGAAGCATCGATTCAGGCCTGGTCAATTGGACTTCCTTAAAAAGATTAAGGGTTTTTTCCCTGGCTTCTTTTTTGGATAATTTTTGGTGTAATTTAATGGCTTCCATAACCTGATCGCCACAAGTATAGACCGGATTCAGGGAGGTCATGGGTTCCTGGAAGATCATGGCAATTTGGTTGCCACGAATTTGACGCATTTGATGGGGTGTTGCCCTGGACAAATCCAGCTCGCTTCCATCTTCCCTTTTGAAAAGCATAGACCCTTCCGTAATCTCTCCGGGAGGAGAGGGTATAAGCCGCATGAGCGATAAAGAAGTCACTGATTTGCCAGAGCCGGTTTCTCCCACAATTCCCAAAGTTTCTCCACCTTCCAGGTTAAAACTAATATCATTTACAGCGACTAAAGAGGATTCCTCTGTATGAAAAGTAGTTTTAAGGTTTTTAACCGCTAAGACCTGATTGTCATCCATGCTTGTTGATTAAGGATAGCCGACAAATTTGCTAAATTCTGCTAACAACACCTAAAGTGTTTTTAAGATAGGGTGCACGACATTTTTCCCTATAAAAATCTTGGAAAAAATGGTTCTACAATGAATTTTATGGAAATGTTTTTGAGAAGTTTTGATCTAATAAT
>CAZJWK010000109.1:0-9203 GCA_964549595.1 uncultured Sphingobacteriales bacterium | reverse complement strand
CTCGAAGGCCCCATGTAAAACCACAGCACTAAATTTCCACAAAAAATGTGGTAGAACCAAAAAAACAAAACCCTATTCCTGGTTTGATCCTATTCCTGGGTTGAAAGATGCTGAATGAGGTAATCGGCATAAAAATCTGCCCAGGGCGTACTTTGGTTGACCTCCCTTTCTTGCATATCCGAAGCCATTTGTAAAACCTGGGTTAAATAGGTGGGATTCTTAAGGTCGGGAATTTTTCCCAGCAGAAAGGCCGCATACCAATCCGCCCAGGCTTCATCCCGCATCCCGCCTAATAGATTACTCTCATACTCATGATGATATTCGGCCGCTTCAAGCAAAGCTTCTTTAAGGGTGTTCGTTTCTATGTCCATGACTTAATCCTTTAAAAAATGAAAACTTATTTTAAATGCTTTTTAAAAACCAATCCTTCGCCCTGAATCATTAATGATTTCTTCGGCCCATATGGGCGGGTTTTCACATGAAAGAACGCGTGGACTGAAAAATATTTTGCCATTACAAATTAAAACAAAATTAGATGATTGGTCTGCACTGCAAAAATCGGGAGTTTCCCTAAAATTTATTCAAAATTCAGGAAAAGCTGGAAATCGTCTTTTCGTGGTATTTTTGGCTGGTCAGATTACTTAGTTGTGTCATGATTGTCAGAGAAAGAAACATCCAATGTAGTAAAGAAAATCGTGGCAAACCTTGGTTTTTAAAAGCTTGGTTGCGGATTGTTAATCTCCACAACCCCTGCCAGTGCGAGTTAAACAATTAGCCGAGGGTTATTTTAAAGGGAGATCCATTCACATTCCTTTGTATTTACCCTTTGAATGTTTTTGCTTAACACTGGCTCATTGAAATTCATACTCGGGTAATGAAAAAAGTATTGACAAAGGTTGGTTATCATTTGTTACAAAGATTGATTTATCCTAATTTTACACTTTTAAACAAAGAACCTTATATAACATGAATACCAAATCATTGATAATTTTTCTTTTATCCCTGGTTGTTTTTTTGCCTGCTCATTTGATAGCTCAAAAAGGTAATAACTCACAAAAATCTGTCCTTCAAGAAACCAACCAGGAAAAGCTGAAGGCGCTTTCCCAAAAATGGAATAAAGAATGGGAAGCCGAGTATGGTAAAGCCCTTCGATTGGCTAAAAAACATGACTGGGTTATTAGGGAGGAGAAAAAGGATGGTACGGTAATAGAACTTGTGGGTTTGGGCCCTGATAGTATGCCGATATATTACACCACGAATAATGAGGATGCGGCTGCCACCACGTCCACGAATGATTTATGGCCTGGTGGGCAAACCAATCTTGGACTAACCGGTTTTGGGGAAACCATTGGAGAATGGGATGGCGGTAAAGTGTTAAATACCCATCAGGAATTCAGTGGTCGCGTAGTCCAGAGAGATAATTCCTCACGAATAAGTGAGCATGCTACTCATGTGGCCGGGACCATTGTAGCCGAAGGAAAAGAACCCGGCGTGCAGGGAATGGCTTACAAAGCGGAATTGGATGCCTACAGTTGGATTAATGATGAATCTGAAATGTCGACTGCTGCAAGCGGCGGTTTATATCTTTCCAATCATTCTTATGGCAGGATTACAGGATTTCGTTATGTGGATGACTCGAGCGCCTGGCTGTGGTATGGCAATAAAAATATCAATGAATCAGAAGATTATCGTTTTGGGTTTTATAATTCAAACGCTGAACGTTGGGATGAGATTGCCAACAATGCCCCTTATTACCTGATAGTAAAATCTGCCGGTAACGATCGGAATGACGATGGCCCCAATTCTGGTGATCCCCATTATTATCGAAACAATCAGTTTGATTGGGTAAAAACCACGAAGGAAAGGGATGCCGATGGGAAGTATGACTGTATTCCGCCTAAAGGAACTGCCAAGAATATCCTTACAGTGGGTGCGGTTAAGGATATACCGGGGGGGTATTCAAGCCCGTCTGACGTTAAAATAACCAAATTCAGTAGTTGGGGACCAACCGATGATGGTCGTATAAAACCGGATTTGGTAGGCAATGGCAAAAGCTTAAAATCCACGGATGATAATAATGACCAAGCATATACGAAGAAAAGTGGCACGTCCATGTCAGCACCGAATGTAACCGGATCACTGGCTTTGCTGCAATCTTTATTTAAGGATATAAACGGTGGTACCCCAATGAAGGCAGCTTTATTAAAAGCCCTGGCTATTCATACAGCTGATGAAGCCGGGAATGCACCCGGGCCCGATTACAAGTTTGGCTGGGGATTGATGAATGCCAAAAAGGCTGCTAACCTGATCATCAATGATACTTCGCAAAACAACCTGCAGTTACTAACCCTGCAGGACAATAGCACTTCAAGCTTTAAGGTTACGGCAGATGGACAGGAACCCCTTGTGGCTACCATATCCTGGTCCGATGAAAAGGGAACACCTCCTTCTGCAAGTTTAGATCCGAATCAGAAAATGTTGGTCAATGATCTGGATTTACGCATCATGGATTCCACCAACCAAACCTATTACCCCTGGAAATTGGATCCGGCTAATCCTTCTAATGCAGCCACTAAAGGAGATAATAAGACCGATAATGTGGAGCAGGTCATTGTCAGGAATCCCGTTCCCGGAGCTACTTATACCATCCAAATTGATCATAAAGGGAATTTATCCGGTAGTTCCCAGGAATTGGGGCTGGTGCTTTCCGGCCTTGCCACCAGTTCTGTTAACGTTACTTGCCAGGATACCACAGAGATCAATAAAAACTATGGCTTTTTAGATGATGGTAGCGGAGGTGATGCTTATGCGAATAATGCGAATTGTTACTGGGAATTAACGGCTCCGAATGGCAAGCCTCTGCATTTGGATTTTACCAAGTTCAATACTGCTAATCCCGGTGATACGCTCTTTATTTACGAAGGCCATTCAACCAATAATCAATTGATCCGTCAATTGACAGGGCAGAATAAACCTGCGACCATAAATACGGGTACTGATCAAATTATGCTCCGTTTCAAAACAGACGGTTCTTTTTCCAGTGAAGGATGGGCTTTTCAATTTGGGAGTTATGATCCGGGGGCTTGCTGGGGAGTCAACATGATTGATTATGTGCAAGCAGGTAGTGCCAATTCGGGTTTTATCTGGCAGTTAAAAGATGAATACGCACAAACCCCGTCCAGCCGGTTTAAACTTACAGAGGCGGGTGAAGCCATTACTGACTGGATAAACCGGGATGGCGAGCAATTTTCTGCGGATTTTCCTATGAAACTCGATTCGTTTTATGTGGGCGTAACCCACGAAAATAATTCCGGGAATTTTGACACGTTTGAAGTCTATGTACGGACTTTGGATGTTAATGGTTTCCCCTCGGGTCCTGTTTTGTGGCGGGGCCAAAGAACCACTAATAATTCCCTGTCCCCCAGCGGGGATTACAATTCTACCCAAAATGCCGCTCGTTTTCTTACCTTTAAACCCGGAATAATGATCAATCAGAAATTTTTCATAGGGGTTCGTTACCATGGCTCCAGGCTTGATTCTGCTGGTATTGTGGGTTACTTTGAAAATGTCGGTACTTCAAATAATCCAAGGGCCGGAGAAGCTTCTCTTGGCAAGGCCTATCGCCGGCATGCTTCTTCTAATCTGACTAATCAATGGCAACCCAGACCGGATGGGAACGAACAGGATTATGTTGATTGGAATCAAAATGGCCAGTATGACAAAGCCAATAACGAAGCGCCATTTTTTCAGATGGCTTATGTGGTCCCCATGGTCTCCAAAGTGGCACCCCGGCCTTCAAAGCCTGTCATTCAAAAACAGGGTGATAAATTGGTTGTGCAGGGAAATTACCAGAATTACCAATGGTTCCGGGACGGTAACCAGCTAAGTGGCCAAAACGGATCAAGTATTAATTTAACGGCTGAGGGCAGTTACCAGGTATTTGTTTATGGCGATTATATCAATTGTGGAAGGTCTTCAGACCCTTATCAATATGAAAAACAATCCAGCAGCGTTGCCCATCCCGATAACCCAACCATTAGTGTTTTCCCTAATCCCAGTGAGGGGATATACCACTTAAATTCAGCCAATCCTGAACGGCTAAGGTACTTCCGGGTTATTTCCAGCCGTGGAAAGGTGGTTTTCAATGAAACAGAAGTCGATCAGTCAGCCACAGAAATCAATTTAAAAAACCAGGAAGCCGGTATTTATTACCTTGAGTTGGTTAAATCGAATGGCGTTAGGCGGATTAAACTTATTAAGCAATAAAGCTGCTGATCCGGAAATTTTGGTCATAAAAAAAGTCCCGTTTTTCGGGACTTTTTTTGAATGATGCCTTTATTGGGGTAAGCTTATTCTTCCGGGATAACAGTTACATAGGAGCGGTCTTGTTTCCTATTGAATGCAACCGTACCATTTTTAAGGGCAAACAGGGTATGGTCTTTACCCATTCCCACATTGTCTCCGGGATGATGCTTGGTACCCCTCTGCCGAACAATGATATTTCCGGCTTTTGCACGTTGCCCGCCAAAGACCTTTACGCCTAAACGCTTACCAATGGTGTCCCGGGTATTCTGTGTACTCCCTACACCTTTTTTATGTGCCATAGCAGCTTACTTTTGGATGTTTTCAATTTGTAATTGTGTTAAATATTGCCTGTGCCCGTTTTTCTTTCTGTAACCCCTTCTGGGCTTTTTCTTAAAAACGGTTACTTTATCGTCCTTTAAATGCTGAAGGACCTTTCCGGTTACTTTGGCATCTTCCACGGTAGGTTGGCCAACGGTCACATTACCTTTATCATCTTCGACCAATAAAATCTTGTCAAATCCTACCTCTTCTCCTTCTTCCGCTTTTAAGCGGTTTACGTAAACGGTAGTTTCTTTCTCAACCTTAAGTTGTTTTCCACCGATCTCGACAATAGCGTACATAGCTTTATTCTTTTAAAGGTGCAAATTTAAAACGTTTTTTCCCGATTTCCTAATTCTTTTGGGATAATCTTGAATGGGGGGGGAGTTTAATCAATGATTTAAAATTCTGATAATTTGGTTTTCAGGCCCAAAACCTTCATGATTTGCTCTTGAAAACCTGAATTTTTTAACGTGTCCCTATTAAAAACTTTGGTTTTGGTTGGCAGAATGACAGCAGGATTTTTGCAGCATTATGGTGGCCAATGTGGAATGTCATTTCTTTAAAGCATTCATTATCGCTAAATTTGCTTAAAATTTACTATACATGTTTGGGTCTAAATTGCCTTCATTCATAAACTTACCGGCTCATAACCGTTTTGACTACAAGCCATTGTATTATGATCCTAAAAAGGATAAAAGGCGTAAGTTTTCGGAAAAACGGCTTAAGTTTGATCAGGGCGCTGTACAGGAACGCAATAGTCGAATTTCCGGTAAGTTCAGAGAGCGGCTTCAGCAACAACATAAGAAGCGAATCTATGCCCAGAATAGTTCTTATCGGGTATTGATGCTTATCGGTATGTTAACCTTGCCACTTATCTATTATGCCGGGTATATAGGAGGTTATGTGACCATAGGGGGTATTTTCCTTTGTTTCTTGGTCTTTGTGAAAAAATTAGGGAATGTTTAATGACGGATTACATTCAATTATTACCCGATAGCCTGGCTAATCAAATTGCTGCCGGGGAAGTCGTGCAACGGCCTGCTTCGGTAGTCAAGGAATTGCTGGAAAACGCCATCGATGCCGAAGCGGATAATATTCAGGTCCAGGTAGAAGATGCCGGGAAAAAACTTATCCAGGTCATTGACAATGGAAAGGGCATGTCTGATACTGATCTGCGAATGGCATTCGAGAGGCATGCGACCTCTAAGATCAGTAAGATTGATGACCTTTACCAGTTACATACCCTTGGCTTTCGGGGCGAAGCATTGGCATCCATTGCAGCGGTTTCATTGGTTGAAACCAAGACCAAACACCGGGATGCCGAAATCGGTAACCAATTGGTCGTTGAAGGGTCTGATGTCAAAAACCACGAACCCCTTAGCAGCGGACAAGGCACAGCCATAACAGTTAAAAACCTTTTTTACAATACACCCGCAAGGAAAAATTTTTTAAAGTCCCATAATGTTGAATACCGGCATGTTTTGGAGGAATTTGTACGGATTGCACTGGCTAATCCCGGTATACACTTTACCCTAAAAAATGGAAAGGAAACGGTTTATTACCTTAAACCCTCCAATTTAAAACAACGGATCATCCAGGTTTTTGGTAAAAAGTATGAGAAGGCCCTGGTACCCGTAGAAGAGGAGACCAAATTGTTTTCCGTTAGCGGTTTCATTGGCAAGCCTGAATTTGCCCGTAAAACACGGGGTGAGCAATATTTCTTTGTCAATAACCGGTTTATAAAAAGTGCTTACCTCAACCATGCTGTGGTAAAAGCGTATGAAGGGTTAATTCCTGAGGGGCATTACCCCCTTTATGTGTTGTTTTTTCAAATGGAACCTCAGCGTATTGATGTCAACGTGCATCCCACAAAATCCGAAGTGAAATTTGAGGATGAGAAGTCCATTTATGCCATATTAAAACCCACCATAAAAAGGGCTTTAAGTCAGCATCATGTGGCGCCGGCCCTGGATTTTGAAAGCAACCCTTTGAACCTTTCTGATACCGGAAGCGATTCGAAAGAAAAGATCCCATTCCAGGTTCAACCCCCTGCCGGTCGTCAAAATGTTACTTCCGGGCCAATATCGGGGAAGGCATCCCAAGCCAACAAGCAAGATTGGGAAACCCTTTATGAGGGGCTTAAAGATGATCAGGAAAAAAAGGAACAGAGCCAACAAGAAGAAACCGGGGCGGTTTTTGATGAAAGCGAGCAACAAGGTTTTAAAAACCTGCTTAAGGTTCAGGATAAGTATATCGTAACCCCTATCCAATCAGGGCTTATTATTATTCATCAAACCTATGCCCGGCAAAGGATTTTGTATGAGACTTATAGAAAAGCCCTTGAGCAGCAGTCTTCTTTTTCCCAGCAACAGCTTTTTCCGGAGGTGATTGAATTGAATCCTGCTGATAAGAAGTTGGTCTATGATTTATTACCCGACATTAAGGCACTGGGCTTTGAAATTGAGGAATTCGGCAAAAATGCTTTTTTGATCAATGGCATTCCTGCTGACTTAAATGTGGGTAAGGTACAAACCTTATTTGAACAATTGTTAGAGGATTATAAGCACAATCAAAAAAATGCAAAGCTGGAAAAAAGGGATAACCTCGCTCGTTCGTTGGCCATTAATGCCGGTCAGAAAGGGGAATCAAGTGATGCTCCGGAAGCTTTACAAATGCTGATCGACAAACTTTTTGCCTGCGAAATGCCTTACTATACGCCAGGTGGAAAACCTGTTTTTATTTCCATTTCTCAGCAAGACCTGGATAAGAAATTTGAAAAAAATTAATTGCCAACATGCAACCCGGTGGTTTTAGAATTTTACCCGATGTAGTGAAGAATTTGCTGATTATTAATGGCTTATGTTTTCTGGCCATTTTGGTATTTAGCGGGACATTCGGCATCAGCCTCGTCCGGAACCTTGGATTATACTTACCCAACTCAGCCAATTTTGCCCCTTATCAGGTGGTTACCCATCTTTTTATGCATGGCGGTTTTTTTCACATCCTTATCAATATGTTCGTTTTATGGATGTTCGGAAGCGTGCTTGAGAATGTACTCGGTGCCCAACGGTTCTTCGTTTATTACTTTGTATCGGGTTTGGGGGCTGCAGCCCTTTACCTGGGTGTTAATTACCTGGGGAATTTAAGTGCTTACAATGAATTGCTTCAGGCAGGGGTATCCGGATCCTTACTTGACCAATTATCCAATGCGACCAGTAAACAGGAATTTCAAAGTATTTTGTATGAAGTGGATAACCTTACGCCAGCCATTCGGGAAAATATGGAAGTCCTTTACCAAAGTTATAATATACCTACGGTAGGAGCCTCCGGGGCGGTTTACGGTGTATTAGCGGCTTTCGGTATTCTTTTCCCCAATACGCGAATTTATCTGTACTTTTTGTTTCCTCTAAAGGCCAAGTACTTCGTGATTGGTATTGCCTTAATAGAACTTTACTCTGAGATAGCAGGCGGTCCACAGGATAATATCGCCCATCTTGCCCACTTAGGGGGAATGTTGTTTGGGTTTTTATTGCTAAAGGCTTGGAACATAAAGCGTTTCAACTAATTTATAATCAAAACAGCTTTTCCTCCAATGCTGGATGGAAATATTTAATATCCGGTTTTCTTCCTTAAATGGTTATTTTGAAATAATGAAATGAAATGATAAGCCTGTCTTTTTGGTCAATATTTAAGGAATTTATTATGTTTGTTTTCAGAAACCTTAAAACCTACAGCAATGGTCGAAGAAAGAGATCCCAGAAACCGGTACAGGAATGAAGAATCAAAGGAAGAAGAGGAGGAAAACAATGAAGGAGACTACGAGGAAGTCGAAGAAAATGGGCGAGGTGCCCTAATTGGGTTTCTAATCCTTTTTATCATACTTTTTCTTGTTTCTACCGGCCTTTTATTTTATTACCAATTTTACCAGGGTGATGACGGATGGAAGTTCACCTTTAAAAAAGATTATATCGGCAAATCGGATGTCAAAGACCTTGAAAAGGAAAAATCGAAGCTTAATGAAAAAGTGGATACCCTTGAGAGCCGCTTAGCCAGGAAGAAACAAAAAATTGAGGAATTAAGGCAAAACCGGACTACGACTTCTGGATCGGCTTCCGCCCAAAAAGGTGGTGCTGATATTTCCGGTATTTATTATGAGGTCCAGATCGGGGCTTTTAGAAGCTTTAATTTTGATAAGTACGGCTCAGAGGTGACCAATTTAACTTTTCACAATGAGGGGGAGATGAAAAAACTGGCTTTGGGCAAATTCAAAAAACCTAACGCTGCGCGGGCTTTTGTCAGGGATCTCAATAGGATTGGCCTTAAAGATGCGTTTATCGTGAAAAAGGAAAATGGTAGACGAATTGAGATTATTGAAAGTTACTGAAAGAGCAGTAGTTTAAGGGTATTTAGTGCAAGAACAAGAATAAGAGTTTAAAATTTAAGCTGTTTTGACTGATGGCGATTGACTATTAGCATTTGGCTATTAGCCTATAGCCGTTGGCCTTTAGCGATGGGTTGTTAGCCATTGGCTATTAGCTTTTAGCTGGTGGCTTTAGGGCTTTTGGTTGAATGAAAGG
>CAZJWK010000108.1:284-9321 GCA_964549595.1 uncultured Sphingobacteriales bacterium | reverse complement strand
AAAAACCTGATAAATTTAAACATTAAAGTGCTGTTTACGAGCTTCCAACTGACAGTCCCCTTATTAGCTTTTAGCCTGCCAAGTTACAATAATTCTTTTAGTCAGAAAATTTTCAAATTTTCATTTTTTATTACCTTTGCATTTCGTTTTGAAAAGTAAAAAAGAGAATTACGACAATGGCGGTAACGAAATCGCAAAAAAAAGAAGTCTTCGCGAATTACGGGACAGATGAAAATGATACAGGTTCTACACCGGGACAAATAGCCCTTTTTACCAAACGCATTGAAGACCTTTCAAGCCACCTTAAAAATCACAAAAAAGATTATTCAACGCTCAGGGCTCTGCAAAAATTGGTGGGTAAGCGCAGGCGTTTACTCAAATACTACAAACGAAAAGATATTGAGCAATATCGGAAGTTAACGGCTGAATTGGGCATTAGGCGTTAAAAATTAAAATTTCCCGAAAGAGGCGGTTGTACGGCAATCGCCTCTTTTTTTACATATCTATTTTTAGCGAATTGTTAGAAAGAATTAGGAGTTGCTATTATGAACAGGCAAATTGAAACCAAGGTACAAAAGAAAACCATAAACCTTCCTGATGGAAGGGAGATTACCATAGAAACCGGTAAAGTAGCCAAACAAGCCGATGGTTCTGTTATCCTGCAAATGGATAACACGATGATCCTGGCTACAGTGGTTTCTTCAAAAGAGCCTAAAGAGGGGGCAAATTTCTTACCCTTAACCGTTAATTACCAGGAACAATATGCTGCTGCGGGTCGGTTTCCTGGAGGATTTTTCAAAAGAGAAGGCAGGCTTTCAAGTTATGAAATTATCGTAAGCCGTTTAATTGACCGGGCTCTTCGTCCACTTTTTCCCGACAATTATTACTGTGATACCCAAGTACTGCTGACGCTAATTTCTGCTGATAAAAACGTAATGCCTGATAATTTAGCGGGCCTGGCTGCTTCAGCCGCTATTACCCTTTCTGACGTACCATTTAATGGCCCGATGGCTGAGGTTCGTGTGGCTCGTATCAACGGCGAATTGGTCATTAATCCTTACATAGACCAGTTGAATGAGGCAGACATGGACATCATTGTAGCCGGCACAGAGGAAGAAATCAACATGGTTGAGGGAGAGATGGAAGAGGTTAGTGAAGCTGAAATGGTTGAGGCCCTAAAAAAGGCTCATGAAGCCATTAGTGAACAATGCAAAGCTTTGAAGGAATTCGAAAAAGAAGCAGGTTTTACTGAAAAGCGAAGCATTGAAGCACCTGAACCCACAGAGCTTGAAGAATCCGTTAAAAAAGAAGTAGAAAACCAATTCCGGGATAAAATTGCTGAAATTGCCAAAAATCCCACCTCCAAGCCGGAAAGAAGTGAAGCATTCGACACCCTGCTCAATGACTATTTGGATAGTTTAGAAGAGGAAGCGCGTGAAGAAAAAGAGGATTTAATCAAGGAATATTTCGAAGACCTGAAAAAAGAAGTGGTTCGTAATGTCATCCTCGAAGAAAACCAACGGTTAGATGGAAGGAGTACAGACGAAATCCGTCAAATTGATATAGATATTGACTATTTGCCCTCAGCCCATGGTTCAGCGTTGTTTACCCGTGGAGAAACCCAATCTCTGACTTCTGTGACTTTGGGAAGCCGGTTGGATAAACAAATGATCGATGAGGTCATGTTTGAGAGTTATGAAAAATTCATCCTGCATTACAACTTTCCTCCTTTCTCAACCGGAGAGACCAAGCCTATTCGTGGACCGGGCAGAAGGGAAGTGGGTCACGGACATTTAGCCGAAAGGGCCTTAAGAAAAGTGATGCCAGCTGACCAGGACGATCCTTACGCGGTTCGGGTTGTTTCTGATATATTAGAATCTAACGGTTCTTCCTCAATGGCTACCGTTTGTGCGGGCTCATTAGCCCTCATGGATGCGGGTGTTAAAACGAGCTCCCCTGTTTCAGGCATTGCAATGGGATTAATTAAGGGAGAGAACGATTCTTACGCCATTTTATCCGATATACTTGGAGATGAGGATCATTTAGGAGATATGGACTTCAAAGTAGCCGGCACTAAAAATGGGATAACCGCTTGTCAGATGGATTTGAAAGTGGAAGGACTTTCTTATGACATTCTTCAACAAGCCCTTGACCAAGCGCGTGAAGGAAGACACTTTATCCTTGAAAAAATGAATGAATCGATCAGTAGTCCCCGCGAGGATTTCAAACCCTATGCGCCAAGGATTGAGAAAATATATGTGAATAAAGATTCCATTGGTACCATCATCGGTCCCGGCGGAAAGCAGATTCAAGAATTACAGGAAGAAACGGGTACCGAAATCAGCATGGATGAAGAAAATGGCGAGGGAGTAGTAGAAATAATGGCTCAGGATAAAGCATCCCTGGATGAAGCCAAAAACCGTGTGAGTAAGCTTATTGAAGAACCTGAGGTCGGAAAGGTTTATACCGGAAAAGTTAAGAGCATTATGCCTTTTGGCGCTTTCATTGAATTCTTACCCGGTAAAGATGGCTTATTACACATATCAGAAATAGCCTGGGAGAAAACTGAATCCATGGATGGTATATTTGAAGAAGGACAAGAGGTTCAGGTTAAATTGAAAGATATTGACCCTAAATCCGGAAAGTTTGCCCTTACAATGAAAGAGCTTTTCCCAAAGCCTGAAGGTTATCAGGAACCGCCAAAGAAAAAACACAAAGGCCCACCTCCCCATAAAAAGGACCACAATAAAGAATAGTAAACTTTAAGCAATGGCAGGTGTTTTAGCTCCTTCCATCCTCTCGGCTGATTTTGGGAACCTAAAGGATGCTATCCAATTGGTTAACCGAAGTGAAGCCGAGTGGATCCATGTAGATGTCATGGATGGGGTTTTTGTTCCCAATATCTCTTTTGGCTTCCCGGTAATGAAAGTGCTCAAGCAAAACGCTGAAAAGCCCCTTGATGTACACCTGATGATTGTTGAACCCGATCGCTACATCCAAAACTTTGCAGAAGCAGGCGCCAGTCATTTAACGGTGCATCTGGAAGCTTGCACCCACTTACACCGTACGCTTCAAAAAATCCATGAAGAAGGAATGAAGGCCGGTGTTGCTATCAATCCTCATACACCGGTGAATACACTCATGGATGTCATTAAGGATATCGATATTGTTTGTGTCATGTCCGTTAACCCGGGTTTTGCTGCCCAAAAATTTATTGAGCAAACTTACACTAAGATTAAGGAATTAAAGGGGCTTATTGGAGAAAATGAGGCTTACACTTTCATTGAAGTGGATGGAGGGGTCAACTTAAGTAATCAAAAAGCCTTATGGGAAGCCGGTGCTGATATTCTGGTGGCCGGGAATTCCGTTTTTGGGGCTAAAGACCCCGAAAAGACTATTCAGGAGTTTAAGGCTACTGATCCTTCTGCTAAGACAGTTTGAGAATTAAATAACCCCTATTTGACTGAGTATCCCCCTATCAACGTCCTGCACGTATCTACTCCGAAGACCTGGCGTGGTGGGGAGCAGCAAATTGCTTACCTGTTGAGTGAGCTTCCTGCGAAGGAAATTAATAATTCCGTGTTATGTCCTTCTGAAGCCCCTTTAGCAAATTATTGCAAACGGAATGGCATTGCTCATTATCCGCTTCCGAAACGTTTCCCGACAAAACTTTCAAATCCATTCCGATTAAAAAAAATAAGCCAGGAATGGGATATTGATCTAATTCATTTACATGATGCCCAAGCCCATACGTTAGCCATCTATTCTGCTTTATTTGCTAAACTACCTATACCCTTGGTTTTAAGCAGACGAGTCGATTTTCCCATTAAATCCAATGCTTTCTCTTACTTCAAATACAACCATGCACAGGTTAAGGCAATTATCTGCGTTTCTGAAACCA
Organism: uncultured Sphingobacteriales bacterium; assembly: GCA_964549595.1. Lineage (GTDB taxonomy): Bacteria > Bacteroidota > Bacteroidia > CAILMK01 > CAYYUA01 > CAZQQN01. The sequence continues at coordinate 5,420 of CAZJWK010000108.1, read as the reverse complement.
TAAAAAATGTCTTAAGGGACCAAATCAATAATCCTGAAAAACTACATGTAGTCCATTCTGGTATTGACTTAAGTCGGTTTGCAAAAGTTAAAAATGAAGGTAAGCTAAGGCAAGAATGGGACATTCCGAAGGATTATTGGCTCATCGGAAATACTTCAGCCATAGCAGATCATAAGGATTATTGGACTTTTGTGAATACCGCGGATTACCTCCTGAAACAAGGCCTCAAGGCCAGATTTTTCATCATCGGAGATGGGCCTGAAAAGGCAGAAATTCAACATTACATAAGGAAAAAGCAGCTACAGGACGCCATCCACATTACCGGTTTCAGGGAGGATATAGAAACCATCTTACCTGAACTGGATATTTACCTGATGACTTCCAAAACGGAGGGTCTGGGCACAAGTATCCTGGATGCCTTCGGTGCTAATGTTCCTGTAGTGGCTACCCGGGCTGGCGGCATTCCTGAAATGGTTAGTCATGAGGAAAATGGCCTTTTGGCTGATACTCACGATGAAAAAGGGTTGGGGAAAGCGGTTTTAAGGCTTGTTAAGAATAAGGACTTAAAAAACAAGTTGATTCAAGGCGCCCAGAATACAGTAAAGGATTTTAGCAAAGCCAAAATGGGGGAGGAAACCTTTGAGGTGTATCAATCAGTATTAAATGGTGAATAAAGGCTACCATTTTTTAACCCGGTTTAAGAATTAAGGTTTTAAAAAATACCAGGTTTTTTAAAACAGAAGGGTATAATAGCCCCCTAAATCCCAGCGAGGATTAAATTTGCCAGTTAAAAACCGACTAATGAAACAGCCCATTAAATCTATTTCTTTCATAGCCATCCTTTTGATATGCATAAATCTTGGGAACCATGCCCAAACCAACATGCAGTGCTACAGGGCAGATCCAAACTCCGGAGCCAGAAGCCATGTCCTCAATATTAAGCGAATGGTATTGAATGTGGGCTTTGAACCCAAGCAAGGCCTGGTTAAGGGAAAGGTAACCCATTATTTCACACCCCTAAGGAAAAAGGTCGATTCTTTTTTCCTGGATGCGCCCGGAATTAAGTTTCAAGAGGTTAAGCTTAACGAAGAAAAAGTCGATTATTCGACCACTTCAAAAGGAATTGTTATATACCCGGATAAACCGCTTAAATGGCAAACAGACCACAAACTTTTTCTGGATTACAAGGCAACCCCTCGCAAAGGGATTTACTTCATTGGTTGGGAAAGTCCGGATGATTCAAGCCGGAACCAAATCTGGACTCAAGGTCAGGGTACCGATAACCGCCACTGGATTCCTTGTTATGATAACCCGAATGACAAGTTGCTTACTGAGGTGAAGGTCACTTTTGATAAGGATTACAAAGTTTTATCCAACGGTAAGCAGGTTAATGTTGCCAACAATCAGGACGGCAGCAAGACCTGGCACTACAAAATGCAGAAACCGCATACCACTTACCTGGTTATGCTCGCTATTGGCCGGTACGGCATAGAACAACGCACATCAGGGAATGGCGTTCCTATGAAACTTTACCATTACCCGGATGAACCAGAAAAAGTTAAGCCCACTTATCGGCATAGTGCAAAGATCATGGATATTATGGAAAGAGAAACGGGTGTTAGCTACCCGTGGTCCCAATATTCACAAGTACCTGTTCAGAATTTCCTGTATGGAGCCATGGAAAATACCACAGCAACCATTTTCGGGGATTTTTATTACGTAGATAAAAGGGGTGCCCTGGATAACAGCTACGTGTATGTCAACGCTCACGAGCTGGCCCATCATTGGTTCGGGGATTACATCACCCTGAACAGTAACGAGCACATATGGCTTCACGAAAGTTTTGCCACTCATTACGGGCGTCTGTGCGAGTACTTTATTTACGGGGATCAGCATTACCAGGTAATCCGTGAGCGCCAATTAAATCGAGCCCTATCTGCATCCGATAAAAATAACAGACCCATCATGGCTTCCAATGCAGGGACCAACAGGATATATCCCAAAGGGGCACTTGTCCTGGGTATGTTAAAAGACGTAGTCGGTAAAAAACAATTTGACCGAGTGGTGGCCCATTACCTGGAAAAACACGCCTATAAAAACGTGATTACCCAGGATTTTATAATGGCCTTCCAGGAGGTTCTGGGAATGAACCTGAACTGGTTTTTTGAACAATGGATCAAGCACGGGGGTGAACCCCATTATCAAGTGGATTACCAGTCTATTCAAAAGAATGGCTCCGATATGACGGCAATAGAGGTAAAACAAATCCACGAGGTCAATAACTTGATTGGTTACTTCCGGATGCCAATAAATTTTGAAGTGCACTATGAAGACGGGGGTAAAACCCGTAAAAAAGCCTGGGTGGAGGGCCCGGAAACAACCGTTAAGCTTCAGAATCCGAAGGACAAAGAAATCGCATTTGTCCTTTTTGACCCCAAAAATCAAGTGGTTAAACGCCTTACTTTTCCCAAATCTATGGATGAGCTGAAAGCGCAGGCCTTAAAAGCCCCTAATATGGTTGACCGCTATGATGCCCTTAAAGCATTGCGATCCAAAGAGCCGGCTAAGAAAAGAGATGTGCTTTTAGAGGCGTATAATGCTTCAAGCCATTATTTCCTGAAAAAAGAAATCGCTAAGCAATTAGCCAAAGACCGGACAAATAAAGGCCTGGCTGTATTACAAAAGGCCCTTAATCATCCCCATCATGAAGTCAGGGGTGCTGTACTCCAACATGTGGATTCGGTTCCCCGTAAACTGCGCCAAGGTTTTAAAAAAGCCTTGCAGGATTCTTCCTACCGAAATACTGAGTTAGCACTTAAGAAAATTGCCCAATCCCAACCGGATAACCTTGACCAATACCTTGCCACCACCAGGGATGTTTATGGCATTGGGAACAGCGTTAAAATTACGTGGCTGGAATTGGCGGTCCGTTATAAAAGCAATAGGTACCTGGATGAGCTTGTGGCCTATGCAGGCCATGGTTATGAATTCAAAACGCGGGTAAATGCGATGAAAGCTTTGAAACGGCTTAACCATTGCAATCAAAAAGTGGTAAAACACCTGATAGATGCTTACCTGGATCCCAATAGCCGTCTCAGCAATCCCGCCAGAGATGTTTTAAACCACTTCATGATCCAGCATCAGTACAAACCTATATTGAAAAGGTATTACCAAAATCAAACTTGGAGTAAACGTAAAAGAAACCAATTAAACCAATTAATGAATTCACTGAATTAAAAGTAATGCAAGGTAGCGCTAATAAAAATACTTTGGTTTAATTTTGCCTATTATTGAAGCAAGCTTTCATGAAAATCCTCCATACGGCAGACTGGCATTTAGGTAAAAAACTGGAGAATGTAGACCGGCTCGAAGAACAAAAGGCCGTTTTGTCTGAAATTTGTCAGATTGCAGATGAAAAGGCTGTGGATGTGGTTATTATTGCAGGGGATTTGTTCGATACTTACAATCCACCCACAGAAGCCACAGAAGTTTTTTACCGCACATTAAAACAACTGGCCAAGGACGGCGAAAGAGCTGTTATTGCCATTGCCGGGAACCATGACAGCCCAGACCGGATTGAAGCCCCGGATCCATTGGCTCGCGAATGCGGAATATTCTTTGCCGGCTATCCGAATTCCAGGATTCGCCCTATCCATTTGGATAGTGGCTTATCCATTACAAAAAGTGACAAAGGGTTTGTGGAGATTCAATTACCCGGTTATGCCTACCCATTACGGCTTCTGCTAACCCCGTATGCTAATGAATACCGCCTGAAATCCTTTCTGGGTATTGATAACCCTGAGCAGGCACTTACTGAAGTTTTGGCTAACCAGTGGCAAACCCTTGCCGAACAATACCTGGATGACAACGGTGTCAACCTCTTGATGACCCACCTTTTCATGATTGGTAAGGGACAAGAACCGCCTGAAGAACCGGATGGAGAAAAACCCATTCATCATGTAGGCGGAACAAGTGAGGTTTACACGGATAACATTCCTGATTCAGTCCAATATACTGCTTTAGGGCACCTTCACAGCTTAAAAGAGATGGGTGTCGGACAAGTACCGGCTGTATATGGTAGCAGCCCATTGGCTTATAGCTTTAGTGAAGCCGGACAACAGAAATATGTCGTAGTAATTGAAGCTGAACCCGGGAAACCTGTTTCCTATACACCAATTCCACTACAAGGAGGTAAGCCACTGGTCCGGAAAAAGATAGAAGGGGTTGACTCAGCTTTAAAATGGTTGATGGAAAATCCGGATTGTCTGTTAGAGTTAACTTTGGTAAGTGATGACTTCATCTCCGCCCAGGACCGAAAAAAGCTTTACAATGCCCATGATGGGATTATCACCCTTATTCCGGAAATTCAGCATTCCAAGGGGGATGGTGGAGAAACAGAAACTACCATTGATCTTCAAAAAGATATGACCAGTCTTTTCCGTGATTATTTTGAATATAAACATGGACAGCAACCGGATGATACCCTGATGAAATTATTTAAGGAGGTGCTATCAGCCGCTGAAAAGGGAAGTGACAAGGAAGATTCATGATTTAAATGGCCCTTTTGTAAAAGATCTCATCCCAACAATCCTTTAAAAGGTTACCTAAAATTTGCGCATGGAAAAAGCAAAAAAACGTTATTTATTGGTATTTTCCTTACCTTTTAAATAAAGGACCTGGGTCTTTGCATATTTCAGAAAGTTGTAATAACCGCTAATCACACATATAACCAAACCATAGTAGCCATCCAGGAAACCCCCTTTTAGCCCATATTTTTTGAAAAAGGTGAAAAAGGGGTTTAGAATAAGATGAACCAAAACATTAGGCCTTTTTCCTTTTTGGTAAAGCGCTTCCGCTACAATATCAGAAAATTTGTTGGTGGTTTCGGCATGACTTGCTATTGTGGGAAAAGAGTAGTGCAGCAAATTCCCGCTTAGTTGTTGCGTCCGAGTATTCTTTTCCATAATCACTTTGTCATGAGGATTTACACCTCCCCATTGCCCCTTTTTACGTTTCCATAACCTCAATTTCCGGTCCGGATACCAACCGCAGTGCCATATCCATTGCCCGCAGTAATTAGTCAACCGGTTAAAGGTATAGCCATCAAACTGCCAATGCGTTTTGACCTGAAGGATT
>CAZJWK010000108.1:0-274 GCA_964549595.1 uncultured Sphingobacteriales bacterium | reverse complement strand
ACATGGTCAAATCGTGCCTGTTCCATGGCATAATTCTTTTGCTCGATATGCCCTTCAAAGGGTTTTTGCATAAAATCAACCCCCAATTCTCGACAAATAGCAGGCGTTTGGTCCTTCGAATAAGAATCTACAACCAATATTTGGTCAGCAACTTCTTTGACCGAGTTTAAGCAGCGCCTGATGTTGGCTTCTTCATTGTAAGTAATGATGACAGCAGAGAGTTGGACCATGATTATTGATTAAAAACGAAGGGCAATATAAAGATGTTATACCA
>CAZJWK010000107.1:0-9750 GCA_964549595.1 uncultured Sphingobacteriales bacterium | reverse complement strand
AAATATGGGAACCGAGGCATTGTCCAGAAACTCTGAAAACCGTTTTTCACTTTCATGCCAATTTTTTTCAGCTTTCCTTTTTTCCGTTAAATCCCGTTGAACTGCCACATAATGGGTGACTTCCCCGGTATCATCCTTGATGGGGGCTATTTCCCATTGAATAATAAATTCTGAACCATCTTTCCGGTAATTAACAGCCTCACCGGAAAATTTTTTGTTTTCCTTTAATTTTTCTTTTAGGTCCTTTAAAACGCTTTTATCCGTTTTCGGACCCTGCAGGATTCGGGGGGTTTTTCCTTGTAATTCTTCCGCAGAATAGCCGGTCATTCTGGTAAATGCGGGATTGACATAAAGGATTCGGTGGCCTGGCTTTTCCAGCTCAGCATCCGTAATCATAATGGATTCCTGGGTCTCGTTAAAGGCTTTGGCTAACGTGTCGTAATCCGGAGTATTACCCCCTGGATAAATAGGAGTTTTCGTATCAATTATTACATACCCGCCATTAAAGGCATCATTTTCAAAGATCGGGTCCCAGGTTAACTTGAAAACGCCATTCAATGCCCCCACGTGTAAAGGCTTATTCAAGTGGATTGTTTCCCCATTCTTTAGTTTATCAAAAAGCCAATGGACAGTTTTTTGATCTAGTCCCAGGAACTCCCCTAAGGAGATACTTTCAGCAGGGTCAGGGGACCAAGCGGTTTTTTCCGTGATGATTTGATTCCAGTAGATAACGGTAAAATTTTCATCAAAACCGATGACTCCCTGAGAAAAACGATCAAAAATTTTCTCGGTAAAAGATTTATTAGAGATATTTGTACCCATCACACGAGTTGCCTCTTTGCACCCAATTATTTATTCAGTAAAGCCAGATGTTTTAAACCCTCTTTACAAAACCCAATCTTTCCAATAAATAGTTAATTAAGTAGCTAAAAAACTGACTTATCAAATAAACGGATTTTTAATTCGTAATCAAAGTTTTAGCCCTTATTTTTTTAACATAAACTTAACACCGTGTCACGAATAACCCCATGATGGGTCTGAGGATTTTTTACTTACAAAAGCCTCCCGCTGTCATAAATTTATTTTAAAGGAGTTAACAATTACCGGGAAAATTTTAATGAGAAGAGCTTTGAGCCCGGGGTTACCATTGCAATTTATCCCAATACCAAAAGGTCAAAGTAGTGGCAAGGGGAAAAATATAAAGTAACTCATATGAGGATTTTATTCCAATTCTTTAACAGCCCGCTTACGTTCGCTTTCAGTAAGATGAATTTTCCTCAGGCGAATATGTTTTGGCGTTACTTCAACAAATTCATCCTTAGCAATGAATTCGAGGGCTTCTTCCAATGAAAATCTTACTGGCGGAGCAATATTCATTTTTTCGTCTGCTGTGGCAGACCTCACATTGGTAAGCTTCTTGGTTTTGGTCACCTTGACGGGAAGGTCGTTTTCCTTTACGTGCTCACCCACTACCTGTCCTTCATAAACCTCATCACCGGGCTCGACAAAAAATTTTCCCCGATCCTGAAGTTTATCCAAAGAATAGGCTACAACGGTTCCCGTTTCCATAGCCACCAGCGCACCGCTGGTCCGGCCCGGTATGTTACCTTTCCAGGGCTCATACCCTTTGAACCGGTTGTTCATAATGGCTTCCCCACCGGTAAGGTTCAAAACCTGGGTCCTTAAGCCTATTAAACCTCGGGCCGGTATTTCAAATTCCAATTGAACACGGTCTCCCTTGGGGTGCATACTAAGCATATGTCCTTGCCTTTGGCTAACTTCCTCGATGATTTTTCCGGAAGTATTTTCCGGTGTTTCAGCACTCAGGTATTCCACCGGTTCATGCATTTTTCCTTCAATGGTTTTCTTGAGCACGCTGGGTTGTCCGACCTGCAATTCATACCCTTCTCTTCTCAGGGTTTCTACAAGCACCGAAATATGCATCACACCTCTTCCATATACCATAAAGGAATCCGGGCTTTCCATTTCCTCTACTTGCAGGGCCAGGTTCTTTTCCATTTCCTTAAATAAGCGATCCCTGATTTGACGGGAGGTGACAAATTCCCCCTCCTTACCAAAAAAAGGAGAATTATTGATAGTAAAAAGCATACCCATTGTTGGCTCATCAATGGCTATGGGTTTTAACCCCTCCGGATTTTCAGCATCGGCTATCGTGTCCCCGATTTCAAAACCATCAATCCCGGCTATAGAACAAAGATCGCCTGCTTCCACCTCCTGAGCTTGTGCCTTACCCAGTCCCTCAAATGTGTAAAGGGCCTTAACTTTCGCTTTTTGAACAGTACCGTTTCTTTTAACAAGGGAAACCTGTTGACCATTTCGGACCGCTCCCCTGTTTACACGGCCAATAGCAATTCTTCCGGTATAAGAGGAATAATCGAGCGAAGTCACCTGCATTTGCAGGCTACCCTCTGGTTTAGAAGGGGTTGGAATATCAGATAAGATATGATCCAATAGGGTGGAAACATCGTTAGTAGGATTTTGCCAATCTTCACCTACCCAACCATTTTTGGATGAGCCGTATAGAACCGGGAAATCCAATTGGTCCTCTGTAGCACCCAGGGTAAACATTAAATCAAAAACCTCCTCCATTACTTCATCGGGTCTGCAATTGGGCTTATCCACCTTGTTGACGACTACCACAGGCTTCAGATTAATTTTTAATGCCTTTTCCAGTACGTATCGGGTTTGGGGCATAGCCCCCTCTAACGCATCAACCAATACCAGCACCCCATCAGCCATATTAAGGACCCGTTCCACTTCACCACCAAAATCTGCGTGACCAGGAGTATCAATGATATTAATCTTGGTATCTTTGTAGTTAACGGATACGTTCTTTGATAGAATGGTAATACCCCGCTCTCGCTCCAGATCATTGCTATCGAGGATCAGGTCACCGGTTTCCTGATGATCACCAAATAATTTGCATTGGTGTAAAATTTTATCCACTAAAGTGGTTTTTCCGTGGTCAACATGGGCTATGATTGCTATATTACGTAATTCCTTCATTTTGCCTATTTAAGTGCTCTTTAAAAAGGTGCAAAATTACGTATAATTGTTTGGAAAGCTGGGCAAAGTAGCTGTTAATCATTGAAATGACTTCTTCTCCGATTTTGGAAAAGCCTTCAACCTCATCAAATTTTTACCAATCGAAAAGGTCAACCTTTAAGATTTCCTAACTTTGAAGGCCAAATAACCCGGCTCATCAGCCTATGAAAAAATTTTCAATAACCTTCTTAATCATAACCATCATTGTGGGTTTAGGGGCCCTTTATTGGTTTCTTATCAGAGGAATGGTAAAGGATTACCCTTCGCCGGCACGGGTTATTCCGGAGGATGCGTTTCTGGTGTATAAAGGACAAAAGTTCCGAAATACTTACGAAACTTTTCGCGAAACCCCTTTAGCCCAGGAAATTAGCGATCATCCCAAATTCGATTCCCTGAACCAACAATTCGATCATTTGGACTCAATCATCAGCCAATCCAAAGCTTTAGCCAACTTCTTACATCAAAAATCCCTTCATATTAGTCTCCAAAACGTAAGCGTGGACGAAATCAGTCTGCTGGGTGCATTGCAAACCAAAAGCCTGAACCCCCTTGATGCCTTTAAAACCATTATTGAAAAAAATGGTCCCGATTGCAGCTTTAAAAGCCGCCAACTTAATAATTACCAAGTAATTGACGTGGTTTCAAACAAAAGCCAATCAAAAACCATATTGACGTTTAGTGCCATCGAAGGCATTTTGTTGGTTAGTCCGAACGCCTTGATGGTCGAAGATGCCATCCGGGCATTTAACCAAAAAAAAGGAGAATCGCTAAGCGGTATTTACCAAGCCATAGCCAACCATGATAAACCCGAGCGGTTGTTCGTCCATTTTGATAACCTCCCGGTTTTCCTCAAGACTTTCTCAAGCTATAAAACCCGGGAATTCCTTAGCTCGCACCGCGTTTTACCGGGTTTTGCTTCCTATGAAATCCTTTTCCAGGAAGAAACGCTGCAACTTCACGGCAATTATCGTTTTAAAAACAACAGTCCCCTTCTCAGGGAAATTCAAAAAAACCAACCTCAAGCTTCTCAATTGCCAAACATTGTACCTTTCCGGACCGCCTTTTTTCATTCCTTTCAATTTTCAAATGCCAAAACTTACTATGAAAGCCTCAAAAATAGCTATAAAAAGCAAGACCGCTTTTTAAAGTTTAAGCACTACAAAGACAGCCTGGAAAATCAGAAAGATTTCTCTATAAAGGAAGATTTCCTACCCATACTTGGCCAGGAAATAGCATTGGTTGTGAACGAACCCGTTAGCAGTGATTTTAGCCGAAATTTATTCCTGGCCATGCATGCTCAGAATGCCCCGGAGAAAATCAATAAATTGCAAGCCCTTAAAAAAAAGCTTGAAAAGGGTAGTCCGTCCACAACGGCCACCTCAGATTACCGGGATTACACCATAAACCGGTTACCGTTAGAAGGGATTTTTCCCTTTTTGTTCGGGGATTTTTTTAAAGGCATTCAAGCGCCCTTTTTTACTCGCTTGGGTGATTTCATTTTGTTTGCCAATGCCACGGGCACTTTGAAGCGAATTATCGATGATTATGAAGCCGGCCAAACTCTGGCAGCCTCAAGCCATTACACAAGGCTGAAGGAGCATATTTTAAGCGAGAGCAATATGTATTTTTACCTTAATCCGAACAGGGCCAATATGCTGCCATTGAATTTTCTTAAACCCTCCTTAAAAGGACCTTTCAGGAAAGATTTTCCCTATTACAATAAATTGGGTGGCGTGGTTTTTCAGTTGGTGAAAGAAGGTAAAAACTTTTTTTCCCAGATTACCATCCAAAAAGCTTCTGAAACAACCGATAATACCGCAAAACTATGGCAACAAAAACTGGATAATCCACTGGCTCAACCGCCCCAAATTGTCGACAATCACGAGAATCAGCAAAAGGAAATTTTATTGACGGATTCGGCCCATTCTATCCATTTAATGAATAACTCGGGTTCAATTCTTTGGAAAAAGTCCTTCAATGAGCCTATAATGGGGCCATCCGATCAAATTGACCTTTACAAAAACGGAAATTTGCAATACGTTTTTGCGACCAAAAACCATCTTCAGTTGGTTGACCGCAAGGGAAGGGATGTGGCCAGCTTTCCCATATCACTCAGTGCTCCTGCTTCCACTGAATTGGTAGCCTTTGACTATAACAACAATAAGAATTACCAGTATTTCATTGGTTGCCAAAACAAAAATGTTTACGGTTACTATGCGGCAGGTAACCCCTTAGGGGGATGGAGTCCTCAAAGTTTAGAAGCCCCACTGGACCATCCCGTGAAATACTTCCAATATGGCGGCAAAATCTACCTATACGGGGTTTCCCGAAAAGGCACCTTCTACTTGTGGAATAAAAACGGAGAAACCGCTTTTAAACGGAAGTTTAAAACCAGGTTCCCAAATCATTTCAAAATCCATTTCGGGGAGGCAGATTCCACAACCTATATGGCTTCCCCGGATACCAGCGGGATGACTCATTTTGTATACCTTGACGGGGATACCGCAAAGCAACGCTATGGTAATTTCAAGGGTAACCATTACTTCCATTTGAAAGACTTCAGCCGGAACGGAAAAAAGGATTTTATATTCTCCATGGGAACTTCTTTGAAGGGTTTTCACAGAGACAGTACCAAAGCTTTTTCCTTAACGATGGCTGATACACTCTCCTATCCTCCCCAGTTCTTCACCATTAATGAAAAACCCTACATTGGCTATGTATCCCAACAAACCAACCAGATATTTCTGGTAGACCAGGAAGGCACCTTTTATCCGGGTTTTCCCCTCAAGGGTTCAACCCCTTTTAGCATTGACGATATCAACAACGATGGAGAACTGGAACTGGTAGTGGGCGGAAAAAACGGCGTGGTTTACCTCTATAAACTCAAATAAAAAAACTGCTATTTATGTCCACAAAAGCTTATATTGAACAAGCCTGGGAAAACCGGGATTTACTTCAACAAAAAGAATACCAACAGGCGGTTTTAGACACCCTTGAAATGCTGGATAAAGGCAATGTCCGGACCGCTGAACAGGTAAACGGTAGCTGGCAGGTAAATGAATGGGTTAAAAAAGCCGTTATCTTGTATTTCCCTACGCAAAGCATGAAAAAATTAGAAACCGGAATTTTTGAATTCCATGACAAAATACCGCTTAAAAAGGATTTCGATCAGCTGGGCGTTCGGGTGGTACCCCATGCCCTTGCTCGGTATGGTTCCTTTCTGGCGAAAGGGGTGGTTATGATGCCTTCCTATGTCAATATTGGTGCTTTTGTAGACGAAGGCACAATGGTAGACACATGGGCTACGGTTGGCTCATGTGCCCAGATAGGGAAAAAAGTTCACCTGAGTGGCGGTGTGGGTATTGGCGGTGTATTAGAGCCATTACAGGCGAAACCTGTCATAGTAGAAGACCATGCCTTTATCGGCTCCCGTTGTATCCTGGTAGAAGGAGTCCGGATTGAGAAAGAAGCTGTTCTGGCAGCCAACGTAACCTTAACAGGCTCAACAAAGATCATTGACGTAACAGGGGATGAACCCGCTCATCATCAGGGAGTAGTTCCGGAAAAATCCGTAGTCATTCCGGGTAGCTATCCGAAGGCATTTAAAGCCGGTACTTATAATGTGCCTTGCGCCTTGATTATAGGAAAGCGTAAACCTTCTACCGATGAGAAAACCTCATTGAATGAAACCTTAAGGGAATTCAATGTGGCCACTTGAATAAGGCTGAATTCCCTGACTAATTCATATTTTTAAAAAAATTGGCAATTCCTGCTAAACACCATTTTCATTGCAAAAATGCCTGGTCATACAAACCGCTTTCTTAGGGGATGTCATTCTGGCTACTCCGGTTTTGGAGGCACTGAATCAATTACATCCCCATGCTGTTGTGGATATGCTCGTCCGCAAAGGCAACGAAGGCCTTTTAACCAATAACCCAAACATCCGGAAAACCTTAGTTTGGGATAAAAAATCCGAAAAGTACCGGGATTGGTGGCGCTTAGTCCAAACCGTCAGGAATGAGCATTATGACACCGTCATTAACATCCAGCGTTTTGGGGCAATGGGCTTACTTACGGCCTTATCAGGGGCAGAAGCCAAGATTGGCTTTGATAAAAGTCCTTTTTCTCAATTTTTCTCTGAACGCCATTCCCATTATTTAGGAAAAGCCCAGGATAGTCCGCACGAGGTAGACCGTAATTTAGCCTTAATCCCGGGTTACCAAAATAAAACAAGGCTAAGGCCTTCCCTATACCCGGGTAATAGTGACTATGAAGCCATTCAGCAATATACCCAAAAGGAATTTATTTGTTTGGCCCCTGCTTCGGTCTGGTTCACCAAACAATTTCCCAAAGACCAGTGGTTGGCACTATTAAACCAGGGAAAATTTAACGATTTCCCTATTATCCTGGTAGGTGGCCCGAATGATCAAGCTTTTTGCGAAAAAGTCAAAAGAGAAACCAAACACACCCATGTGACCAATTTAGCCGGTCAATTAACCTACCTGCAAACCGCTGCCCTCATTGATAAAGCTAAGATGTTATATTCCAATGACTCAGCCCCTTTACATATGGGATCGGCTATGAATACCCCTACCACAGCGATTTTTTGCTCCACCATTCCGGAATTTGGTTTTGGCCCCCTTTCTGATCAAGCTTATGTGGCCCAGGTAGAAGGGCTTTATTGCCGCCCCTGTACCACCCACGGGAAAAAAGCTTGTCCCGAAGGGCATTTCCGCTGTGCTTATGACATTGATCTGGATAAGCTCAAAGACCCTTTAGGCAAGATACCTTAAAAAAGCTCTCATCTGTTAATATCATACAAGGCCGGGATTGGACGCCTCCGATTGCGTATAGCCTTTGTCTACTTGTGTTGGATTATCAGCAGCCTCCTTCGCCAAATTGTCACAAATCTCATTTTCCTCTACTCCCTCATGGCCTTTCACCCACTCCAGCGTCACATTATGTTGGCGATACAGCTTGAGAAATTGCTTCCACAAGTCTACGTTCTTCTTCTTTTTAAATCCTTTTTTTTCCCAATTAAATACCCACCCCTCATTGACAGCATTCACGAAGTACTTTGAATCTGAATAAATGATAACCGGATATCCCGGTTCTTTAATGCGTTTAAGGGCTTCAATTACCGCCAATAATTCCATCCGGTTATTGGTTGTCCGGTAAAAGCCCCCGGAGAAAGTTTTCCGGTGGCTACCATATCGCATAACGGCAGCCCAGCCACCAGGACCGGGATTACCAAAAGCCGAACCATCTGTATAAATGATAATTGGATTTTCCTTCATAAATTGCCTTTTCAAAACAACAAAGCTAAAGCAAAATGAGAAAAGTTGTCCTTTCCTGGAGCGGTGGTAAAGATTCCATGACAGCCCTTAAGCGTTTAAATGAAAACCCGGAGTTAGAAGTCATTGGACTTATGACCGCTTTCAGCGGTGCCGATGAGGTCGTGAATCTCCATTACATCCCTCATTCTCTCATTCAAAAACAAGCCGAAGCACTGAACCTGGACTTTTTTCCTATTTATTTATCCGAAAAAGCGCCAAACAAGGAGTATGAACAGAAGCACCAGGAAATATTTCAGCAATTAAAAGCCGAAGGGGTTTACGATATTGCTTTTGGAGATATTCATTTGGAGCCGATTCGGGAATACCGGGACCGTTTATTAGCAGACAACGAAATGAACGGTTTTTATCCCTTATGGGGCGAAAAGCCGGTTGATTTGGTCCGTGAATTCCTGGAAGCCGGTTACGAAGCCATTATTACCTCCATTGATAAACTGCAAGTTCCCGAAGATTTGTTGGGCCAAAAACTAAGTTTGGAAATCATGCGGGATTTAGAAACCAAAACTTTGGATCCGTGTGGAGAAAACGGGGAGTACCATACTTTTGTATACAATGGCCCCGGGTTTCAGAGAAGTTTGTCTTTTGAAACCGGTGACTCGTTTGAAAGGGATTTCAGGCCGGAGGTTAACATGAATTTGAAAGTAAATAACCTGCAAGGTAACAGTTACTGACCATCATTGGAATAAGCCACTCTAATCAATTCATTTCCTTTCAAGGCATAATGCCAGGTAGCCAATACTTCCGGATTGGGATTAATGCAGGTTGCTAATTTCTTAACAGTTACTATCCCGTCATTTATGGCTTCAACTTTTGGGCAATAGGATGGGGCGAACTCCCCTATCACCTTCATCTTATCGCCCTTGTTAATGTAAATAGCAGCTTCTTTTTGGATGGTTTTCATGCCCTCTTTAGCCCCTAACCCAAATTCAACAATGGCATCATTCAGACCATCTTTATTCAGATCTCCAACAATGGCCCTCCGGTAAATTAATTTCATTTCCTGATTCTTCTCAATCTTGGAGGAATATTCATCAAACAGCTTAAGGGCTTGTTTTTTAGGGGATATTTGAGCATTGGCACCGGACCAAAAACCGATAAAAATCACTATAACAAAAAATGCAAGTCTTCTCAAATTTACCACAAGCCACTTTATTAAAGATTGGCATTTAACCCATTGAATTTTTACTTCCTTGGAATGAAGATTATCCAGCCTCAAAAGCATTCCTGTTAAAAGCATTTAGCCAATAAAATTTGTAGCAATACCAATTCATTTTCGGTTCTACAATGAATTTTATGGAAATGTTTTTGAGAAGTTTTGATCTAATAATAA
>CAZJWK010000106.1:0-9814 GCA_964549595.1 uncultured Sphingobacteriales bacterium | reverse complement strand
TACGGCAAAAATTTTTCTTTAAGCCCCTTTTAAGGCTTTGGCAATGCTTCGATCATATCTTTTTTGGCTTTTTAAACCTTAACTTTTTGCTATTTCAAAAATCCTTTTAAAATTTAACCAAAATTCAATAGGATATTTTATGATATACGGACTTGACAATCTTACTGATGAAGAAGTAAATAAGCTTTTGGAAGCCCCCGTTTTAATCACCATATTGATTGGTGGTGCAGACGATAAACTGGACCAAAATGAACAAGAATGGGGTGCTAAATTAGCAAAATTCCGTTCCATAAAGGGCGATAAAAATGTCCAGGACTATTACCGGCATGTGGAGCCTCTATTTGCCCGTAAATTACATGAAAAACTTGACTATTACAATCAATTTGCTTTTACCAATAAATACATTTTAGAAAAGGTTATTGAAGAACTAAAGGAAATCAATCCCATACTTAAAAAGCTACCCAAAGAAGAAGCCATTTCTTTATACCAAAGTTTTAAGAGTTTTGCCGTTCACATCGCAAAAGCCTCTGGTGGAATCTTAAATGTAGGATCCATTTCCCCGGAGGAGCAGGAATATTTAGACTTAAATATGCTGGAGGACCCCGCTGAAAACCATCCTGAAATACATTCTTAATCCCAATAGCAATAAAACCTCATTTCATGCATAAAGTATTAGTTGCTAACAGAGGAGAAATAGCGTTAAGGGTAATAAGGTCCTTACAGGAATTAGGGATCAAAACGGTAGCGGTATTTTCAGATGCTGACCGTTTGGCTCCTTTTGTCCGGAAAGCGGATGAAGCCATATATTTAGGGGCCTCCCCTTCTAATGAATCTTACCTAAAAACAGATACCATCATCGAAAAAGCCAAAGAGTTTAATGTAGACGGGATCCATCCCGGATACGGTTTCCTTTCCGAAAATCCTGATTTTTCCAGAAAGGTAGAAGAAGCAGGCATTACTTTTATCGGACCTAACGCAAAATCCATTGAGATAATGGGTGACAAACTGGCTGCCAAAGCAGCCGTCCAAAAATACAACATTCCCTTATTACCGGGTACTGACGAGCCTCTGGATAAGGTTGAAGAAGCGCGGTCAGTGGCTAATGAAATTGGTTATCCCATATTGATAAAAGCCGCAGCTGGTGGAGGTGGTAAAGGAATGCGGATTGTAGAGAAAGAAGAAGACCTTAGTGAGCAAGTAGACAGGGCGATTAGCGAAGCTTCCTCTTCATTCGGGAATGGGGCTGTTTTTATAGAAAAATACATTGGTTCGCCCAGGCACGTGGAAATCCAAATTTTGGGGGATCACCACGGTAATTACGTGCATTTGTTTGAACGGGAATGCTCTATCCAAAGAAGGCATCAAAAAGTTATTGAAGAGGCGCCCTCAAGCATTATCACCCCGGAAATTCGTCAAAAAATGGGCGAATCCGCCATTGGCGTGGCCAAGGCCTGTGATTACGTGGGTGCAGGAACTGTGGAATTTTTAGTGGATGAACACCGAAATTTTTACTTCCTGGAAATGAATACCCGCCTACAGGTGGAACATCCGATTACAGAAATGATCACCGGTATAGACCTGGTAAAGGCCCAAATTCAGATTGCCAATGGAGAAGCCATTGATTTCAAGCAGGAGGATTTACCGCTCAACGGCCACGCCATTGAACTCCGGGTTTATGCAGAGGATCCTGTCAATAATTTCTTACCGGATATAGGAACCTTAACCACTTATCGACCACCGGATGGATTGGGCATTAGAACGGATAGTGGTTACGAGGAAAATCAGGAAATACCGGTATACTACGACCCTATGATTGCCAAACTTGTAGTACACGATAAATCCCGGGAAGCTGCGATAAACAAAATGATAAGGGCCATTAATGACTTCCAACTGGATGGTGTGGCCTCAACCTTAGGTTTCGGCGAATACGTCATGAACCATCCCAACTTCAGGTCAGGAGAATACGACACGCACTTCGTAAAAAACCATTTTGACGCCCATAGCCTGAATGAAGAAAAACCCGAAGAGATCAACGTGGCTTCAGCCCTTGCCATAGAATTGGTAGAAAGAAGCAAGGCACTCAAAAAGCAAAAAATCTCCCAAGGGACCGACCAAAACATTCATTGGCAAAGGAACCGCAAGGCCTTTTAGGCTAAAACCCTTTCTAAAGTAAAAAACCCGGTTAAGTTGAGTTAATACCGGGTTTTTATTGAAAGCGAGTTATTCAATTGACCTTTAATTGCCCTTCGATTGAGGCTTTCCATTCTTTCCCACAATATCCAATTCCTTCATAATGTAATCAGACTCAGCCACCTTATCAATGACAAAAAGGACATAACGGATATCCACATTTATGGTCCTGTTCACACTTTCATCCACTACCAGATCTCCGGTCATGGATTCCCAATTTCCGTCAAAAGCAATGCCCATTAGATGCCCCTTTGCATTAATCACAGGGCTTCCTGAATTTCCCCCGGTAATGTCATTATCCGTAAGAAAACAAAGCTTAAGGGTATCGCCTACCCCATAACGGCCAAAGTCCTCTTCTTTAATAAGTTTGTCCAATTTTCCCGGGACATCAAACTCCTCATCCTTCGGATCCTTCTTTTCCAGGATTCCCTGATGGGTAGTGAAAAAATCATAAAAAACGGCATCCTCAGGAGTATAAGGTTCCACTTCACCATAATTAGCCCGCATCGTTGAGTTGGCATTGGGGTAAAAAACCTTATCGTCCTTCCATTTGCGGAGTCCTTCCATGTACAAGGTCATTTCATCATTGATCTCACTCTTAGCCCGCCTGAACTGCATGCCGTAATACCTGCGGAAATAGTTTGACATTTTACTGCCGAAATTCAGAAAGGCTTCATTTTTTAAGCGCCATGGATCAGGATTTTCCAGAAACTTCATCGTTTTGGCAGAATCAAATACCAATGAAGGTTGACGCAATTGGTCGTAGCCTTCCAGGTTTCGTGCGACCTTTATCAAAGGATCTTCCTTTAACAATTCGGGATCAGGGTCTTCAAAATTATCCTTAAACGTAGTAGAATCTACCAAAATCGTCTGATCACCAAACAAAAAGCCTTTATTAAACATTTTCTCAACTTGATCGGCAACTACTTTCGCCTTGTCATCTGACTCTGCTTCCGCTAACCATTTATTGATTACGTCCGGCCTTTCCTCCTGGGGTGTAGTTTCCACAAATTCAACAAGGGTTTGCTTAAATTGATCCTTTGCTTTGGCGGATCCAACATTGCGAAAATAGGTTAGAATATCCTGCTTTAGCAGATTTGCCATGCTATCCAATCTACCATTTTCCGAACCCATCTTGGCCATTTTTTCGCCTAAATCGTGCAGCCGAATACCATATCCGATCAAATCCTGCCTTTTCTTTGCGGGAAGCTGAAACAAATTATCCAAATAATTATCAACAGTGGTCTCCACTGATTGGCCGGGGTGACTCTCAATCAGATTGTTAAAAAAGTCAGGCCTTTGTTCTGGTGGTACATTTTTCCCATACATCGGCAATAGATCCCTCAAAGTGGCTTTTTGCATCCCAATGTAACTATCACCGAAAAATTTGGCTGACCTTTTACGGAAACTTTCAACGGCCTTTTCAATTTTTTCCTTTGAAGCATTACTGCTTGCCAGTGAGGCCAATTGTTTCCTGAATTGGTTAAAACGATTGGCATACCTAATACTTTGGACAAACCGAAAGCCATAACGGTAGTAATAGTAACCCGGTGAGACCCGATTAATTAGATCATATTGTTTTTTAATTTTACTAAGGACCTCCCCGTATTTCTCCTTCCTTTTCTCTTTTTTATTGACCCACTGCATAAACTTTTTTTCCTTCTCTCTCTTCTTACCGACAAGGTCATAATCCTTAAGGCCCTTAAGCTGCCCTTTGTAGTACTTATGATAATTGGAAATGGCCGCATGCAAAGAAGCCAGCTTAAGTTTGGCTTCCTCACTTTCTTCCATTTTGTTTTCCATGTTCGTTAACAGGGCATCCCAAACATTAATAATGGTAGGTTCTTCTTGCTCCATTTTGTGCTTGATGGCATAAGAAGTAAGGTAACGATCAGTATTACCCGGGAAGCCCATTATCATTGAAAAATCACCCTTTTCGTATCCGTTCAGAGAGATTGGTAAATGATGTTTAGGGTTATAAGGCTTGTTGTCTTCACTGTATTCGGCAGGCATACCATTCGGACCGGTATAAATCCTTAAAACCGCAAAATCCCCTGTATGCCTTGGCCAGGTCCAGTTATCGGTATCTCCTCCGAATTTTCCTATATCTGAGGAAGGAGCTCCTACAAGTCGTATGTCTTTAAAAGTCTCATATACCATGAGGTAGTATTCATTGTTATGGTACATGGTTTCTATGCTGGCATTGAAATGAGTACCCTCAGTAGCCGCCTTTTTCAAGGAGTCATAAAGCTTTTGTTTAACATTTCTTCTGGATCGCTTATCCACAGTATCTAACACGGGGGCAACCGCATCAGTCACATCCTTCATTTTTACCAGGCGAGAGGCTGTAAAGTTTTCATTGGGAATTTCTTCTTCCTGGTTTTCCGCCCAAAAACCATTTTCCAAATAATTATTTTCCTCGGTACTATGCTTAGAGATCATGTCATAAGCACAATGATGATTGGTGAACAACAAACCATTCCCGGAAACAACCTCTGCAGTACAGGAACCCCCATTCAAACGAATTATGGCGTCTTTAATGCTGGCATTGTTTACATCGTAAATGGTTTTAGCGTCTATTTCCATGCCCTTCTGCTTCATTTTGTCCTCGTGCATTTTTTCGAGGACAATGGGTAACCACATCCCTTCTCCCTTGCTTTCTTTATTATTTTGGGCCTTAATGGTAATCACTAATCCCAAACAAAAAATTACCAGTACACTCAGAAACTTATTTTTCATGACTTTTTACACTTTAATTTAGGCTTGCAAAAATAAAAATTCCGTTCAAACCGCATTGGTTCAACGCATGAATGGATGCAAGACAAAATTCCGCTTAAGCCCATAGCCTGGAAGCACCCACAAACGGTTTTCACACCCTTTGGCTTAAAAAAATTTTTGAATTAGGTGCTTTTTTACTATTTCAAGCTAAATTTTTGGCCGGATTTATTATTGATCTTCCCTATTATTTCTCCTTCTATATTTTTCCTATTAAAGGGAATTTCCCAAATGACAAGGTTAGCGTAGAGGAAATTTTGCGGAAAGTATGTAATCATACGCTTCAGTAACCATAAAGGCGAATCGTAAACTATATCAATGTTTTTTAGAGGGTTACACCAGTGCAGCGTTGTTAAATAGTGTGGATTAATGTAAATTTGCCCGTCAAGTTAGTCCAGAAATTTCTATAACTTATTGACTTTCAAAAGTATATAAAAATAAAGCCATTTCACTAAAAGACGTTTTCCAAAATGAAAAGTAAGGGTGCGATTAAATTTTTTGCGATAGCCTTAGCGCTTGTTTGTCTTTACCAACTTTCCTTTACCATAGTAACCTCAGTCATTGAAAACAGGGCTAAAGCCTATGCAGGTGGAAATCCTGAGAAAAAAGAAAATTACCTGGATTCAATGGCTCATGAGCCTGTTTACAACCTCTTGCTCAAAAACTATACATATGGTGAGTGTAAAGCGAGAGAGCTTAACCTTGGTTTGGACCTCCAGGGTGGCATGCACGTCACCTTGCAGGTATCCATCAAAGATTTGCTCTTAGAACTTTCTAATCACAATAAGGACGAAGAATTCAGGGAAGCGCTTCGAAAAGCTTCCAAAAAATACCGGAATTCCAACGAAAAATACATTGATCTTTTTTACCAGTCTTATCAGGAAGTGGATCCGGATGGCCAGTTGGCTTCTATTTTCGCTACCCGGCAAAATAAGGACCAGATAGATTACAATACGTCCAATGAAGAAGTGATCAGCTTCTTAAGACAAGAAGCCAATGATGCTTTGGACCGGACTTTCAACATCCTCAAAACCCGTGTTGACCAGTTTGGTGTTTCGCAGCCCAACATTCAAAAACTGCCGGGGAGTGGCCGTATTCTTGTGGAACTGCCGGGAGTGGATGACCAGGAACGGGTTCGCGATTTGCTTCAAGCCACGGCTAACCTTGGCTTCTGGGAAACCTACAATGCCCGGGAAATAATGCCTTATTTTGAGGATGTCAATAAAATACTGAGGCGGGAACTTGACTTGGTAGATACCGGAAAGAAGGCAGATACGGCCGAAAATGAAAGTGCGGCCTCCTTTTTTGAAGAAGACCAAGGAGATACCCTTACTCAAGCCGATTCTCCTGTTACTGAAAGTTTGGCTGACACAGTAGATCAAGCGGAAACGGATACCGGGCTATTAGGAGCAGAAACTGACACAGCACAAACAGATACCGGAGACCTCACCCAGGAAGAATTCCGAAGGCAAAACCCCCTTTACACCAAATTAAGACCTGCCGTCAACCAGCAGGGACAGGTTTATAAAGGACCTGTCGTAGGCCATTCACAAGGCTATGACACGGCCAAGGTTAATGAATACCTTAGCATGGAACCCGTTCAAAATGTGTTACCCACAAACGTTAAGTTCTTCTGGTCTGCCAAACCTGTTTCTGACGACAACAACATTTACAGACTTTATGCCATAAAAGTCACTACTGGTAATAATGAACCCCCCTTGACCGGGGAAGTGGTAACCGATGCAAGAAGTGACATCGGACGGCAAGGAGGAAGGCAGGTAACCTTAACCATGAATTCAACCGGTGCCAGAAAATGGGAGAGATTGACCGGCGACAATGTGGGAGAAAGTGTTGCCGTAGTCATGGATAATAAGGTTTACTCAGCACCCAATGTAAACCAGAAAATCAGTGGGGGCAGATCCGTCATTTCAGGCCGTTTTACAACTCAGGAAGCAAAAGACCTGGCCAACGTTTTGGAATCCGGCAAGCTACCCATGGTTGTCAATATCGTAGAGGAAGCGGTAATAGGACCTTCGCTTGGGCAGGAATCAATAAGCTCAGGTTTGTTATCGCTTTTAGCGGGATTAGTTGTGGTGCTTATCTTTATGATTTTTTATTACAACCGGGGAGGATTGGTCGCCAACATCGCCATGTTGGCCAACCTATTTTTCATTTTAGGGGTATTGGCCTCTTTAGGGGCTGCTCTAACCTTACCCGGCATGGCCGGTATCCTCTTAACGATCGGGATGTCGGTCGATGCTAACGTCTTGATTTTCGAGCGAATACGGGAGGAAATACGAGCGGGTAAAGGCTTGAACCTTGCCATAGCAGATGGTTATAAGAATGCTTATTCTTCTATCGTGGATGCCAACCTGACTACGCTTTTAACGGCCATAATCCTTTATACATTTGGAACCGGACCTATACACGGTTTTGCCATTATCCTGATCATTGGTATCCTTACTTCGCTGTTTTCAGCCATTTTCATAACCCGTTTGATTTTTGATTGGTTACTTTCTAAAGAAAAGGCGATCAATTTTGCCAACAATGCCACTTTCAATGCCCTCACCAACTTTAACATCAATTTTATCGCCAAGCGAAAGATCGCTTACTTTGTATCCGGTGGCGTCATTTTAGCAGGTTTAATCTCCTTATTCACGCAAGGTGTAAACTTTGGCATTGACTTTAAAGGAGGCTATTCCTACATTGTTCGTTTTGAAGAGCCCGTAAGCAGTGATAAGATCAGGAATGCCTTGAAAGAACCCTTTAATGGAGCCCCTCAGGTGAAAACATTAGGGCCCTCCAACCAAGTCAAGATCACTACTGATTACCTGATAAACCAAACTGCGGAAGGAACTCAGGAAAAGGTTAAGGGTAAGCTTCAACAAGGTTTATCCCAGGTCAATCAAAATTATGACATCAAAAGGTCCCAGAAAGTAGGCCCAACCATTGCCGAGGACATAAAAACCTCCGCTTTCTGGGCGGTTCTATTCTCACTGGTTGTGATATTCCTATACATTTTCCTGAGGTTCCAGAAATGGCAATATGGGATGGGGGCACTGGCTGCGGTTTTCCATGATGTGCTCGTGGTTTTGAGTATTTTCTCCATTTTTAAGGCCGTAATGCCTTTCTCCCTTAAAGTAGATCAGGCCTTTATTGCTGCCCTCCTGACTGTGGTTGGTTACTCCATTAATGACACAGTCGTGGTTTTTGACCGAATGCGGGAAAAATTAACCATTCACCGAAAAAGCCCTTTTTTACAAACCGTGAATTCCGCCTTGAACGAAACCTTAAGCAGAACTTTAATCACGTCTTTTACCACACTGATTGTCATCCTTATTTTATTCATCTTTGGGGGTGAAATGATTAGAGGATTTTCTTTCGCATTACTGATCGGTATTCTGGTAGGGACTTATTCTTCTATTTTTGTGTCCTCCACCACGGTTATGGACCTTTCGGATGAGGCTGAAATCAGGCCTCAGGAAAACACAGGTAAATAACTCATGCAATATGGCATCCATTCATTCAAATACCCCGGTAAAATTCCTTCAACCCTTGATCGCCATTTTACTAATGGCATTTATGGTAGGATGTAATACCGAAAAGAACCAAAGTGAAAAGGACCAGGAAAGCAAAAAGGACACTGTTGACAAGCAAGAACAAGAAACAAAACAAGCCAACAAGACCCAGGATGTCCAAATCGGTAGGATCTCTACGCAGTTCGGGGACATCCTTATTTGGCTTTACGATGCCACGCCTAAGCACAAGAAAAACTTCCTGAAGCTGGCCTCCAAGGGCTTTTATGACAGCACCACTTTTCACCGGGTTATTGATGGTTTCATGATTCAGGGTGGGGATCCGAATACCAAAACAACCAACCCGTCCAATGTGGGAAAAGGGGGACCTGGTTATAAGATTGAAGCCGAAATTAAGGACGGTTTGAAACATGATTACGGCGCGGTAGCAGCGGCCCGGGAAGGAGACCGGGTGAATCCGGAACGAAAATCCAGTGGGTCTCAATTTTACATTGTAGAAAACAAACAGGGCACCCCTCAGTTGGATGGCAAATACACCGTTTTTGGAAAAGTCATCACGGGAATGGATGTCGTGGAAAAAATTGCCGAACAACCAACTGATCAAAATGATCAACCCAAGGAGCCCATCCGGATGAAAGTGAATGTCTTGGAAACCACCCCAAAAAAGTTAAACGAATTGTACGATTTTCGCCCTCCACAGATTCAGTAGGCTTTTAAGAAATACCGAGAAATTGTTACTTTTGCATCACAGCCCGAAGGGTTTTAACCAGTATGGGCTAAAGCATTCCGTTAAAATCAGGAGATTGGCTGAATTAAGTGGAAATTGAATACCGCAATTGACTTGGCGCGGGATCTAAAATCTAATATTTATCCAGGGTTGTTAGCTCAGGTGGTTTAGAGCGCTTGCCCGACAAGCAAGAGGTCGCTGGTTCGAGTCCAGCACAGCCCACTATCCTCACACAAGAGGTTTAAGCCCGGTTGAATTCCCGGGCTTTTTTGTTTGGGTTCACTTTGTGTTGCAGGAACTCAGGATTTGCTTTCATTGGAAAAGTGAGCAATTCCGGTTGTGAGGTAGTCGGTTTTAACCCGCCAGGAAAACTTTCATGGAAAGGCTTGAGTAAGATTAAGGGATTCAACCTAAGTCAATGACAAGTATTGCCCCAACCATTTTTGAAAATTCAAAAAATAGGAATCTCTTATTCGTTAACCTGGGGCTGCTTTGCCATTGATGGGTTAATTTGAGTTGGTATTGAAAGAGTAATTAAACATACTTTCGCCTAAAGGCGAAAGATTTATTGGATAGGCTGGAAGCC
>CAZJWK010000105.1:0-10129 GCA_964549595.1 uncultured Sphingobacteriales bacterium | reverse complement strand
GGTTACGCCTTTCCCGTTGTTGCTTTAGCTTCCTTTGCCGCTCTTTCTCTCTTTGTTTACGCTTCAGCCGTTGCATTTTCATTTTGTGTTGTGCTTCCAGTTTGCCAATTTCCTTTTGTTTTTCTTTGTTGAAGAGGCTGTCCTGGTGGGTAATGTACCTTTCGTGCCAAAATAGGGCACTGTCGACATCACCAATTTTGTTATAAATTTCATAGAGAATTTGAGAAGCATGTTCTTGTCTAGACAATGCCCCAATGCTATCAGCCAATTCATAGCAGCGCTTGTAGAAGTGAATAGCAGTTGAGTAGTTTTCTTTGGCTTTTTGGATGTAGCCTAAACCTGTGTAATTGTATGTTAACTGGTTCTTATCCCCGATTGCTTTGTTGATTTTCATACTATTTTTAATGCAGTTGATAGCGGTATCTAAAAGTATTTTAGCATCCTGCCCCGGAAAGTGCTTTTTTATAAAAGGCTTACGTATGCTGTCACCCTTTTCATAAACGCCGGAATAAAGTGAGCCGATATTGGTTAGGGTAGTGGCAATTAAATTTTTATTACCCAATTGTTTTTTCTTTTTCAGACTTTTAAAGTAATACTCAAGGGCATTGGCGTAGTTATCCTGTTTGTCATAAACTGCTCCAATATTAGCCAAGTTTATAGCGAGGCCCCTTTTCCTCCCAAGTTCTTTATTTTTTTTCAAAGCTTTAAAATAATAATCCAGAGCTTTGGAATAGTCGCGCTGTTTGAAATAAGCACCACCGATGTTGTCGAGGTTTATGGTTAGTCCTTTTTTATCATTCAGCTTCCTTTCCATTTTCAGGGCTTTAAAATAATAATCCAGGGCTTTAGGGTAGTTACTTTGTTCTCGATACAGGATGCCAATGTTGCTAAGAGTTTCGGCAATGTCTTGCTTGTTTCCCAGTTTCCGGTTAATTTTTAATGCTTTGTTGTAATGCCTGAAAGCAGGGGAATAATTGCCTTTAATATGGTTAAATACCGCCAATTTGTCATGGGCATTCCCCTTACCCTTTTGCCAACCTTCTTTTTTTGCTAGCTTAAGGGCTTTTTTCGAGAGTTTGATAGCAGTATCCGGGTTTTTCCGCTTTAAAGTCCAGGCAAGTTTATTAAGCGCTTTAATCTTAGTGATGTCTTGTTTTGAGGTTTTGATGACATTTTTGAGGGAATCGGTTTTGCTATCAAAGCCAGTGTTAAGCATTAAAATACCGGTAAGCCCAATAATCAGGAAAAAGGTTTTCAAGGACCCCCCGCCTTTGTTACCGTTACCTGAATCACCGTTTGGAATGTTACCAAAAAGGCGCTTTTTCATCGTATTTTCAAAGAAAGAGTGAAGTGGAAAAATGATGGCAGCCATGCCGCCATTGATCAGGAGTTTCCAGGCCGGCGCATTGTTAGTCCAACCTTCAACATAAGGATCCGAGAGCACCAATAAGAATTCAAAAAAGATCAGGAACATGAAAAAAACCAACCCTTCCACAAGCCTAACCGGCATATTCATCCTCCCCATGAACTGGATGCCACCAAATATAATAACCAGGCTGATCAGAATGCCGGAATACTGAAGCTGGTTACGCCTTTCTCGTTGCTGTCTTAATTTTCGCTGACGCTCTTTCTCCCTTTGCTTACGCTTGAGCTGCTGCATTGCTATTTCATGCTCAGCTTCCAGTTTGCCAATTTCCTTTTGTTTTTCTTTGTTAAAGAGGCTGTCTTGATGGGTGTTGAAGCGTTCATGCCAGAATAGGGCACTGTCACTATTACCAATTGTTTTATAGACCTCATAAAGGCCTCCGGCAGCTGTTTTTTGTTGAGGTAACCCATCCAAACTTTCGGCAAGCTGGTAGGCGCGATGGTAATGGCGAATGGCCCCCGAGTAATTTGCCTTCACTTTTTGGATATGACCTAAGCCAGTGTAACTATAAGTGATACTCTCCTTAGCCCCGATTGCTTTCCTGATTTTCAGGCTAGTCTTTTGACAGGCGGTAGCAGTATCCAAAAGTATTTGATCGGCTTGGCCGGGAAAGTGGGCTTCGATAAAAGCATCCCGAACGCTGTCCTTCCCTTTGTACACACTTGTAAAAAGCTCACCGATATTACCGAGTATCAGGGCTACACCGATTTTTGCTCCCAAAGCCCTTCCTTTTTGAAGGGCTTGCAAATAATATTCAAGGGCTTCGGAATAGTTACCCTGCTCTTTCAGGACAAGGCCGATGTTACTCAGGTTGATGGCAATACCTCTTTTATTGCCTAATGCCCTTCGTTTTTCCAGGGCTTTCTGATAATACTCCAGGGATTTGGAGTAGTTCCCCTGCTCCTTATAAACCATTCCGATATTACCAAGGTTAATGGCAACACCCTTTTTCCGGCCCAACGCTTTATTCTTTTTCAAAGCTTTAAAATAATATTCGAGGGCTTTGGGGTAATCGCCTTGTTCATAATAGACGATACCAATGTTCCCAAGGTGTTTGGCAACACCTTTTTTCTTGTCCAATTCTCTCGCAATTTTAAGGGCTCTAAAATAATATTTAAGGGCTTTGGGGTAATGGCCTTGCTTTTGATAAACAATGCCGATGTTGCCTAAAGTAGCAGCAGTGTCTTTTTTGACGTTATGAGTCTGGTGAATTTTTAAGGCTTTTTGGTAATGCTTAAGGGCTTTGGCATAATTGTCCCTACGTGAATGAAATCCCCCTAAATGGTGTCGAGCTTTGGCTATCCCGCTTGGCCATCCCTCGGCACCGTTCAAAGAAACCTTTTCAGCAAGGTTAAGGGCTTTTTGAGCAACCACGATGGCCGAGTCAGGATCTTTTCTTATTAATTCCTCATAAAGGGTATTGAGGGCTTTTACTTTTGAGGTATCATGCGGGGGATTGGCAATAACATTTTTAAGGGAGTCTTTTTCAGAAATGGCAAGAGAAGCCCCGCAAATTCCAAATAGCATGGAAAGGATTATTACAATCCGGCGGGGTTCCATAAAAAAATTCTTTACACCCAAATGTAAAAAAATCACATGTTTTCGTAAACAAAGTGCTAAATACTTAGGCCCATTGGTTATAGGTATTATTGAATTAAAGCTTAAACCATTGTTTATTGGTGGGCATGGTATCCTTTTTTAGCCCAATCACTATGGTTGTTGGGGCAGCAAAATGGCGATTTTCCGGATTCCCATTAAGATAAGTCCTGCCTAACATTCAAACCGGACTAAAGCTAATTAAATTCATTAGGCACTTACCCCAAAGTCAATGTTGAAAATAAAATCCAAAGTAAAGGCAAATGTCCTAATAAGTGGATTTTCACAACTTTTACTTTCCTTTTTACATTGGCCAAAGTCATAAAGGCATTAATCCATGGGTATACTATCTGATAAAAAATGACAAACAAAAGGATTTTAAGGCCATCAAAAACCAAACTCATTTTGTGCCCGTTTAACAATTTGAATGCTTATTTTAATGGTATTTGTAACGATATTTTATGACATTACTAATGAATGGAATAGCCCCTTGATAACGAAATTCAAGCACAATTCGATTAAGGGAATCGTAGAACTTTCTGAAAAAATCCTGGTTATTCCCTTTGTTCAGGATTATTTGTGTTGCTTTACCTGCTTCATTGTATCGATATTGGTTTATCCCGCTTACGTAATTCCCTGAAATACTAATTTCCCTGGTCTTTAATCCTTCATCATTGTATTCATATACCACAGTGTCTCCCACCATACCTCCTGTTTTCCTCACTTTCCAACCTTTATCATTGTAACGATACCGGGTAACATATTCAGAAGTATCATGACCCATATAGGCCCTATGAACTTTTTTGGTTCGTTTCCCAGAGGAATCATAATAATCAATGATAATATTGACCTCCGTATCACTGGAGGTAAATGACTTGGATTGGAAAAAATATTGTCTCCCAGAGCTGTCGTATTTGTAACGGATTAATTCATTTAACAATGTGTCATTGCCTTTAATCGATAATTTGGTTTCTTCTTTCAGTCGATTCAAACTATCGTATTGGTAAATGGTCAGGGACTGCGGGGTTAATGCTTCACCCGTTAGCCATACCCGTTTTTTCAGGCTATCAAATTCCGTGTAATAATAATGATACCGGGAATCCACTTCTCCGCCCGAATAAAAATCTTTCTTTATTAATTGACCATCACGGTTAAATGTGCTTACTTTTTTGGATACCCTATATAACCTTATTTTATTAAAAAGATAAATTTCCTGATGGGTTATTTTTTGCTTAACCGGTTGGTCTTTGGTTTGATAAGTGGATGGCCCTGCCCATAAAAATAGGCCCAATAATAAGCCCAATAAAAGGAATCCAAAATGTTTTCTATTTAACTTCTTTAAATGATCGGGCTTAATTGCCATTGTTTGTCTATTCTAAAAAGGGAATATCTACTAATCAAACCCCATTGAAATGGCTTCAACAAAATTAGCACTTAGTCCTGATTTCCTTCTTTCGTTACAATGCTACCGTCCTGCCCGTTGATTTTATGGGTTAATTTCTGTCCCATGCTGCTGGTCACGTAACCAGCAACCTGCTCTTCTTTTCTCTCACCCTCTTCAAAGTAGTTAATATGGATGGAACAATCACCGGTTATTTCTACCCATTCCGTTTCACTTTCTCCCGCTTTTAATTGTTTAATGTGACCGCCACCACAACCTTTTATATTAATGTCGCTTATTTCAGTGCCTGTATCGTTTATGAAAGTGATTCTCATTACCCCGAGTAGTATTAAAGTGATCCAGCAGTAAAAAACCAAGACCGGAATATTCAAAAGCATTACCCCACAAGTGCTTAAAAGCTTATTTCGGTTTTCTTCGTCATTCTCAGCCTTGATTAAAATAGCGGCTAATATGCCTATATTAACGAGGCCTGCCAAGGGAATAAATCCATAGCCAACAAGAAGAAGATCCGAGTGAGAAGTAAAATAGTAAAGTAAGAAAATGATTGTCCCGAGCAGGAAAGAAATGAATGCGGTTACTACTCCAAGTTTTATGTAGCCTTTGGCGTTCATTTAATGGGTTCGTGGTGGCTTAGGCGAAAACAAAACGGGATTTTCAAACGCTAAATCTCGTTTGGAGTATCAAAGTATACTTTATACCTTCATTGTACAAAATTTAACCGGTTTAATCCGCATTGCTTTAAACCAATAAAGTTTCCTTAATGCTTTTATTGACGCTTTGCTACAAATCGTCAAAATTGAATTCAAACTCGTGTTTTTCTCCATTTACAGGAACAATGGCCCAATTCATAGAATTAACCGCTGCACGACATATTGGCCCTTCATGGTTTGGATCTATTTTCACGGTATAAATTACATGACTTTGATCTTTGTTGATGCAAGCTTTTTTCACATAATAATCTTCACTACAAGTTAAAATAGCATGTTTTCCAATTAAAGTCTGTTTGGAAAAATTGATATTAGGTAAGTCGGAATCATCCATATCAAAAATGCCTTTGTAAGTTGAGTCATCCGTAATTACATATCCATTTTGGCGCTTATCCGGTAGGTTATCAAACTCTGTAGCACCATACAAAAAGTCGGGTTCAGTAACGGTTAATTTTTGATAGTTATCATCACATTGTTTTACCAAAGGATCTTTTTCACATCCCCAAAAAGCAAGATGAGAGAAAAGGTTGCCAAGGGCAAAAATTTTACACTGCTCATTTTAAGCTATTCATTTTATACAGATTAAAGGAAAAAAGCATTACTTATCATTTTCAAATTCTTTCTTAAACCAAAATTAATCAAAAAAACGTGTCTTAAAATCAATTTATTACCACAAATAAACCTTTTTTTAAGGAAATTGAACCCCTAACCAATCCATTTAATTCAGTGAAACTGAGTATTATGCCCCGTTTGAACCGTTAGTCATTTTTAAGGCAGTTTAGCAATCTCCTTAAGAATTTTAGCAATAAGGGGTATAACGGCATTAAACCATGAAAAAAGGAAAAAAGGTATGCTTTTCAGGCTGAGCCTGGTCCAAAGTCACCCCGATGATGGGGTCTGACAAAAGTTATTAACTCATTAACGCTTTATCAGGTGAGTTGAAAAATTATTTATCAGGTGAGTTGATGGTAATTAATTATAATCGTCTTCGTCTTCTTCTTTCTCTTTTTTCCATCGTTCACATTTTACTTCAAACGCACAATCCCTTCTTTCACTATTTTCTTCGTAGGCTTCCAGCTTAGCGTTATCTTCTATATTAGCGATATTCCCACCACAACCTTCCTCAGACCATATAACTTCATTGGTTTTTTGGTTAATCACCTTACACTTTTTGCAATAATTGGTATTCACGGCTTCATTGAACAACCAGCTACAACTTTGAATAGTCACAAAAACGCTACCACAGCAGAGCATTACCAATATTTTCTTAAGCATAAATAAGGTTCATTTAAAGTTTGCCAGACCAAAATAAAGGAAAACGACTAAATATTGCAAGCGGATTGGATTTACGTTGTCATTTTCTAAGTGTTAAGTTCCTTGTTTTAAAAATTTCTTTCAATCCTATTATTAGTCCGATTGCCAATATAAGACAAACTAAACCCAAAATAGGGTCCTTGTATGGCATTTCAGATTCTTTAACCCAACCCAATCCTCCTAAAGTTAAAATGGGGATTATGGTTATTGTCATTCCGATATAAAAAAGTCGGTGCTTTCGTTTTCTAATAGAATAAATTATTAATCCAAAAACTGCCAATGCAGGGATCAGAATTAAAGCTGACCATGTCCTTCTTGTTTGGATCACCTTTTCTATATCCGATTTCGTGGGTTCAATAACTCCTTGAGCCACTTCATCTGAGACCTCAGCCGGAATACCAAAAAACATGACCCCAAGCCAAATAATGAAGATTAGAATCCAAATTCCCACTGTTAGAAATTTAAGTACCCTTGTCATTTCATTTTTTCAAATTATCCCCCAATTATTTATAACTCACCCATTTTGATTTTTACCCAACCCCCGATTGTTCGATAACCGCGAATCCAAACCCCATTGACTACCAAAAATACAAACCTTTTTAAAAACCCCTGAAAATAAGACCTTAACCATAGTACTTATTCAATGGAATCCGGAATGTATCATCTTTTTAAGCCTTTAGGAAATCCCGGTAAGCTTATTGGTTTATGGATAACTTTTTTAACCAATTTCCTGGAACGTTACCTAACCATCGTTGATCCTTTGGCCGGACTATTCCGTTTTTGCAATCCGAAAGCCCTGCCTTAAGGGATTTAAAATCCACAGCCCATTCGATTCGGGGCTCCAAATACCCTACAGCCGAGGTTAAACATTTAAAAAGTGATTTTGTTACGCAACCATTGATTAAATCTGTCACAATGCTTATCCGAAAGTAAACCTTCCTGCCCGGCATGCTTAACAGTACTACCTTAGACAACATTTACCAAACCCTACTCTCAGAGAAAACCCGGAATCAAATCGAGATCGTCATTATCTGGGTAGCCATCCTGAGTTTTTTGATTCACCTGGGCATGATATTAATGGCCCATTATGACATCAAGCCTTTCAATATTGAATCCGACCTTTTAAGCCATCCGATTTCGGCCATTTACACCCCATTTTCCTTTATCCTTTTATTTGAGGTGTACCTGTTGGTCTACCACATCCCCACCTCCACGACCAATTATGTGGGCAAGCAATATGAAATCATTACCCTCGTTGTCATCCGGCGTTTGTTTAAAGACCTGGCGAACCTGGAATTATCAGCCAGTTGGTTTTATGATAAGTATAACCTGCAATTAACCTATGATGTGATTACCGCGCTAATTCTCTTTTTGCTTATTTTCTTCTTTCATTACCTCAACCAAAAAGACAATACTCACACAAAATCCTTTTCAGAACTCCCTTTTAAAATTCAACAATTTGTCCGGAGGAAGCGGTTACTGGCCACCCTACTCGTCCCCACCATTGTGGGTTTAGCCACTTACAGCTTTTACAATTGGTTTTCGGAAACCGTTCGTTTTATCATGGGAGCTCATTTGCCCCAAAGTATAGCCAACGTGAATAACATTTTCTTCGACCAGTTCTTTGTCGTATTAATCCTCACGGATGTGTTGCTCCTGCTCTTTTCCTTTTTTCACACCACCCAATTCAATACGTTCATCCGGAATTCGGGGTTTATCATCTCAACGATTTTGATACGCCTGTCTTTTAGTGCCGAAGGCCTGCTCAATAATGTGCTTATTATTGTGGCGGTTTTATTCGGGGTTTTGATTTTATTGATCAACATGCAATATGAGAAAAAGCTTGAATAAAATTCACTGGTTAAGGGAATTAGTGATTAAAATTTTAGAAATAGATGTTAAAAAAAAGGAATCTACTTCTCAAACCTTTGGAAAGGCAAAAGAATTTTATGAATATGCCAAGCAAAAAGGGCTTGATGTTCCTAATGATTTTGAAACGTTTTATGATGTTTTGAATTCAGGTAAAAGAAACAAGTTTCCTACTACACCAGAGGGGGTGTCTCAAAAGATTGCTACTCACCAGGAATTGTGGCAAATATTTGAAGACCTGGCGAAAAAAGATACTATCGTTCATAAATGGGACAATAAGTGGTCAGACCGTTTTAAAGCAATTCTGGAGGAAAAAGGGATTACCAATGGAAAAGAATTTACCAAATTTATAAAAGCCAATACCCTTACTGAGCAAGATAAGCAGGACAAAAAGTTGGTAGCTAAAGTCAGGAAAGAAAAAGATTATCACGATACCCAAATAGGGAACTGTTATTACAGTCAATTAGGTATAAAAGAACAATGGAATTTTTTGGTTTATCCCTTTTATAGCCTTTTAATACTGGCTTACCCCGTGAGGTTTTTTGTCCTTGCTGTTTGTTGGAGTATTTGGACTCTTAAAAAGGATGAGGAGTGGTTGTATAAAATCAGTTTTCTTTGGCTAATATTTCTAAATTACTTGGTGACAATTCAACCGGAAAAAGTTCATTAGTATCGTATTCCTTTTGCAAAACCTCCAACAATGCCTTGTATTCCGCATCACTAAATTGTTCTTTTTGGGTTTTCTTGTCCAAAAGGCCAAAGAAAATAATAGAATCCCTTTCATTGCTATATGCAAAATGAAGCCTGAATCCGGCTCTTTTCCCTAACCCTTTCTTGTTATTGGGTATTCTTACTTTGAAAGTGGAAAACCGCTTGCTTTTAACAATCCGATGTGCCCAATCCCATTCAGATTGTTCCAGGTTATAAGGCGTAATAACTTTAGGAATTTCTTCCTTAATGCTAAACAACTTTTGCTTTGGCTTTTTGAGAAAATTCCGGAAGGTCTTTCTAAATTCCGATGTACAGTAAAAGTCCAATGGAAATTAGCTTAGTAAGGATTGGATGTCTTGGTCATTAGATAGCCTTAAGGAACTTTTGAAATCCTCGGCAATTTCCTTTAGCTCTTCTATTTGATCTTTGAATTCATCAATTTCTGTATTCACCGCTTTGGAAAAACGGCTTTTCTCAATCCGGTCAAGGATGTGATAGCTTTCAGTAGCCAATGCCTTTGAAGCATCCTCTAATTCATTGGCATTTTCCTGTGTAATGCTTATTTCCTCATTGTTAATTGACCTGGTCAATGCTTTATTCAAGCGGTCGTAAATCTTGATAAGGTCTAATAAGGCCTTTTTGATCTCATTGGCCTTGTCCAAATAATCATCCATAGTCTCGATTTCCTGAGACCTACGTTCCGTTTCAAACTTCGCTTCCTGAATTTTATCGTTTATTACGTTCTCCATAATGTCAGACTTTAAAGGCTAAAATATTAACCTGTAATAAAATTATTATCACCTCCAAAAATAGTAACATTATGGAAGCTGAAAAATTCCGGTTATCCCTTGCTTTCAGTTTTTAGAAAAAATGTTTTAGCGACAAACAAACCCCCACAAACAAGATCAATAGGAACCCACAAAAATTTGCCATTCAGGTAAACCGGAAATATGGGATTAAACAGGATTGGATTTAGGCTTTAGGTAAGTGAAGAATTTTGTAGCGGTGGCAGGTCTGCCTACTGACGAAGACCCAACGAGTTATTGAAGGTCAAATATGAAGGTAAAAAGCATTTTCCCAACCATTGTAAATTAATGTGAAATA
>CAZJWK010000104.1:0-10275 GCA_964549595.1 uncultured Sphingobacteriales bacterium | reverse complement strand
GCTTTTTTATGTAAGCCTGCTTTTTATAGCATCAGGTTTATTTAGTAGCCAGGAATTAAAAGCCCAGTCCGGGCATGCTTTGGATTTTGATGGAACGAATGATCACGTGGATATCACATCCACCCTTTTAACAACCAATGACAATAAAGCAACCGTTACTTTATGGGCAAATGTTTGGGGTGGTACGAAAAGCTGGAGGCGCTTAATTGATATTCAGGATGGAAATAATGCTAATTATTTAATTCTGTATTGGGATTCAGACGATGATAGATATGGAGCTGCTTTTAATAATTCCCCCGATTATGTTACAGATACGGCCTCGACTGACCCACCTTTAAATGAATGGCACCATTGGACAGCCGTGATTAACCGAAATGAAGATTCTACTTACTTTTACTTCGATGGTGAGTTAGTTATGAGTGCTTCTGCCCCAAAAGCTTGGGGAAACGACTTGAACAGAAGCTCTATTTGCAAATGCATCAGGAAATCTCCAATCCAAGTAATAAGTCCAACCTTGAAGCTTACTATAAGTTTAATAACACTGGGAACACTACCCTTACAGATCACGCCAATTCAAATAATGGATCGCTTCAAAAGATGAATGCCAGTAATGATTGGGTTTCTTCCAATGCTGTAATTGGCAATTCTACTGTTCAGGGTAAAAATGACATAGCTGCCATTTATCCCGGAAAAAATTCCTCTTTTGAATCCGGTGAACTGAGTTTGGGTGATAACCTTTCTACGAGTGGCAATTATGCAGTATTCGGTCATGATGGAGGAACCGGAATTACAACCACTCAAAAGCCCTCAAATACTAACTATGCCAATTTTCACCGCCTTTCCCGGATTTGGTACATAGATGATCATGGTGGCTTAAGCCCTGATATGACTTTTGACCTCATTAATAAAACCATTTCCGGAGCTGATGCTTCCAGTTATGTCTTGCTATACAGAAGCGGGACATCCGGCAGCTTTACCGAAGAAATAAGTGGAGCAGATAAGGTCAATGGAGCGGAAGTAAAATTTAACAATGTTAGTATTAAGAATGGCTATTACACCATTGGTATTAAAGAAGCCTATTACGTAAGTACCAGCGGCAGTAATACCAATGCCGGTACAATAAGCTTCCCTTTTCATACGGTTGACCATGCCATTAACCAAAGTTCTTCGAATGCCCTGATTCACCTGAAACAAGGGACCTACAACAATAGTACAACAGCTACCATCGATAAAAGTGTGACCATTAGTTCAGGCTTAGGTACTAAAATTAATGACCTCAAGTTGGATGGTACGAATGTCAATGCTGTTTTAGAAGATCCTTTAAAAATCACTTCTACGTTAAACCTTCAGAATGGCACCTTATCTATTCCTGAGACCAGTGATTCCCTGGTATTGGAAGATGGTGCTACTGTAAAAGGCGCTAATGGTTCTTCTTATGTCAACGGCAAAGTCACCAAAATCGGGGATGATGCCTTTACGTTTCCCTTAGGCGGTGGCGGGCGCTTAGCGGAGATTGGCATTTCCGATCCGGGAAATAATACCTCCGTCAAATTCACAGCGCAATACACCAACAGCGGCTATGGGAATACCAGCAAAGGGTCAGGCTTGGCCAAAGTCAGCACCATTGAATATTGGACCCTTGATGAAGTCAGCAGTAACACCCCTTCTGTAAAAGTGACGCTTCACTGGGAAAATGCTTCCAATCAGGGAATATCAACCCCATCTGATTTAAAAGTTGCCCATTGGACCGGTTCCCAGTGGAAAGATGAAGGCCGGAGCAGTTACAGCAGTAGCAGCGGGTCAGGGAGTGTTACCTCCAATAGCATGAGTAGTTTTAGTCCTATGACTTTTGGTTCTTCCACCAACAACAATGCCTTGCCCGTTGAACTCACCCACTTTTCCGGCCAGAAACAACCAGGCCAAGTGAAATTAAAATGGCATACAGCCAGCGAGCAGAATGCTTCGCATTTCCTGGTTCAGCGTTCGGAAGACGGTGAACAATTTCAAACCATAGGCCGGAAGGAAGCTCAGGGCACTACTACCGAATCAACGCATTACCAATATTTTGATAGGAATCCTGAGATGGCTACCAACTATTACCGGCTGAAGCAGGTAGATTTTGACGGAAGTTATGAATACTCCAATGTGATAAGCGTAAATTTCAATGAGGAAGTTCAACAACCTTCGCTGAAAATCCGGCCCAATCCGTTGAAGGACCAACTCAATATCCACTCCCCCAAATCCCAAATTTCAAACTACAAATTACAAACATTGACCGGCCGCACCATCCAATCCGGCAAGCTGCCAGGCCAAGGCCGGCACACGGTAGATGTCAGTGATCTATCAGCCGGTGTTTACCTGCTGAATGTTAAGACGGATGAAGCCGTACGGACGAAGAAGGTGATTGTGAAATGACGTAGAAATATTGTAGAAACATGGTAGAAATAAAGTAGCTAATGGCTATCTATCCATGCATAGCGCAGGGTTTGAGACCCTGCGCTTGCTGGTGAAAACGCATGAGAACGGTAGGAGGAAGAAAATGGCTCTGAAGTAAATTTAAAACTGCCGGAGTTTCTATAACTCCTGCGGGTTCATTATCTTGCGCTCAAAATCAAAATTTCTGCAGTAAATATGGAAGCAATGAGCGTAAATCTACTCGCCCAGCTGAGAGCCTTTGTAAAATACTACTTTAAATCCGGCTTAGTTAGCCTTCTGGGTATTGGTATGGTTTCAATCACCCTTGCCAACCGACCTCACAATCTGGATAGAAATAGCCCCGGTGATAAAGATAAGGTTCAGGTCTTTGCAGAAGGATCCAAATTTATGTGGGTGGGGACGGCCAATGGTCTTGTAAAAATCAATAAATCGAACGGTAGCAAATCCTATTTCAATAGGGCTAATTCAGGATTGCCCAGTAATGATATCCGAACCCTGGCTATTGACGATAACGGAACTAAATGGATTGCAACGGATAATGGGATCGCTAAATACGATGGTGATAACTGGAGAATTTATAATGAGGGCAATTCAGATATACCGGAAAATGATGTGGAGGTTATGGCTATTGATAAAAAAGGTACCGTCTGGATTGGAACAGAATACGGGGGACTTGCGGAATTTGACGGCAGTAAGTGGAAAACGTATGACAAGCGCAATTCGGGCTTGCCCGGAAATAATATTGAAGCTATAACCATTGGAGATGACAATACTAAGTGGATCGGAACTTTTAGAGGGGGTCCAGTGAAATATGATGGCGAAAGCTGGACAACGTACTAGATAAACAACGCTGCTTTCATAGTTAGGTGGCTTCCTATTTAGCTTTTAACTGTGATTCTTTATGAAGGAATAGGTAGACTTTTGAGATTGTATTAATAAAGATATTCAGTTAATTACTTTTCAAACCAGGATTCTATGGCGCCTGGGATTTAAAGGAGAAGCCAAGTATCAAGGCAAAAATTGAGTAAGGCTTATGGAGTAGAAATCTGAAAAAGCTCTGTGATTAACATCCTATTAGTTTGGAGAGCTAAAATAGCGCTACGGGAATTGGTCTTATTTCTGAGTTTTTGCTTAAGGGTTTTTATCTTATCTCCTTTTCGTTAAACTTCAGGTCTTCTTAATCAAGCATTGGGAGGTTCCTTCTCTTAGCCTTTTTTGTTATTGCTACCCTCCTTGGTAATAAAAGGATGCCATCCTGGACTAGGACTACGCTCTATTTTTTAATTGTATATAAACTCGCTTTAACCGCCCTATTCCGTTGGTTCATTTATTGGTGTGCATGGTATTTTAAGGACCTAAAATAACGGGAATAACCATTGGCAGGCATTGAATGATTTACCTTGCTAACAATTATGACATAAATGGTTAGCATGTTGTCTAAATGCTATGATTCATTAAATTTTGACGCTTAGAAGGGGTTTAAAGAAAATATTTTATTCTTAAAATTATGCGATGAAAAGGAAGTTGATCAAGCAAAAGCGCTTTTAAAGTGACGCTTGTAAAATATTTAAAACGAAGTTTTATGAACCACTTATTCGCTTTATTTCAGTCAAAGCCACTATATATGGTAGGATTATGCACTTTAATGGTGCTAGCAGGAAATGTAGAGGCAGGGGATGGGCTTAGTGGAAAGAATAAAACTTTGTTAAAGCAGGCAAAGCAAGCCTTCCGTGCTAATGAGTTAAAGCGGTCAATCAAGTTGTACGACTCTGCACGTCATTTTTATAAAACGCAGGGTAATACGGATGCCTTTTTAAAGGCGAGTTATGAATTGCTGCAACATACTTTAATGCTGAATTATACCCCTGCTTTAAAATTTGATTCGGTGTGGGCACCATTTGCTAAGTGTGCTAATACCTACAAAAATGGCAGAAGCATTTATAAGGTAAGGGCCTTACATATAAATGCCAGACATAAGTTTAACCAAGCAACTAATAAAAAAGCCTACCAAACGCCTTTAAAGCTCAATAAAAAAGCGGAAAAAAAGCTTAAAAATTTATCCAAGGCGTATCCCGCTGACCTTGTAAGCATTTATGTATTATACAGCGATCTGTTATTGACTTTAGAAGGAGGAACAAAGCACTACAGAAGGAAAGCCTTTGAGTTAATGAAAAACAAGCATATAAAAGACCCGGAAGTTTTGGCCATGTGTTACCGGAAGTGGGGTTATCAGCTTGGAGGAATCAATAAACGAGATTCATCAATTCGGGTTTATCAAGAAGGGATTAATATATTACGAGAATATTATCCAAAATATCATTTGCTTTTTTATGATTTGTTTAATGGCATTGGAAGGCAGTATTTAATTAAAACAAAGTATAACAAAGCTAAACCCTACTTTGACACTGCATATCAGGTATTAAAAGCTAGCAATCGCCTGAATAGTGTTAAGGAGGGTAAGCTTCAACTAAAATTCGGCTTTTTAGCTGATCAAAAAAAGCGGTTGCATAAGGTGCTTACCCACTATAAGAGGGCTATTCATTTATTGGAGGCTAAGCATTCTAAAAAGACCACAAAATTGATAAGGGCTTACAATGCTTTATCTTCCGGATACCTGAGAGTAAGAAAAATTGATAAAGCCAAGCATTTAGCTCAAAAAGCAAATCAATTGCTTAAAAATAAGCCAAGCTTGCCAAAATTTCTTCCCTTTAAAGCCATGACTTTTACCACTTTCGGTAATATAAATAAAAAGATAAGCAATTATCAGAAAGCTGAGGAATATTACAAAAAAGCTATTCGGGCTGCTAAGGCTTTGCCAGGAGAGTTTTTTCAAATGCTAAGTGGAATTAATATGAATTTATCTGGTAATTATATTAAACAACATAAATATGATCAAGCCATTAAGACCGTTATGAACACTAAAATCTACTTAAAAAGATCTACCAATGCAAAGTCCTCTTACATCGGCAATGTCATCTACCATAGGCTAGGTAATATCTATAAAAAAAAGGGTGAAATGGACTCGGCCTTTTATTATTTACAAAAAGCTACACAATTAAACACTGTTAATTTTAACAAGGATTTTAGAGCTAATAATCCCGCCTTGTCAAAGGTTATAAACCATTTTTACCAGTACAATATGACCGTTTTGAAATCTTCCCTTTTCCACCATTTATACAAGGACAATAAGAATTTAGCCTTGCTGCAAAAAGCCCTGATGAATTACCGATATGCTTCTAAATGCTTTGATAAAGCGCTACAAAATACCATAACAGGGAAAAATTCAAAGATAGCAACTCAGGAATTCAACTTATTGTCGCCAGCGCTGGAGGTTTGTTATAAATTAACCCAAGCCCATGACCATGATAATGGAAAGGTGCTGAAACAGGCTTATCAGTTTGCTGAAAAAACCAAGGGCATAGCCATGTCTTCGGCGATTGCCAAATACAATCTGAATGCGGCAAAACATATTTCTGACAGTTTGACCCACAAGCTAAAAGCTTTAAATATTACCATTAATCGCCTTACCGATTCTATTCAAAATGCTAAGAGCGCCCCTTCTAAATCAGCATATGTTAATGAGAGGATGAAAGTGTATCGTAATAAGAATCAAATTTTTGATACGCTAAAGGCCAATTATCCTGAATACTTTAACCGGAAATTTAGCCATTCTACAACTCCGCTTAGGGCTGTTAAGGCGCAATTAAAAAAAGCTGATAAAAATATTGTTGAGTATGTGGTAGAAGACTCAATGGCCTATGCATTGGTAATTACCCCGGAAACCAATAAACTGGTAAAATTAACAATCAACGACACCCTGAAAACCGATGTTAAAAAATTTAGAAAGCAATTGTCCAAGGGTTCCCATCAATTTTATGAGCAAAAAGCTCACCGCTTTTACCAATATCTATTCAAACCCGTTGAAAAGTATTTAACCACCAACCATGTAGTAGTCATACCGGATGGCTTTATCTGGTACTTACCTTTTGATCTGATGCTGAAAAAAATGCCCGAAAAAGAAAATATACGTGATTACCCCTTTCTAGTAAGGCAATATGCATTTTCTTATGCTCCTTCGACCACCCTTTGGATGCACCCTATCGTTTCTTCTGCACCTCCAAAATCCACAAAGAAGGAAAAGGAAATCGCGTTTAGTGGTTATGCACCGGCTTTTAATAACGCAGGTAATCAGGAACTAGCAAGTGCCTCGCGGAGATCGGATACCCTGAGAACTGCCCTAGGGGATATCCCTGGTGCTAAGAAAGAGGTTAATGTAAGTTCATTTGATGGGAAGGCGCAGAAATTTATAAACCAGAAGGCCACGGAAAGCCAATTCAAAAAAACAGCACCCAATAGCCGTATTATCCACCTGGCAACCCACGGAGTCATTAATAACCAAAATCCAGCTTATAGTAAGCTACTTTTTGCAAATGACACCCTAAATGATGAGGATAATGAGCTTCACAATTATGAAATCTACAACCTGGGCCTGGATGCTGACTTGGCGGTATTGAGTGCTTGCCGCACCGGTTATGGTAAATTGATAGAAGGGGAAGGGTTAATGAGCCTTGCTCGGGGTTTTAAAATTGCGGGGTGTAACAATATCCTGATGACCATGTGGCCGGTGGAGGACCGTTCAAGCGCTAAGCTGATGCAGTTGTTTTACAAGAAACTACGAGAAGGAATGCCGAAAGCTAAGGCCTTAAAGCAAGCAAAACTTACCTTCCTGAAAAAGGGTAACAATGTCAATGCAAATCCCTATTACTGGTCCGGTTATGTAATGATGGGGAGTCAGCATGATATTCCGGAACCTCAATCAAGCATAGCTTGGTACTGGTGGTTGACAATAGCTTTAGGGGGATTGTTGGTTTTGGGAATTGGAAGTTTTTACTGGATTAGACGAGCCCGTTAAGCTTTTTTAATAGTTTTAGAAAAATGAATGGTTGGCCTGAAAGGGGCTGCCCCTCGAGAACTTCTTCTGCCTATACTGCTGATAGCTGCCTTATCATAGCGTTGAGAAAAAATCGTCTGATCCCTATTAAAAGGCTCTTTCTGGATGTATTCAAATTCCGTAAATCATGATAATTTTTATCCGGGTTGTTGACACAGTCCCTCAAAATCTGGAATAAGGGGACGAAAAAACATTAATAAAACCGGTGATTATGCATTACATGTACCACCTACTTTCATGGGCCTGCTTTAGCCGTCCATTGGCGCCTTCTATCAGCTTTCCTCAAAGCATTTTTGATTTTGGAACATCAGCTAAATCAAAAATACCTGATACGCTTCCAACTATCCCTGATGCTTTTACTGAATGGGTAAAAGCAAATTCATTCATCACCTCGATACTGGCAAGATTTCGGCCGGGGTTTACCTGCTGCAGGTAAAAACGGATGAAGCGGTGCGGACGAAGAAGGTGGTGGTGGAGTAACTACTGGTAATTTTTAGTTGATACTATACCTGGCAGGCCTCTCAGCGCTTGCCGGTTATTAATAACCTTGCTGGAACCCAAAAAAACGTTTAATGTGCTCTAAGGGTACCAATTGGGATGAACATTTTTAAAGATAGCGCAAAGCAATATGGCTATGCATCAGTATCATCAGGCTTATAGCTAAGCCTATTGAGAAGGAATGAAAGAGATGATGAGAAGTAAATGCTGATGGAATGAAATGCAAAACAGGTTATGCTAGCGAAAATTCCGGCTAAACGTATATTAATTACTAACCAAAATGCAAGCATTATGAAACAATTCAAAGGATTCAAAAAAGGAAAACCAGGATTTATGCTATTGTTGCCCATTCTGATAGGCCATGCAGGGTTATCCCAGGAAAATGCTGATTCAAAATGGAAACATTTTGATAGTGATCACACGGTTAAAGCGATAGTCAACAAAGAAAATCACTTATGGCTCGGGACCGAACAGGGATTGGTTAAGTTCAACAAGTCCACTGAAGATAAGAAGCGTTTTCATGCGGATAATTCTGGTTTACCCGGCAATTCTGTTAAAGCCCTTGGTGTTGATGAGAATGGGAACAAATGGATTGGAACGGATGGCCATGGCCTTGTGAAGTATGATAACAAGAATTGGCAAGTTTATAAGGAAAGTAATTCCGACTTACCCGGGAGCACGATCCAAACCATTGCGACTGGTAAAGAGGGGCTTATCTGGCTTGGTACCAAGGAGAATGGCATATCTGCATATGATGGTAAAAAGTGGACTACTTACAACACTAGTAATTCCAAATTGCCTAATAATGATGTTCGTTCTATTGCTATTGCAAAAAACGGTACCATATGGATAGGTACGGATGATGGTTGTGCCACCTACGAAACTGGTAGCTGGAATACTTATAATATGGGCAATACAGGCCTTCAGGATGATAATACGAGTTACGTGGCCACTGGTAATGGCGGTACTATATGGATTGGTACGCAACATGATGGAATTGCCGAATATGATGGCAATGATTGGGAAG
This sequence comes from uncultured Sphingobacteriales bacterium, assembly GCA_964549595.1. Taxonomy (GTDB): domain Bacteria; phylum Bacteroidota; class Bacteroidia; order CAILMK01; family CAYYUA01; genus CAZQQN01. The sequence goes on along the minus strand of CAZJWK010000104.1, from coordinate 1,363 downwards.
TCTACACACAAAAAAATTCCGGGTTAACGAATGATGAGGTGAAATCGATTGCCATTGATGAAAATGGCAAGGTATGGATGGGGGCCTACGCTTACGTTGGAGGCGGCTTGGCGGTTTTTGACGGCAGTAGCTGGAACGTCCATGATGAAACCACTTCGGGTATCCCAACCAATAAGGTCCATACCGTTGCTATTGATCAGAAAGGCAACAAATGGATAGGTACAAAGGGGGAAGGTTTGGTTAAATATAAGGGTAGCAATTAATCCCTCACCATTCCAGGCACTCCCAAACCATAATCATGACCGTAATGAAGTCTAAAAGCGGGACCAATCCTGGTCTGACTAAGGGAAGGGCTCCCGCTTTTCCTTACTCCCTATCGGGATAAACTGACTGACCAGGGAGGTTTATACCCTGTAAGCAAGACCTCATCCTGATCAGGTAATAATGCCGAAGAAAGGGGCAGGTAGCCAAAGGGGGGGGGGTAGGTCCTTTAACTTTTTTTCAGGAATTGATCAATGATGAAAGGGTTTAAGCGAATATAAATGCGGTAAGCACGTTTGCTAAAACCTTTGAAGTAACCAATGGCCGACAAACCTGATGGTGTTTTTTCATAAAAAATTGAAAATCAATTAATTAATAAAAAATTTAAAATTTTTTACCCCGGTTGTTGACACAGTCCTTCAAAATGTGGAATAATGAGGGTAAGAATGGTTGATAAAACTGATGATTATGCATTACATGTACCACCTACTTTCATGGGCCTGCTTTAGCCGTCCATTGGCGCCTTCTATCAGCTTTCCTCAAAGCATTTTTGATTTTGGAACATCAGCTAAATCAAAAATACCTGATACGCTTCCAACTATCCCTGATGCTTTTACTGAATGGGTAAAAGCAAATTCATTCATCACCTCGATACTGGCAAGATTTCGGCCGGGGTTTACCTGATGCAGGTAAGTAGTGATGAAGGCGTAGTGACGAAGAAAGTGGTGGTGGAATAAGTGAGTAAAACCTCCAGGGTTTCCGAAACCCTGGAGGTTTGGTTATAAAAATTGTTAAACTAAAAGTTATTAATTATTATGTACTAAAAGTTTTTTTCTATTTTAAAAAAGAATCAATGGGTTTTTAAATACTTATTAAGTTCCTATCTATTGATTTTTACAGGATTTACTGCTAGCAGCCAGAATTTAAATATCCAAAAATTTGAGGTAGACTCCTCTGCTATAACCGGGGTTTGCCTGAACCCCAATGATAAAATCCGATTTAACCTGGGTGGTATTAAAACCGGAACCTCTGCGAAAGCTGATATTCACCTTCCGCCATACGTATGATGCTTTAAGGAGACCGCGGGAAGTCTTCATGGATG
>CAZJWK010000103.1:0-10313 GCA_964549595.1 uncultured Sphingobacteriales bacterium | reverse complement strand
CTGAGTCTTCTCATCCCCACTTACCAATTTTACAGAATAATTGTTGGTTGTTTGTCTTTGGCTTATTTCGAATTGGTTCCATTGTCAGTGGCTAAAAAGCCAAATATCAACCCGTTCCGGCATAAATCAATTTCCCCTTTTTCAAGATTTTGTCACTCGTCACTCAAAATGAAAGGAAAGAAAAATGACATTGGACCGGAGGAAGTTGAAGGAGTTTGAGTAAACATACTTATCATGGGAAAGGACGTCAGTCAATCCGCGGGAAATTTTGATCTCAGGAGAAAATTTGAAATAAGGGAAATACATGTCAAAGCCAAACCCAAATTCGTAATAGTAACTCCTTTGCTTCAGAGCCACAAAAGGGTTAGCAGGATTTTGTTCTGTGTCAGCCTCACTAGCCATATCATAGGATACTTTGCCGCCTCCTATCACATAAAACCGCACATTGTTCCGCCTGACCGATTTGAACTTAACGGTTAAGGGCGCTTCTATAAAAACGGATTCGATGTTCTTAGTTACCGTTTGACCGTTCCTAAAATTGTATTCAATGGCCCTTTCGGCTAAAATCAGGCTGGGTATAAACCTGAGGTCAAAATGGTTGCCTAAATGCAGATTGGCTATGGCGCCTAAATTTAAACCCGGGAAGCGTTTCTTTCTTATGGAAAGCAGCGTATCGTTCCTGTGAAAATGATCGGAAAATTGGTGGGAAAAACCGGCTACATTGGTGCCTATGGAAAAACCAAAATGGAGTTTTTTGTTATAGTCATAAAGGGGATTATTTTTGGTTTGAGCCCTGGTAGTAGATACACAAATACAGGAAATCAGAATGGCAAAAATGATGATTATTTTTGGCCTGTGTAAATGGCACTGATTCCGAAAGTTAGGGGTGTCCATTGAGTCTCCTTGAATCCTTTATTTTCCAGTTTTTTTAGAAAAGCCTGGCCCGAAGGAAAAGCGTCCACTGACTCAGGCAAATATGAATAAGCTTTTTGGTTATTCGAAAACAAACGGCCTATCCCGGGTAAAACGTTCTTGAAATAAAATTGGTATAATTGTTTAAGCGGAAACGCTGTGGGTTGGGAAAATTCCAGTATTACGGCCATTCCTCCCGGCTTGGTAACCCTGTAAATCTCCTCCAGGCCCTTATCCAGGTTTTCATAATTGCGAACGCCAAAAGCCACAGTGACCGCATCAAATTCATCATTTTGGTAGGTCAAATTTTCAGAATCTCCGTACTCTAAGCTTATGAGATCGCCAAGGCCTTTTTTGTTTATTTTAATCCTTCCTTTAGCCAACATTTTTTCCGATATGTCCGCGCCAATTATCCGATCCGGTTTTAATTTCGCCAATTCTATCGCCAAATCTGCTGTACCGGTTGCCAGATCCAGTATTGCTCGTGGTTGATGAACACTTAACAGCCGCCTGATTTTTTTCCGCCAGGTAATATCGATGCCCAAAGAAAGGAAATGGTTTAAAAAATCATAAGTACCGGCAATTTGGTCAAACATTTGAGCAACTTGTGCTTTTTTGCCGGTACTTGCACTTTTATCAGGCACTACCTGGTTTTTCATTCATTGCTTGGTTTTAAGCTCCCACACCACTGCATAAACAAACCCCCAAAAAATGGGTTTAAAAAACTGCATGGAAATTTAGCCACATTCATTAAATTCCCGTTCTTTGCACTGATTTTAAAGGGCAAAAGTAATGCCTGTTTGGGAAAGTTTCATTAGGGGTTTGGGATAATTAAAGCATAACACATTGGTAACCACCGTTGAATTTTGCAAAAGCGTTCCTGATTGGAAGAAAATGGGTTATACGGATAAACCCGAATATGCCTTTATTGGCCGATCCAATGTAGGAAAGTCGAGTTTGATCAATCTTTTGGTGAACCGGAAAAATTTCGCAAAAACTTCCGGAACCCCCGGAAAAACCCAAACCTTAAACCTTTTTTTGGTGAACCGGAAATGGAATCTGGTTGACCTGCCGGGGTATGGGTATGCCAAATCCGCTAAAAAATTACGCAAGGAATGGCTTGAATCCATCGAAGGTTACTTTATAAACCGGAAAAATTTGGTGAATGCGTTTGTGTTAATTGATGCCAGCATTCCACCCAAAGACAAAGACATTCGGTTCTGTAATTGGATGGGCGAACAAGGTGTACCATTTAGCCTGGTTTTTACCAAAACCGATAAAGCCAAAACAAAAGCGGTTGAGCAAAATATAGCCGATTTTGAGGAAGCCCTTTCAGAAACCTGGGAGGAAATTCCACCGGTTTTTCATACCTCAATAAAAAATCCTGAAAGTGTCAAGTCCATTTTGGATTATATTCAGCAATTAAATGAAATCGTATTAAGCAATCAAGCATAAAGGAAACGGCAATATGGTCGAATACAAAACATTATCCATGCAAGGCACTATTAATTCAGAGGAAGCAATGGACCTGGAACACCGGTATGGTGCCCATAATTACCAGCCATTACCGGTTGTGATCTCCGAAGGAAAAGGCGTTAAGGTGTGGGATCCGGAAGGACATGAGTACTACGACTTCCTATCCGCCTACAGTGCCTTAAACCAAGGGCATTGCCACCCAGCCCTTGTAAACACATTAAAAGAGCAAGCAGAAGTCCTGACCTTGACTTCGCGCGCTTTTTACAACAATTGGTTGGGGAAAGCCGAAGCCTATCTGGCGGAAACCTTTGATTTTGACAAGGTACTTTTCATGAACTCCGGAGTGGAAGCAGTGGAAACCGCCATTAAAATTACCCGGAAATGGGCCTACCAAAATAAACATATTCCGGAAGACAGGGCCAAAATAGTGGTTGTGGACGAAAATTTTCACGGAAGAACCATCAACATCATTTCCTTTTCCACCAGTGAAGAATCCCGTGAAGGTTTTGGCCCGTTCAATCCCGGTTATCATGTGATTCCCTATAACGATACTAATGCACTGGAAGATCTGGCCAATGACCCTGAAATTGCCGGTTTTTTGGTAGAGCCTATACAGGGAGAAGCCGGGGCTGTGGTTCCGGATGAAGGCTACCTCTCAAAGGTCCGGGAGATTTGCACAAAGCACAATATGCTTTTAATTGCTGACGAAATTCAAACCGGTCTGGGTAGAACGGGGAAAATGCTGGCTTGTGACCATGAAAATGTCAAACCGGATGTCCTTATCCTCGGGAAAGCCCTTTCAGGAGGTATGATGCCCGTATCTGCCGTTTTGGCAGATGATCCCATCATGCTTGCTATTCAGCCCGGTGAACATGGTTCTACTTTCGGGGGCAATCCATTAGGAGCCAGGATTGCCATGGAAGCGGTCCAGGTAATAAAGGATGAGAAAATGCCGGAAAATGCCGCTAAATTGGGGCCCATTTTCCGGGACCGTTTGCAAAATATTGACCACCCATGGATCGACCACGTCAGGGGTAAGGGCCTTTTGAATGCCGTTGTCCTGGACGATGAAAAGACTACCATTACGGCCAAGGCCATTTGCAAAAAATTGATCAAAAACGGGTTGTTGGCCAAGCAAACCCACGGGAATGTCATCCGTTTCGCCCCTCCATTGATTATTACCGAAGAGCAAATTCATGCATGCTGCGATATTATTGAGCAAACCTTCAAAGCCCTGGATTAATCCTTTCAGTGGAGATCGTGAATTAGGCGCTTTTGACCATAAGCTTACGTAAAGGAAGGCAAATCGATGCCTTTAATCCGCCTGAAGAGGTTCAATGCGTAAGTATCCGTCATGCCGGAAACATAATCCAAAACAGATAAGACCTGGTCGTAAGGTTCATTTGAATCCGTACTGAATTGTTCGGGAAACAATTGCCGGACCTTTTGAAGGTAAGGAGAACTTCCGGGTTCCAGAATGGCCGGAATAAATTCCTCCAGCAAACCATCTATGACGTTATAACCGGCCAGCTCCACTTCATTCACGGATTGTGCATTGTAAATATGGTTTACGGAATACGCTTTAACGGCAGCCATGGCTTCGGCATAAGGATTGGGCATTTTATCCATCAAATCTCCTTCGAAATCACCTGCCAGAATGAGATCGTGGTTTTCCCAGAAAATTTCAAAGCATTTACCAATCAATAAACCGATGATTCTTGCCCTTAAGTAGGCAATTTGCTCTTTGGGATCGGTAACGGTAAGGAAAGTTTCCTCAATGGCTTTTGCTTCGCCGGATAAATCAGGATGGTTAAAAAATGCCCAAAGAAAATCCTTGGCTTGGTGGGTATTACAAATGCCCATTCTATGAGCATCTTCCAGATCAATGATCTGGTAGCAAATGTCATCCGCTGCTTCTACGAGGAATACCAAAGGATGCCGGGCGGCTACCAGGGGATTTTCATTGTAAAGCGGGATTTGCAAGGTTTCGGCTAATTGGAGAAAGGCTTCTTGTTCTGATTTAAAAAATCCGTTCTTTTTTTGATGAGGCCGGGACGTATCAATGGCAGCCGCTTCACAGGGATATTTAACAATGGTCGATAAAGTGGTATAGGTAAGGTTGAAACCACCCTGCCTCCGTCCCTTAAATTGCCTCGTCAAAAGCCGGAGGGCATTGGCATTGCCTTCATAATGAATCAGATCTTCCCATTCGCTGGTCTTAAGTTTTGATTCCCAATTTTTGCCCTTTCCTTCCTTGAAAAATTTTCGAATGGCCTTTTCACCCGAATGGCCGAACGGTGGGTTGCCAAGGTCATGGGCCAGGCATGCGGCACCAACCACGGAACCCAATTCTTGTAAAAGGTGGTAGTTTTCAACCAATTTATGCTCGCGTAGTTTTTCAGCCAGCATATTGCCGAGAGAACGCCCTACACTAGCTACCTCAAGGCTATGGGTGAGTCGATTGTGCACGAAAATATTTCCCGGTAAAGGAAAAACCTGGGTTTTATTTTGTAACCTTCTGAATGGCGAGGAAAAGATTAACCGGTCATAATCCCTTTCAAACTGCGTCCGGGTTTTGTCATTCTCATTTTGCCGGCTTTCTACACCGAATCGCTGGGTATTTAAGAGCTCGTCCCAGTGCATGCAAGTGGTTTTATTGGGTTAAAAATGGTAGCATGGATAAGGGCTTTAAAAAAGAAGTGAGGCATTGATCCAAAATTAGGGTTTGACAATTTTTACCCTTTTGCCCGTCTAGTATTTCCTCAACTTACTCTGCCAGCATTTCCTTTTTCATCCGCGCTTTATATTCCTTAGTGGCTTCGACAAACCTTATAAAAAGGGGGTGCGGTTCAAGCACCGTACTGCTATATTCCGGATGAAATTGCACCCCTACGAACCAAGGGTGTTCTTCAATTTCGATAATTTCGACCAATTCTGTTCGGGGATTGATACCGCTTAATAACAAGCCATTTTCTTCGAGCGATTTTAAGTAATCATTGTTAAGTTCATACCGGTGTCTATGCCTTTCCTTGATTTCCTTTTTTCCATAAACCGACTGAGATTTTGAACCGTCTTTGAGGTGACAATCGTAAGTGCCTAACCGCATTGTACCGCCCTTATTATCGATGTTTTTCTGGTCTTCCATCAAATCCACAACAGGCTCAGGGGTATCCGGGTCAAATTCAGTTGAATTGGCTTTTCCCCAATCCATAATATTCCTGGCGTATTCTACAACAGCGCATTGCATACCCAGACAAATGCCGAAAAAGGGAATTTTTTGCTCCCTGGCGTATTGAATGGCTTTGATTTTCCCTAAAATCCCGCGATCTCCGAATCCCGGGGCCACAATGATCCCGTGAAGGTTTTTGAGGATATGTTCGATGGTTTCTTCGTGCAGGTATTCAGAAGAAATGTATTGAATGTTCACGCGGCAGTCATTATTGACCCCTGCGTGGGTCACGGATTCCCGTATGGATTTATAAGCATCGGGCAGTTCCGTGTATTTTCCGATTAATCCTATATTGACTTCGTTGGAAGGGTTTTTTAATTGATCCAGGAAATTACGCCAGTCTTTCATTTCCGGTTGGCTGGGAGCAGGGAGGTCAAACTTGTCCAATACCACGCGGTCAAGGTCCTCTTTCATCATAGTAAGGGGTACATCGTAAATGGTATCAGAATCCCTGGCCTCAATGACTGAATTGACATTCACGTTGCAGAAAAGCGCTAATTTTTTGCGGATGTCGTAATCGAGTGGATATTCTGTTCGGCAGCCAAGGATATCAGGTTGTATCCCATATTCCTGTAGTTTTTTCACTGAGTGTTGAGTGGGCTTAGTCTTGAGTTCTTCCGGCGCCCGTAAATAAGGTATAAGGGTAAGGTGCAACACCACGCTTCTTGCAGGGCCCAATTCCCACTTCATTTGACGGACCGCTTCGACAAAAGGAAGAGATTCGATATCCCCAATGGTACCACCGATTTCGGTGATAACAATGTCATACTCCTCTTCCTGGGAAATTAATTGAAAGCGGTTCTTTATTTCATCTGTAATGTGCGGAATCACTTGTACCGTCTTACCCAGGTAATCCCCTCTTCTTTCCTTTTCAATGACCGTAAGGTAAATCCTACCGGTTGTCACGTTGTTAAGTTGGGAGGTCCGGATGTTTAAGAATCGTTCATAATGGCCCAGGTCCAGATCGGTTTCCGCACCATCAGCGGTAACATAGCATTCCCCGTGTTCATAAGGATTCATGGTTCCCGGGTCCACGTTGATGTAAGGATCAAACTTTTGAATGGTTACGCGGTAACCACGGGATTGCAATAATTTTCCCAATGAGGCCGAAAGAATGCCTTTACCCAAAGAGGATGTAACACCACCCGTAACAAAAATGTATTTGGTTTTCATTGTTTAAAAAGAATTTTGAGCCCACATTTTCCCTATCGAAACTAAGAAAAGATTAAGGAATTTTTAACGTATTTTAATGATTTAGGTATTTTCTTTGGCAGAGGCGTATGCTATGGCTTTTTCCAGATCTTTTGGGGTATCCACCGAAATACCGGTTCCTTCCGATTCTACCACTTTGATCGGGTAACCATTGTCCAACCAGCGTAATTGCTCCAATGATTCTGCTTTTTCAAGCGGACTTTCCGGTAAATGGACAAGCTTTTCCAATGTGCCGGAGCAGTAAGCATATATGCCCGTATGGCTGTAAAAGTTGTATTGACTGATCCACTGGGCCAATTTCACATTTTTCAAATAGGGAATGGTCGTCCGGCTGAACAAAATACCAAAATTTTGCTGATCCTTCACCACCTTTACCACATCCGGTGAAAACAAATCATCAGGTTCCCGGATTTTTTGGATTAAAGTGGCAATATGAACGGCTCTGTCCGAAAAGGCCTCTTTGAGTTTTTTAACCTCCTCCGGGTTAGTGAAGGGTTCTTCAGCCTGGATGTTAACCACTAACTCGTAGGCATCCGGTAACTTATTAAGGGCTTCTTGACAGCGTTCAGTCCCTGATTGATGCTCATTGCTGGTCATCACAGCCTGCCCATCGAATTGATGGACGTGCGCTTTAATGGTCTCGTGGTCTGTGGCGACAATGACTTCATCAAATTCAGCGGCTTTGGCTTTTTCATAAACACGTTCCAGGACCGATTTACCGTTTATGTCTGCCAGGACTTTTCCCGGAAAACGGCTTGAATGGTATCTGGCCGGTATGATGCCTACGGTTTTCATTCAGACATTGAATTTAAAATGAATGACATCCCCATCCTTCACCACATAATTTTTTCCCTCCTGCCTTAATTTCCCGGCTTCCCTTGCGGCAGCTTCGGAGCCACACACTATAAAATCCTCATAGCTGATCACTTCCGCTTTAATGAAACCCCTTTGGAGGTCTGAATGGATCACACCGGCAGCCTCAGGGGCACGCAACCCTTTTCTTAGCGGCCAGGCCCTGACTTCTTTCGGGCCCGCAGTGTAAAAAGTGATCAAGTTCAGAAGCCCATATGCCTTTTTAATCAATTTATTGACCCCCGGTTCTTCCAGACCGTACATGCCCAGTAATTGCCGGCGGTCATCGGGATCTTCTACCTCAGCAATTTCGGATTCAATTTTGGCGCTTACTTTAAGCAGCGGGGCATTTTCTTCTTTCACTGAAAGGGCCAAACGATCGACATAATGGTTCTCCTCATGGATATCATTTTCCCCGACATTGGCAATATAAAGGATGGGTTTAATGGTCAGGAGCTGAAGCCCTTTTACGGATTGGTATTCTTCTTCATTAAATGCCATAGAACGGACGGATTGACCTTGTTCCAGGTGGGTTTTTACCCTTTCCAGGAAACTTACCCGTTGTTTGGCTTCCTTATCTCCGGACTTCGTGTCTCTTTTGGCTTTTTCCAGGCTTTTTTCAACGGTTTCGAGGTCTTTTAGCTGTAATTCCGTGTCAATGATTTCTTTATCATGAACCGGATCAATTTTGCCATCCTGGTGAGCCACATTTTCATCCTCAAAACAGCGGATAACATGAATAATGGCCTTAACATCCCTGATGTTGCTCAAAAACTGGTTACCCAGTCCTTCTCCCTGGTTGGCTCCTTCTACCAAACCCGCTATGTCATAAATTTCAATGGCATTGGGCACCACATTCTGCGGCTTTACCAATTCTGCCAACTTATTCAGGCGCTCATCAGGAATGGTAATGGTTCCCACATTGGGTTCGATGGTGCAAAAAGGAAAATTGGCCGATTGTGCTTTCGCACTTGAAAGGGAGTTAAAAAGGGTCGATTTGCCTACATTAGGCAATCCAACAATCCCGCATTTTAAAGCCATACTGGTTCATCCTGTTTTTGAAAATCTTTGAGCAGGGCGTATTTGAGCATACCTTAAATAAGCTTGCAAAATTACTGGAAGTTTCGCCAACAGGCAATTTTTGGTGAATAATTCCTAATCCCTTAGCAGCCAACTTTTTCATCACTTCTATATCAATAACTCCCAATTTAATGCTCAAGCAACCCAAAGGCTGCTATTCATTTGTTTGCTTTCCTTTGACTCGACTTTTAACACTTAATCCTATTACCAGGATGAAAAGGGTAATCAGGGCCCATGTATATAAGTTTATTTGTTGGAGTAAAAACTCAAAAGCCGTATCCCCAATGATATCCCGCCCGGTTATAGTGAAAATTAGCCCGATACTTACCAAGCCTACCATTAAAGGTTTATTACCCGATAAGTAGGCTCGGCTGAATAAGGTTAACAAAACAAAAGAAAGGGATACCATGTGGGCATTACGGGTTACCTCAGAAACCAACAGGATTAGGAGTAAGGTAGCGGCAAACTCCAGGTCCCCTAAAGGGTATCTTTTAATACGGAGCCAACCCAACCAAAACAGGTAAGCCATTCCGAATAAATAAGGAAGCCAATTCATTAATAGGCTTCCTGTGCCAGGCTTTAGCCAGTCAAATTGATAATGAAAATTCAGCAGCATTCCCCTCAGGGATTTATTGTTGGTAAATGCATTCACTTGCTTACTTTCGGGGATTTGACCCTTTAAGGTATCCCAAAATTGGAGCAGGTCATTAAAGCCCGTTTCAATGCCCCTTACCAATAGCGGGATTAAAGTAAAAAGCCCAATAAACCCAAGCGCCGTTAAAAAAGCCTTTAACCTCCCGCGGATAAAATACCAGGCCAAAAAAATGACCGGTGTCACTTTCAGTAAAACGGCCGCACCCATTAAGGCTCCTGATAACCAATATTTTTGGATCAAATAAGCATACAATGCGGATAATATAAGCAGCAAAAGGAGGGTATTCACTTGTAGTAGGTTATGATTAACCAGGTAAAAGTTAAAGGTGAAAACAAAAGTTAGCAGCACCACTACCTGAGGAACAGGGCTTTTGTGGAGTTTTTCAAGAATGAGAACGCCTAATAAGAAAGTAAGTGGCCAAATCAGGAGATTGCCAAGGGATTGAACGATCGCGGCCATTTTGAATGGGAAAATGGCCAAAAAGGAGAATAAAAAAGCTGCAAAAGGCGGGTAAAGGAAATTGCGGGGCTGATTCGGTAATTGGTAAATGGGGTCACCGCTTAAGAAGTGCTTCCCGGCTAACCAAAACACATAAAAATCGCCACCAGGCCCTTTCTCTAAAGCACGGTCTATGGATAAGAAAAGCAAAAAACCAAAAAGCAACCAATAGATCCCCTTAACCCAAATGGGCTTTGACTGGTAGTACCGGTAATGGATTTGGGTGAGCTTATTCAGGAAGGGATTCATTATTTGGGTTTAGAAAATGTTTTGGCTTTAAAGGTATTTTGGGTTCAAAACTAATTATTTGGAAAAGGATAATGTCAGTCAAGGGTGAAATTAAAAGGTTCTACCACATTTCCCATATAAAATCTTCACAAAAAGCCCTTAGATTCCTGA